>CAJXZG010000190.1 GCA_913063265.1 uncultured Prolixibacteraceae bacterium | reverse complement strand
GTAATTTTACCGGCTCTGAAAATACTCCTTCAACACTACCAACATATGCAACAACATTTCGCGCTAATATTCCTCCAATTCCAGGAACCAATGAAAGTGCAATTTTATACAGAAGCTTATTATCCATTTGTTGGGGGTGAAATATTTATATTTAAAGTAATTCGTTTAGTGCGTCTGCAATTTTTCGCCGGTCGTTTAATTCGACAGCCGATAAACTTACTGAAGGGTATTCTGCTACTCCGCGTTTGGTCCTGACAACAAGAGTCAGGTCTGTCATTTTCCCAAAAACTGAATCTTCGAATACTGCTTTTCTAAACATATTTTGAGGAAATTCAATTTCATTAAATTTAACTCCGCCAAAACTTATTGACTTGTAATATCGCAGTACTATTCTGTCATTTTCAGTACTAAATTCAATGATTTGGTAATCTGCTACGTGAAAATACAAATACCACAACGAAAAAACACCAACAGACAATAACGCACCACCTAACATATCGAGAAGAAAAAATACAAGCGCTGCTATGGCCATTGCAACACTTCCTAAAAAAAAGACTCTCCTGAATTTTACTGCGCGTTTTTTATTATCCAGCTTCATTTTGGTTATTAAATTTTAATTTAAGTGTGGCACAAAGATATTTCAAATTCTTAAAACCAATTTTATTTTAACTTTACCGCAATTTAACAGCAATCAATGGGAAATTCAACAATAAAATCAAAAATAATCTATACACGACAAATAGAGCAGGAACTTTCAAATTGGATTAAAAAATACAGTCAGCGAAAAATCTTTCTGGCTACTGAGGAAACAGTTAATAAACTTTGGATTTCGAAATTTGACTCCTTTTTAGAATTAAATGGAATAAAAAAGGTTGTAATTCCGGCCGGCGAAAACAACAAAAAAATTGAGTCGGTTGCTAAAATCTGGGATTATATGTCGGCTAACGGGGGAGATCGCAAATCGTTGCTAATAAATATTGGTGGCGGAATGTTAACTGATTTAGCGGGTTTTGCAGCTACAACTTTTAAACGTGGAATCGATTTTTTGAATATTCCTACAACTTTACTTTCGCAGGTTGATGCATCTGTTGGTGGAAAAACAGGAATAAATTTTAGTGGTTTTAAGAACGAAATAGGAACTTTCATGGAACCGGTTGCTGTTATAATTAATACTGATTTTCTGAGTACTATCGATAAAGAAAATTTTATTTCAGGTTTTGCGGAAATGATAAAACACGGATTAATTTACAGTCCCAAACATTTAAGCGACCTGAAAAAATTTGATATTGAAAATATTGATTACGACCTGTTACAAGAAATTATAAGTGACTCGGTAAATGTTAAATCGTATTTTGTAAGCAACGATCCAACCGAACAAAACATTCGAAAAGCACTTAATTTTGGCCATACCATTGGCCACGCTTTTGAAAGTTTTGCAATGCAGCAGAAAAGGCCGATTCAGCATGGTTATGCTGTTGCATTTGGAATGATTGCAGAACTTTATCTTTCCGTAAAAAAATGTAATTTCCCAAATAATGAATTGGAAAACTTAACCTCCTGGTTACTTGAATTGTATGGCAAATTTAAAATTTCAAGCAAAGATTTTGATACCTTGTTTGAGTTGATGACACACGACAAAAAAAATGAATCGGGCAGGATTAATTTTACGTTGTTGTCAGAAATCGGTAAAATTGAAATTAACCAAAATTGTGATAAGCATTTGATTTATGAATCATTAAAATATTTTGTCAACCTGTAAGAATTTTATGAAATACGAGATTTCAACCGATATAAAAAATATTAATGCAACTATAAATTTGCCTGCGTCTAAAAGTATAAGCAACAGAGCTTTAATTATAAGTGCATTAAGTTTTAATCCTTATCCTTTAAAAAACTTATCCGACAGTGATGACACAGTTGTTTTAGAACGTGCCTTGTATTCAAACTCAAATAAATTTGATATTGGTCATGCCGGAACGGCAATGCGGTTTTTAACAGCATTTTTATCAAAGATT
>CAJXZG010000189.1 GCA_913063265.1 uncultured Prolixibacteraceae bacterium | reverse complement strand
TCTTTTAAGGCATACCAGGATTCAAATTTTCCATCAAAAGTTTCAACTCCATACTCAATGCTGTCCTGTTCGATTTGAGCATCAGATTTTTCAACTTTAACAGTACCTTTCTGTGTGGAGCATGCCCAGCCTAAAATCAAAATAAATAATATAATTAACAATTGTCGCATGAAATTATCTCCTAAAATCAGTTTGGGAATATGAATTAACTATCTGTTTTGCTTTTCATCACAAAATTCATGAAATTTATCCAGAAAACAAACTAATCCGATTAAATGGACTGGAATATTTTTTGGCGCATATTTTCACTTGTTTTTCTTGTTACGGCAATTCCGGTAGCCATAATGATTATTCTTGAAAAACGTTCTCCATTCAAAACTATTGCGTGGATACTGGTCCTAATTTTAATTCCAATTATTGGCCTTGTTTTCTATTTATTTTTCGGGCAGGAATATCGCAAACAAAAACTGTTTTCGCGAAGAGGAGTAAAAAGTTTAAGCAGGATAAGAAAATTATCAACCAAACAGCTTCGTGAAATCAATCAAACCCATTTGAAACTCGACAACGATGTGCTTGGAAAAAAGAATATCATCCGGCTTCTTTTAAATAATTCAAATTCATTATTGACAACCGGAAACAAATGCAAAATTCTAAATAATGGCAATGAAACCTTTGAAGCCATATTTGAGGCTGTTCAAACTGCCAGGCATCACATTCACCTTGAGTATTACATATTTGAGAACGACAAAATTGGTAATCGCCTGAAAGACCTTTTAATTTCGAAAAGTAAAGAAGGAATTGAAGTAAGAATATTGGTTGACGATGTTGGCAGCTGGGGATTAAAAGAGAAATTTCTCAATCAACTCAGAAATAGTGGTATTGAAATCTATCCTTTTATGGAAGTCAGGTTCCCCAGGTTAACTTCCAGGGTGAATTACCGAAATCATAGAAAAATATTGATCGTTGATGGAAAGATTGGATTTACAGGCGGAATCAATATTGCAGATCGCTACTTAGAAGGAAAGCCGAAAATAGGCCCCTGGAGGGATACACATCTTCAGATTGAAGGCGATGCTGTCGCAACCATGCAGGTAATTTTTGCCGCCGACTGGTATTTTGTGATAAATGAAAACCTAACAGGCAAGCAGTATTTCCCTCCTTTATCAGAGAAACAAGGAACACCTGTACAAATATCAGCAAGCGGCCCTGATTCTGACTGGAAAAGCATTGAGCAAGCGTATTTTTCTTCAATATTAAATGCAAAAGAATATGTTTATTTAACAACTCCCTATTTAATGCCGCCTCAAAATATTGTATCTGCCTTAAAAACAGCAGCATTAAGCGGTGTTGATGTTCGAATTATTATTCCGGAAAAGTCAGATGCTATCACGCCAAAGTGGTGCTCTTTTTCTTATGTGGAACAATTTCTGGAAGCCGGAATAAAAATATATTTCTACCAAAAAGGTTTTATTCATTCAAAAACTTTATTGATAGACAACAGCTTCTCAACAATTGGCACGACTAATCTTGATTTCAGAAGTCTTGAAACCAATTTTGAAATTAATGCTTTTATTTATGAGAAGAAATTTGCCAGAACTTTATTAAAACATTTTAATGAAGATTTACGAAACAGCAGGGAAATTAAACTAAACGAATGGACAAAAAGAATGTGGCATTTTAAACTTCGTGAATCCTTAGCTCATATTGTAAGTCCGATGTACTAGCCCATGGCAAATAAATAAAATTCTTGAAGTTGACTATCCCCGTGGCAAAGCCTCGGGGAATTTTTCAGATTAAAAAGGCAATTTACCCAAATCAAGATTTCCCCCCGATAAAATTATTCCAACTTTTTTGTTTTGAATATTTACTTTCTTTTCAAGAATAGCGGCCAGGGGTACTGCTGAAGAGGGTTCGATAATAATTTTCATTCGTTCCCAAATCATTCTCATTGCATCAATGATACTTTGTTCCGAAACGGTGACAATATCATCAACATTTTCCATAATAACAGTAAAGTTGCGCTCCCCAAGCGATGTCAGAAGTCCGTCAGCTATGGTTTTTGGATTTACCGAAGGTATAAGCTTTTTAGACTGAAAAGAACGATATGCATCATCAGCTCCGGCAGGTTCGGCAGCAATTACTTTGCAGTCGGGCAA
>CAJXZG010000188.1 GCA_913063265.1 uncultured Prolixibacteraceae bacterium | reverse complement strand
ACATAGAAAATTTGTATTTTCAACATTTTTTCAGAGCTTTTAAGAAAGTGTGTACATGCTCATGCTGGGCACACACACGCGGTCATAAAACATTGCGCGGATAGTGCTATTTTTGAACGAAATACCACTTAATCTACGTCTTAGCGGGCTGATAAATTTGTGTTTCAAAATGCGCAACGTTTCATACCGCCATCCGTTAGGCACAAGTTTAATTTAGCATTGCATTCAAAAAGAATTTATTAATACTAATTAAAAAACAATCTTAGCATGAAAACACAAAAACCAATTTTCAAAGGCTGCCAGAATCTGCTTCAGATTAGTATAATCATTTTGTCTTTTGTAATAATCGGTTGCACATCAAATAGTTCAAGTAAGAAAAGAACAGAAATCGATAATTCGAATCAACAGATTCATGAAATAGTTAACGTCTTAGATTTGGAATGTAAAGAAATAGCCTGTTTTATACCGGTTGATTCCAGTATTGCAAGAAGTTTGGTTCCCATAGAACACAGACTATATATAGAAGAAAGCAAAGCACAAATCTTATTTTTAGCTCAAAATTGCCACACTGCAATTTGGGATAAAAATGATATTTCACCGCTGAATAAAGCACATATCTGGATTCGATTATATGGTCAAGATACCATCACACCTGTTCCCGGAGTGGATGCAACCATGCCCACATTCTTTTGGTGGGACTATAAAGGTAAAACGACAAACAAGTCGCTTGAGGATTATACAGAAGCCATAGCATGGGAAATAAGTTTAATTGATTCTCTTGAGTATAATCCAACTGAATATGGAAAATTAGTTGAAAATATCAATGGCAAAAGTCAAATCATATTAGAGTGGTTTACAAGTCCTGCAGATATAGGAGAACCATTGGGAATCAATCATATTCTATATGGAAGGAATGAAAATGGATATTTAACAGCAAATATTAGTGGAATCATTCGACCAGTATCATCCGGTGGACAAACCAGAATAGAAATTAATCCTGAATCACCTATTTCAATATTTGGGACTAAACTTTACGGTATGTCCCTTGATTTCGATATGACATTTCAGGCAGTCTTTAAGACAACTAAAGAATAAAAGTCCAAATTAACTAAGTTGATGTACGAGTTATGAGATATATATTACACAATAAAAACCAGTGCCTAACAAAAGCTATATGTAATGCGGGGTACAGTGGGTAACTCAACTGCAGTTCTTCGTAGCAACAACGCCAATTCGTCTTTGACGATTTGGCTATAAAAACAAAAATATGAATAAACGAATTGGCTCAGTGGCAACCTGACAGTGAAGCATTTCAAAGTCCCGCACTCCACATAGCCAAACCGTTAGCTTTCATTATTAAATTATTAAAAGATGATAACGTTCTTGAGGAAAATCAGACAGAGATTATTAGTTGAAAATAAATTCACTAAATATCTTTTTTATGCAATTGGAGAAATATTTTTAATTGTAATTGGTATTTTATTTGCATTGCAGATAAGTAACTGGAATGAAAATAAAAAAGGAATCAAAAAGGAAATAACCTTTCTTAAGAGCTTGAAAGATGACATTGATTTTGATATTTCTACACTTGAAGAGAGAATCAAAATAAATGAAACAAGAATTGCAAACACTTATTCGATTTTTAAAATCCTACAAACTAAAAATGAACTCTCAAAAAAAGAAACGCTTGAATTTATTGACCTTCATGTTATATTAAGAACCGAGTCTTATTTTATTCCAGAAAAGGGAACAATTAATCAAATAGAGTCAGGCAGCCATGGGAATTTAATTAAGAATGAAAATCTCAGAAAGCAAATATTCCGATATTATTCTATGAATAACAGAATTGAGAATAATAACGAAAAAAGGCTTCAGTTATATCAGAACTCAGAAATTACCAAACACATAATGAAAAAAATATTTTTATCTGGTGATTTTGGCGAGCAAATGTTTGGTTCAACGTTTAATCATCCAAGAATAAATATCCCAAATCTTAAAATGGATATGGAGTATTTTAATGCTATTGCAATGAAATTGGGATATACTGAACATCAAAATAGTATCTATATAGATATTAGAACAGATGCAGAAAAACTAATAGAATTTATTAATGAAGAACTACTAAAAATAACGAAAAGCTAATCGAGTAGCCCGCCCCACTAGCAAACGCTAGCAGGGAGAGGCTCTCACACCACCGTACGTACGGGTCTCGT
>CAJXZG010000187.1 GCA_913063265.1 uncultured Prolixibacteraceae bacterium | reverse complement strand
TCTGATGTAGCCCGTTTACACTTATTTCTTTTGGTTATAATATATAACAAACCTTAATAATTAGCAAATAATTCACATTTATTTATTTTCATGTTATAATTAAATTAACAATAAGCAAGGGACTGAGTCTCATGTCTAACGAAAACTATTGGACCGACATTGCAAAATATGATCTAGAAACCGCTGAAGCAATGCTTAAATCAAAAAGATATCTATATGTTGGTTTCATGTGCCACCAAACAATAGAAAAAATGTTAAAAGCTATTTACTCATATAAAATCCAAGAAATGCCACCCCGTATTCATAATCTAGCTAGATTAATAAAAGTAACGAAATTGGATAATGAAATTTCTGAAGAACTTCTAAATATAATTCATGAATTAAATCCACTTAATATTGCCACTAGATATCCCGATCAAGAACTTGAAGTATTAAAAGATCTGGATTACAATTATTCATCCGAACTTCTTGATAATACAAGGAGGTTGTTCAAATGGCTAGAAACAAAGCTATGACTAAAAAAAAAATAAATGAATATATAAAGACCCTAGAAAAACATATAACGGTAAGTAAAGTAGTTCTTTATGGTTCATGGGCAAATGGAAACCCTAATGAATATAGTGACATTGACCTAGCTGTATTTTCTCCTGACTTTGGAAAACACAAACTTAAAGAATTGCAATTACTATCTAAATTAACCTGGAACATTGATGAGTCAATTGAAGCCATCCCATACTCGACTGATCAGCTTTACAATAGCGACCCTACTAATTTAGCTAACAATATAATTAAAAATGGCGAAATAATTTATGATAAAACTTCAAGACATTAATTTGTTGCGAAGTTTATTTTTTTTGCCCACATTACTCTTGCTTTTGCTCTTTGTACATGTTTTCCCAAGTAGGGCTATTTCAGATAACGTAACCGAGTTTACGAAGTTTCTGAGTCTTAGCCAGACTTGGCTTAGTCTCAGGAATTTGGGTGAAACGACGTTAGGAGTGGAACCGTAAACTCATTGTTATATGATTTAGGCTGCCCCGCGTAACAAGACACGGACGATACAGCTTTTATTCCGACAAAAGTGCCTTTTATTATATGCTGATTTTTTACAATAAGATTATAGAATAAATCAACTTAAAATATAGACTCTATATCAAACCAATGTTTAGTCAACCATAACATTTCTTTTTTGAAACGCTTTGGGATTTCATCACATTCCCTAAAAAATTTCGGTTGAATCCACCAAGGTATTTCAATGCACCAAGAAAGTCGCAAAGCGTCTGCTATATCAGATAATGTCAACAATGAATACTGTGAATATCCTTCAAGAAAAGCATATATCTTTTTGACATTCATTTTATTACCTTCTAAGGCAAAAGACAGTATCGCTCTACCAATATCATGCCAAATATAGCTAAAGCAATTACGGTCGAAATCTATGACGGCAGATACTCCATCAACATCAAACAAGATATTGCCAGGTTGAAAATCCTCATGGGTAAATCCTTTGGAAAACTTATCAAAAAATTCTGTGCTAATCTGCTTCAATATTGGTTCCAACGCACACAAGGTTTTCTGATATTCCACATTATCCGTTGAACAATTTATCATACGTGTGTTAAAATATTCCCATAATAAATCCATCGTATAACCACCAAAAACGGGTAAACTATTGGCTGAATGCAACGATAATTGGGAAAACGCTTTGTGCATTACAGCACAGGTGCTTCCGAGACTGTGCATTTGCTTTATTGTGATTGTATCAGGTTTTAATGTCTTTCCTGGGCAAAAATCCATAACCATATAAACTGTCTTGTCATCAATCCAACGGATTACACGACCTCCATATTGCCAGAGTAACGGACAGGGAACACCGTGTTTTTTAAGAATGATCTGCCGCTGCAGGGCGGTTTCAATTCTATCAATTTGTTGTCTGTTAAAACGTTTAGTGCTGTATTGCTTGATCAATAATTCGCCTTTTTCTGTAGAAACTTTCCATTTACGATTCAGTAACCCACCTGTAACTGGAGTAATTTGGTTACAAGTTATACCATAGCTTTCTTTTAAATCTGCTATAATATTATCCTCCATAATAACCCCCTTGCAGCCTATTTCATATAACGTAACAGGTGTTCACGAAGTAGTCGTTCCCAGACATTTCAAGAATATTTTAAATTCCACCCGCGCAAAAAATAGTTATCTACTACCTTTTCAATAACAAATAATTATTAATATTGCACACAAATATCCTGTAATATCTCAATA
>CAJXZG010000186.1 GCA_913063265.1 uncultured Prolixibacteraceae bacterium | reverse complement strand
ATTCTTAGCCGAGATAAAGAATCAAATAGAAAATTTATCAGTTTAATGTTGAATGTCTAAAGTTTAAAGTATGGCTACGTTTAATCGATTTGAAGATATCCTTGCCTGGCAGAAAGCCAGAGTTCTATGTAAACTTATTAAGGGTTACACAATGAAAGGTTTGTTTTCGAGTGATTTTAAACTTATCAGTCAAATAACGGGTTCCTCAGGTTCGGCGATGGATAATATTGCCGAAGGATTTGAAAGAGGTGGTAATAAAGAGTTTATACAATTTCTTTACATCTCAAAGGGATCTGCCGGTGAGACTCGTTCTCAGCTTTACAGAGCTTTAGACAATGGATATATTACTGAAGAAGAATTTCAAAAAGCATATGATCTTGCTGAGGAAATCAGCAAACTAATTGCTGGACTTATTAAACATTTAAAAGACAGTGACATAAAAGGTGATAAATATAAATGATTTAGAACCAAAACTTTAAACATTAAATTTTAAACTTTTAACTCAATAAAATGCCAAAAGTACAATATATTAATCCGGATGATGTTCGTAGATCCGGACAAATTGAATTTCAGCCAATTCCTGTAAATCAATACAACAAAACTATTGAAGAAGAAAAAAAGAATTTTTCAAATGAAGATTTAGTAAGAATTTTTCACGACATGGTAGTTATTCGTGAATTCGAAACCATGTTAAACCTGATAAAAACCCAAGGTGTTTACAATGGAATAGAATACAATCATCCGGGGCCCGCACACCTTTCTATAGGACAAGAGGCTGCAGCAGTGGGAATGGCTTACAACCTGGGAGTAGAGGATTTTATCTTTGGATCACACCGTTCGCATGGTGAAATACTGGCCAAAGGTTTATCAGCCATTGATAAACTAAATGATGAGCAACTTCAGGAAATAATGGATACTCATTTTGACGGGGCTACAGTTGCACCGGTAAAAGCCGGGCACACCGGAACTGTAAAAGAGCTTGCCATTAAGTTTTTGGTTTATGGGACACTTGCCGAAATTTTTGCCAGGGAAACCGGATTTAACAAAGGATTGGGTGGATCAATGCACGCATTTTTTACTCCCTTTGGTGTTTACCCAAATAATGCGATTGTTGGTGGTTCGGGCGATATTTCTGTTGGGGCTGCCCTTTACAAAAAAGTCAATCGTAAAAACGGAATAGTAGTTGCCAATATAGGAGATGCATCAATGGCTTGCGGACCGGTTTGGGAAGGTCTTGCATTTGCTACCATGGATCAGTTTACTGAGTTATGGGAAGGAGATATGAAAGGAGGTCTGCCTTTAATCATAAACATTATGAACAACCAATACGGAATGGGTGGACAAACCTGTGGCGAAACTATGGGTTACGATATTGCAGCCCGAATTGGTGCAGGATTAAATGCCGAACAAATGCATGCTGAGCGGGTAGATGGATACAATCCCTTAGCAGTTATTGATGCTTATAAACGTAAAAAGAAAATCCTGGAAGAAAAAAGAGGTCCGGTTTTACTTGACGTATTAACCTATCGATACAGCGGACATTCTCCCTCTGATGCTTCTTCATACAGAACCAAAGAAGAAGTGGAAGCCTGGGAAGCACAGGATTCAATTGTTTGGTTTGGGAAAGAATTGGTAAAAGCAGGAGTTGCTTCTGAAGAAGAATTGGAAGCAATAAAAGCGCGAACTACTGAATTAATAACCAGTTCAATGAAACTGGCTATCGATGATGAAATTTCGCCATTAATGGATGTGAAAAAATATCCAAACCTGATTGGTGATATGATGTTTAGCAATGAATCGGTAGAAAAAATGGAAGATCGCCCGGTTGAGGTAAATCATCCAATGGAAGAAAATCCAAGGGTGAAACAACTCAAAACCAAAGAGCGCTTTATGTTTGACGAAAACGGGAAACCGCACTCAAAAATTAAGACGTTTGGTTTGCGCGATGCACTTTTCGAAGCAATAATCGACAGGTTTTATAAAGATCCTACCTTGGTTGCTTATGGAGAAGAGAACCGCGATTGGGGTGGTGCCTTTGCGGTATATCGTGGATTAACAGAAGCGCTGCCTTACCACAGGCTGTTTAACTCCCCAATTGCCGAAGCTGCAATTATGGGAACTGCCATCGGTTATGCCATGTGTGGCGGTCGTGTAATTCCGGAATTTATGTATTGCGATTTCCTTGGCCGTGCCGGAGATGAGGTGTTTAACCAGCTCCCAAAATGGCAGGCAATGAGTGGAAATGTATTAAAAATGCCGGTGACTTTACGGGTATCGGTAGGTTCTAAATACGGGGCTCAACACTCGCAGGACTGGACAGCTTTGGCTGCACATATACCGGGCTTA
>CAJXZG010000185.1 GCA_913063265.1 uncultured Prolixibacteraceae bacterium | reverse complement strand
TAACATGGGACTGAATTTTGGAATGGATATTTCGAAGTATAAATTGGACAAGGAGTAAGAAGTAATGAGACATAATAAGAAATTTAATCATTTAGGACGTAAAAGCGCACATCGTAAAGCGATGCTGGCTAATATGGCAAGTTCTCTTTTAATTCATAAGAGAATTACTACCACTGTTGCCAAAGCAAAAGCATTACGTATGTATGTTGAGCCGTTAATTACGAAAAGTAAAAACGATACTACACATTCACGCAGGGTTGTATTTAGCTATTTGCAGGATAAAAATGCTGTTTCTGAATTATTCAGAGAGATTTCTGCAAAAGTTGCTGATCGCCCGGGTGGCTACACCCGAATTTTAAAAACCGGAAACCGGTTGGGTGACAACGCTGAGATGTGTATTATGGAGTTGGTTGATTATAACGAAGCAATGTTGGCTGCGAAAGAGGAAGCTGCAAAACCAAAAAAACGTCGTTCGCGTCGTGGTGGAGCAAAAAAAGCTGATACTCCTGTTGCAGAAACTAAGGTTGCTGAAGAAACCAAAGTTGAGGAAACCAAAGCTGAGGAAGTAAAAGTTGTTGAAGATGCTGAAGTAGTGGAGGAAACTCCGGTTGCTGAAGCTGCTGACGAAACTGAAGTTAAGGCTGACGAAACAACTGAAGAAACTAAAGCTGAAGATGAATCAACTGAAGAGAAAAAGAAAGAAGAATAAGATTTTTTCTTAATGATATTGAAAAGCCGGAATGCAATAGCAATCCGGCTTTTTTTGTTTTGGGATCTACAGAATTTAATCCGCCTTGAATTGTTATTGTAGAATGTGGTATTTATTGTATATATTTGCAATATACATGAACGAGTTATTTAATAAATGTAAGGGCTTTGATTGGGATGAAGGAAATTCGATGAAAAACTGGATTCGTCATCAGGTTTTAATGGGTGAATGTGAACAGGTTTTTTTTAATGAACCGATTATAGTTTTTGAGGATATTAAACATTCACAAGTTGAATCACGTTGGTATCTTTTAGGAAAAACTGACAGTGAACGATTTTTATTTATTGTTTTTACGATTAGAGAAAAATTAATTCGAATTATTTCAGCTAGAGATATGAATAAAAAAGAAAGGAAAATATATAATGAACAAGCTTAAAAACATACCGATTTTTAAAAACGAAGAAGAAGAAAGGGAATTTTGGGCAAACCATGAATCTTCCGATTTTGTTGATTGGAAAAAATCAAAACGGGCAGTTTTTCCCAATTTAAAACCTTCAACCAAAACGATATCGCTCCGTTTGCCTGAACATATTTTGGATGAGCTAAAAATGCTGGCCCGTAAAAGGGATGTTCCTTACCAATCTTTAATAAAAATGTTTTTAAAGGATCGCTTAAATGAAGAGTTAAGACACTCCGGGTGAGTAATATTCAGGAGCGGAAGTTTTTAACTTCCGCAAAAGTTTTCTCTAAAAACCAACTACCATATAATCCCTTTTCCAATAAATTCTACTATTTTTAAAGAACTTAAGTCAATCTAAATTTAATCTTACTGAGTTATCATGGAAAAGAAAAATAATCAGGTTTTAAATCGTCGGAATTTTATCAAAACTACTGCTGCTGCAACTGCCGGATTGTCATTTGCACCAACTGTTTTTAGCTGCACTGCAAAAGATACAGGTTCAACTTTTGGTGGAGTACCCATTGGTGTAATTACCTATAGTTGGCGAAGTATGCCATCAAGCGCCCAGGAAATTATTAACTATTGTGTATCGGGCAATATTACTTCACTGGAGTTGATGGGAAATGTAGCCGAAGAATTTGCAGGAATACCTGCAGGACCGGCATGGCCGGGAAGAAATGCAACAACAGAAGAACGCGAAGCTTTTATGAAAGCCCGTGAAGAAGCAGCTGAGAAACAAAAAAACTGGCGTTTAAATGCTCCGATGGATAAGTATGAGGAACTAGGGCTTATGTTTAAAGATGCCGGTATTCATATTCATACTGTAAAATTTGCACCTGCAAACTGGAGCGATGAAGAAATAAATTATGCTTTTGCCGCAGCTAAAATGATAGGGGCAAAGGCCATTACCAATGAAATTGGTGATGAAGCTTGCAAACGTCTGGGAAAATTTGCAGAAAAACATGGGATGATTGCAGCTTATCATAATCACGGACAACCGGGAGAACCCGGCTTTGACTTTGAAGAGTTCCTTGCCCATTCACCTGCGAATATGTTAAATCTTGATGTAGGTCATTATTTTGGTGCAACAGGTAAACATCCTAACGGCATTATTGAAAAACTTCATGACAGAATTTACAGTATACATTTAAAAGATAAAACCGGAAAGGATTCAAACCCTGCAAATACAAATCGTCCCTGGGGGGAAGGTGAAACTCCACTATCTGATATTCTGAATCTTATTAAAGATAAAAAATGGCCTATTTATGCCGATATTGAGTTGGAATATCCGGTTCCTGATGATTCAGACGCTCAACAGGAAATTATAA
>CAJXZG010000184.1 GCA_913063265.1 uncultured Prolixibacteraceae bacterium | reverse complement strand
GATAATGCAAATGGTTTTGTTGGCAAAACAGTTATCCATCCTACCCATATTAATTATGTAAATACAATGATGGCGGTTACAAAAGAAGAATTTGAAGATGCTGTACAAATTCTGGATACTTCCGGAGGTGTGATTAAAAGTTCCAGTTCAAATAAAATGAACGAGATAAAACCGCACAGAAGTTGGGCAAAAAAAGTATATCAAAAAGCTTTAGCATATGGAGTTATTGAAAGTGAAAAGGATTATATCCAGCTGTTTTCGCATTAAAGGAAAACAGTGTTCAATAAAATCGATTTATTTTAATTGGTATAAACATGAAGAGCGTTTCAGTAGAAAATCAGATTAGGGAAGCAACAAAAAGCTTGTTTCGCACGAAACAAATTGCCCGTTGGAAGTTAGATAATGGATTTGAGCGTTGGTTGAGTTATCGTGCTGACGGATCACGTTACTGGAAGAAATTGTATGTTCTTTATTATAGGTTATTTGATAATAAATATTACAAGGGAGGATTGAACGCTATTAATCGTGAAATCCAGTTTTTTAGAGGCGATATATTAGAAAAGGATAAGAGGGAATTAAGGGATGATATGGTGTATTCTTTACATCGTTTTGGGGCTTTGTTTACTGAATACTTTCTATTCAATTTCCCTCATTTAAATGCTGTGGGAAGAAATGCATTTATTACGGATAAATTACGATATGTTTATTGTGAAATTTTAAACCCAAAAGACAATATTCATCTTTTTGATAACAAACATGAAACATATAATTTATTTAAAAAGTATTATGGAAGAGAGGTTTTGTTAATTTCAGATGAAAATGATTTTGAAAAGTTTTGTGATTTTATCAAACGGAATCCTACTTTTATAAAAAAACCTGTCACAAGCGCTAAAGGAATAGGTGTAGAGGTGTTGAATGTAAACAAATATGAAAGTGATGTGAAATTATTTGAGTATTTGATGCCAAAAGGTCCTTTTTTATTGGAGCAAAAAGTAAGCAATCATCATAAGATAAAACATATTTATCCAAATGCTTTGAATACAATCCGGATTCCAACAGTTAGAACTGGAAAAGGAACTGAAATTTTTGCTTGTGGTATTCGTTTTGGGAGGGGAGGGAATGTCGTGGATAATGTTGGTAGCGGTGGGATTGTTGCTGTAATTGATAATGATTCAGGTATTGTTGAAACACCTGGTTTTGATAAGAAGGGGAACAAACATTTGGTTCATCCCGATACTGACGAATTAATAATAGGATTTAAAGTTCCCATGTGGGAATCTGCAAAAAAACTTGCAAAAGAGTTAAGCGAAGTTGTCCCTTCAAATAGGTATGTTGGATGGGATTTAGCTTTAACTGAAAATGGTTGGATAATGTTGGAAGGAAATGCAAGAGGGGAATTTTATGGTCGGCAATTTCCAGACCGAATAGGGAAAAAAGATTGGTTGGAGTCTTTAATAATAAAATAAGAGAAAACCATTGCTAGGCTAAAAATTGTAAAAGTTGATATCATGAATAGTGCAAAATATATTTATGATTTATCACAAAGAAAAAAATGAAAGTAAATTAAATTCCAAATAGTGTCAACTTAAATAATTGATTAATTTTATAGATATATTTAAAATTTGGATTGCTTAAATATCAAGTGAATTATTAGTTCTAATGATTAAAAAATATGAATATTTCCACTAATTTGGTAAATAATCTTCATCAATTAAGTTTATCAAGTTTTCCTGATATTGTTATTCATCAAGCAAAAAGATGTTTACTTGATTATCTTGGGGCTGCATTAGCAGGAAATAGAATGCTGGAAAATAGAAATATTTCAGTTTTGGAAGACCTTAGCTGTGATGAAGGGGGAATAAGTATCATTGGTTCAAAAAGAAAAGCAAATCCTTATCATGCGGCATTTGTAAATGGATTTAATGCGCATTTAGCAGAATTGGATGATGGGGTTATCTCGGGTATCGTTCATCCCGGTTCACCTATATTTTCAGCCTTATTGCCAATTGCAGAAAAAGAAGGAATTAGGGGAGAAAGTTTATTAAAAGGAATAATTATTGGTTACGAAGCGACTGTTAGAATTGCATTGGCTATTCAACCTGGACATAAAGAAAGAGGTTTTCATGCGACTGCAACTTGTGGCACAATTGGTGTTGCAATGGGAATAGCGGCAATGCTTGGCTTTAATAGGAAACAAATGAAAAATGCGTTTTCCGCGGCAGTTGTTTCTGCTTTTGGGACACTAAAGGTGCTTGAAGATGATTCTCAGTTAAAACCTTTTAACGTTGCAAGGGCTGCAAATTCAGGATTATTGGCATCATTAATGGCAAAAACAGGTTTTACAGGTCCTGATGACGTTTTGTTGGGGAATGCAGGATTTTTGTCAATGGTTACGGATACCTATGACTTGGAAAAATTGAATGGTTCGGAAAACAATCAATATGGGATAGAAAAAGTTTTTTTTAAACCGTATGCCGCATGCAGGTATTGTCACCCAACCATCGAAGCTGCAATAAACCTCAGAAATAAAAATCATATTAATGTTGAAGAGATAAAATCTGTTAATGTAAG
>CAJXZG010000183.1 GCA_913063265.1 uncultured Prolixibacteraceae bacterium | reverse complement strand
GACTCATGATTTTGAAGATGTTCCTGAAAACACTGACAATTTCAGAGATATAATTTCTCCTAAGAATAAGAAAACCAAAGACAACTCTTTCCAGGCATTTGAATACACACAGGTTTTCTCTGACAAACTGGGATTTTCGCCAAACCTTAGTATTTTGGATTTACTTTTTAATGAAGGGCCTAATTGTTATACTATCTTGCTGAAAAGTAATGTTTTATAATCAAAATTATCGATTATTATTATTATTATTATTATTGGTTCATGAAAAGAAAAAGACCTATTTTAATTCCACTATTACTAATTCTTGTATACAATTCTTATTCCCAATCTGCAGACTACAGAGATTCTTTTACAGGAATTTTTGAGGGGACAGTATATTATTATGAATATGGTTTTCCGGATCACGATGTAAAAGATACAATAGTTGGTACAATTACAGTTGAGAACTTTGAAGGATTTTCAGTTGATGGCAAGTCTAATTTTGTTGATATAGAACACAAGGTTAAAATAACTTATAACACTATTAATCCATATGATTCCATTTATAAATGTACTGGCCCTTATTTCATCTTCGACGGATATATACACCCTACAATTGACAGTCTTGGAATTTTAACTTATCCAGAACTTGTCAGTTGTACAACAGGGCCTGATTATCAGCAGAACAAAGGATACCTGAATGGTTTTATTAGTTCTGATAGTATAAAGATTGAATTTGGAAGGTCAAACAAATGGGGTGGTGTAATTAGGAGAATTGTTGGGAAAAGAATTGCAACAGATATTTCAGAGAGTCAATCACCCAAACTATTTTTATATCCAAATCCTGCAAGTGACTATATAGTTTTAAGCAACTTAAATAACCAAAACCATATCGCAATTTATTCTATTGAAGGAAAAATTATGTATTCTTCTTTATACATTTCTGAAGAAAAGATTTCAATTTCATCTTTCCCAAAAGGACTTTATTTCGTCAAAGTATTGGGCACCAACGGTAGTAAAACTCTAAAACTTGTAAAGAACTAGAAAATCAAAAATTTCTTTGCTGTAACTCGTTCTTTTTACTAACCTTGCACCATATATAAACCTAAATCAAAAAAATAATAATGAAGAATTTACTATTTAGCATTCTTGCAGTTGCACTACTTTTTATGTCGTGCAATGCGCAAGACAACAAGCCTGAGTTTAAAGAACCGTTAAATATTCTGGTTTTTAGCAAAACCAAAGGATTCAGACACGAATCAATTTCATCCGGATTAAAAATGTTGTATGACCAGAGCAGAAAACAAAACTGGGTGATAACAGCTACAGAAAATTCCGATTTATTTACCGATGAATTTCTGGCAACTTTTGATGTTGTGGTATTTTTAAATCCAACAGGAGATGCAATTTCAGACAAAGGACAGACATCGTTTGAAAAGTTTATGAATACCGGCAAAGGTTTTGTTGGAATTCATGCCGCAGCCGACTGCGAATACGATTGGCCCTATTTTGCGAAGCTTAACGGAGGTCATTTTAAAACTCACCCGCCATCACAAACGGCGACAGTAGTTTTCGAAAAATCCAATCATCCGGCAATGAAACCATTTGAAGGTATGGAATCGTACACAACTTACGATGAATGGTACACATTTAAGGTAAATCCGAGGGGAAAGGTAAATGTGCTGGCAACTTTGGATGAGGAAAGTATTAAAAAGTTTGATAATGACAATTTCAGAATGGGAGACCATCCACTAATCTGGTGGCAGGAATATGATGGAATTCGTTCTTTTTACACGGGATTCGGGCATACTCATGAAGCCTTCCAGGATACTTTGCTCATTGGTCATATTACCAATGCTATAAACTGGGCAGCAAAAAGAATTGATTAGTTTGATTTTCTTTTTAAAAACTAATAACCGCGAATTGTGTTTGTATTGAAAACAGTTTGCGGTTATTTTTAAAATAGCAATTATGATTATCTGAATAAATACTACATGTTAAAAGTAATTACTGAATATCAATTCGTTTACCCCAGCCCTAAAGGGAGCGAATTCATTGTCCCTGCTCTCTTCAGGGCTGGGGAAGTCAGGGATGATTAATTTGCGTACTGGTATTTTATCGGATTTACAGTTAACAATTCCACACGATGAAGAAAACAAAAAACTGGCAGATAAAATTGGGCATCTTTTTAATGATATTTTCCGGAGTATTTTTTGCCGCTACTTTTATAATTCCGCTTTTCGACTTACCCACAAAAACAAAAGTTATTGCATCAACAACCAGTTTGATATTAATGGAAGTAGTTTTTTGGAGTGGTGGTTTATTGGTCGGGAAAGAGTTATTTACCAAATACAAACAAAACCTTAACCCTAAAAACTGGTTCAAAAAGCAAAAAGCCTCCGAAGAAACCAACAACCAAAAACAAGTAAGCAGTAACAGTAGGCAGAAAGCACGAAGTACGGAGACCGAAGACGGAAGACAGAATTCGGAGGTCAGAGGTCGGGAGTCGGAGGTCAATCGGTAAAAAACTCTGTGACACTCTGTATCTCCTCTGTATTCCTCTGTTAAAATAAGACGGAAGACGGAAGACAGAGAAAACCTGTTTGACGTTAGATGGAGATTATAGAACAACATCCAGTATCCAGTATCAAGCATCAAGCATCCAATATCCAACAACCAACAACCAATTCCAACTTTTCCCCAAAAGTTATTTTTTAAAATTATTGCGCTAATCACCACCACATAAAGCTTT
>CAJXZG010000182.1 GCA_913063265.1 uncultured Prolixibacteraceae bacterium | reverse complement strand
TCATTTATTTTTCTTTTAATGCCACCCAACTGCAGGTAGTTCCATGAAAATTGGGCACACCTCCATCTACACGTCCAAATTCTCCCATGGTGAAAAAGCCAGCCATTGGAGCATCCCAGATTTTAGCAAGCCCATCCAATTCATCTGAGATCATTGGTCCCAATGTGGCCAATCTTCCAATACATGAAAAAATTAAAAGAGCGTCAGCTTCCGGGAAATTATTATTTTTTATTGTTGCTGCACTTTCAACTACAGTATCAATCACATCGAAATCCGGAGGAAGAGAGAAACGAAATTTTGAACCTTCTTCCATTATTCCACCGCACATTACAGATTTTGTTTTTTTGTTAAAAAGAAATGGGGGCCGCATAACCGGATTTCCTTCTTTTTGCATAATCTGTAAAGGGTAAAAAGATCCAACCTTTGCAAACACGTCATTTTCATTATCCCTATCTACTTCAATACCGGTAAACTTGCTAATTACATCCATGGCTGGATTTCCATCAACAGTATAAATCCATGAACCTTCTGCTTTTGTTATAGTCTTTTCTGTTCCAATAGCTTTCCAGCCGGAGACAGCAACTCCCCTTAATTCAATTTTATCTTCGTCGATTATGAGGGCGATTGCACCTTTTTTACTTTCAGAACTGTTCTTAAATACTACGCTTCCAAGCATTGTATCTGCGTCCCCTGCCATACCTCCAATGATGGTTGCCTCTTTACCAACAACCTCCAAGAGACCTTTAATTATATGCTCTCCAGGGGTATCCAAATGCGAGCCTGAAATTATAAAAGCGGGATTAGAAAAAATGGATTTGCCTTTTTCACCAATATTTTTTCCCGATTCGATAGCCGATCCATTTTCATGATCTTCAATAACAATTTTAAAATATGATGGATTAATGTCAAGTAACAAAATAGCAATTGATTCTTCTTCGACTCCTTTTTCAGTAAATTCTCCTGCAGATGTGGCTCCAAAAACTGAAATACTGTTCTGATCTAAAAGTTTGCAAATGGATTCCCTATCTTGTTTTATTGATAAAAATACAATTGCCAGTGTTGGTGTAAAACCATCATTCATAGCATCAAAGAGAACAGATTTGATTTCTTTTACAGATTTTCCTTTTATTGATTTTGCTTTCATTCCTTATAGTTTGAAGCTCGAAGCACGAAGTTGGAAGAAGAAAAAACTTCGGTCTTCCGACTTCTGACTGCCGACTTTTTTATTTCTCCTTTATGACCACACACATTTGTGTACAGTTATGAATTTCCAACTCACTGTTTCTGGCTCTTCCTATTTCGCCATTCGACATAAAACCTGCTAACGGTGCATTCCAAAGTTTTCTGATTCCCTTAATCTCTTCATCTACAAATGGGCCCAAAACTTCCATTCTGTTCATACAATTGTAAAGAACCACTGCATCGGGATTGGGGACTTCTTCTTTTAGTTGGCTAAATCTTAAAATCGTTTCGTCAATAACATCGAATTCCGGGGGTAACGCAAATTGTAACTTACTCCCCACTGGGCAATTGGCATTGGTAATTAGTCCCCGTTCATCGTGTAAAACAAGACCGATTAAAGTAATCGGATCTCCTTTGTCTCTTAAAAAATTCATTGCCAGGGTTCGTGAAACCAAAACAGTTGCTTCAAAAAAATCTTCCGGCAATTCATCAATTCCACCGTATTTCATGGTTATATCTACAGCAGATTTGTTATCAATTTCCAAGACAACATTATCCTTGCTTTTAGTAACAGTTTTTACCGTACCAACCGATTTCCATCCACTAAATGAATCACCCTGAACGTGTACTTTTTCGGCATTAAATACGAGGCTTAAAAGGGCATGTTTACTTTGTTTATTGTTGGTGAAAACCAGTCCATCCGTTATGGTTTCATCTGTTCCTGAAACGGCTCCGAACATATTTACATCATCACCAAGAATTCCGGTAAATCCTTTTAGCATATTTGTGAAGTTGATTCTAAAATCACTTGAATAAACCAGAAGACTGGATTCGTTAAAAGTGTCCTTTACTTGTTTTGCCAGTTCTGTTGCAGCCGATTCAGCACTGTTATCTGTAAATTCTTTAAATAGTATTTTGAAATGCTTCAGATCCAAATCAAGTAATAAAAATGAGGTATCTTTTATTGTAATAGGATCTTGCATAACAGTTCCAAACCGAGAGGTGCCAAAAATTGCAATTTCCTTTTCTTTCAGAATTTCACAATATGGTTCAATTTCAGTTTTAAACGGAATAAAAACAAAAGCCAAAGTTGGTTTAAAACCATCTTCAATACAATCATAAAAAGCCAGCTTTAGTTCTTCAGGTGAATTTCCTGATATCGATTTTGCTTTCATGACTGACTATTTTCTGGGGATAAAACACTAAAAAGATGATTTAATCTGAAAAATAATTTGCAGACTAATATGAGTTTAAAAGGATTAAAAATGTTCATACAGGTGAGTTTAGTTAAAAGCAAATGCTCAAACTAATAACGTTCTAAATTTCAAATAGTTCGATAAGAGGGATTAAAAATTGGAAATGTATTACACAATATGTATTAATAGCCTGTTTTACACAAAATCACTTTGTTCTATATTACATAAATAAACATTTGTATTACATAACTAGGGTGCAAACTTTTTTATTAAAAGACAAAAATTTACGGAAAATAAAAATCATAAAATGAATCAGTAGTATACGGGTAATAAATAAATTATGAAAAAGATTCTTTCACTCCATTTCATTTCGTTCAGAATGACAACG
>CAJXZG010000181.1 GCA_913063265.1 uncultured Prolixibacteraceae bacterium | reverse complement strand
AATTATTTAAAACTGATGTTTTTTGTTCTGGCGGTAGTAGTTGGCTACTCTCGTGTTTACATTTCGCAGCACTTTTTGCAAGACATTGCAGTAGGTTCGATGTTTGGTGTGGTATTTATTTTATTTAGCTGGTTGTGGTTTGAAAAACTGGATAAAAACTGGCTTGATAAATCTTTACTAAAAAAATAAATGAATATCCGTATAGTATCATATTTGCCAATAGGTCGTAATACTGTCCGCCAGCTGGCGGATTCAGTATCTATAAATACTGATTACCTTAGTATTGAAAAGAAGATCCTGAAACAAGTTCAGGATGACGTTCTTAATATGACTGATTACGGACACTAATAAAAATACAATGATTAATCAGATAAAACCCATAAAGATTCAATTGATTATCGCGGCAATTGCTGCTGTATTGTTTATTCCATTTTTAGGTGGTGTTCATCTTTTTGATTGGGATGAAATTAATTTTGCGGAATCGGCCAGAGAAATGATTGTAAGCGGAAATTACCTTACCGTTCAAATCGATTTTATGCCATTCTGGGAAAAGCCACCACTGTTTATATGGATGCAGGTACTATCGATGAAAATGTTTGGAATTAATGAATTTGCTGCACGTTTTCCTAATGCAGTTTGCGGAATTGTTACTTTGCTTGTTTTATTTAATATAGGCCGAAAATTGCGCGATAACCGATTTGGAATTTTGTGGGTGCTGGCATTCGCAGGTTCGGTATTGCCTTATTTTTATTTTAAATCGGGGATTATCGATCCATGGTTTAACCTGTTTATTTTTCTGAGTATCTGGTTCTTACTGTTATACGCATTCCCTGAAAATCCTCATAAAATCAGAAATATTATTCTTTCAGCAACTTTCGCGGGTTTGGCAGTGCTCACCAAGGGCCCCGTTGGATTTTTACTAATTGCCTTAACTGCCGGCATTTATTTAATTTCAGTGAGATTCAAAGTAAAGGTAAAACTTATTGATGCTCCGTTATACTTTCTTGTCCTTGCCTTGGTAGGTGGTTCCTGGTTTATTGTTCAGATTTTATTTGGCAATTTCGATACAGTGGTTGATTTTATCGTTTACCAGGTACGTTTATTTCAAACGCAGGATGCGGGTCATGGTGGATTTTTTGGATATCATTTTGTGGTGTTGTTTTTCACGGTCTTCCCTACTTCTATCCTGATGTTAAAATCATTCAGAAAAGACAATCTTGATGATGCATTATACCAGTTAACCAAAAGATGGATGCTGATATTATTTTGGGTGGTGTTGATATTATTTTCAATTGTTAAAACTAAAATTGTACACTACTCTTCGCTAGCCTATTTCCCTATGACATTTCTGGCGGCTGCTTTTGTTTACAATGCCTGGCGGAATAAAAAAGTCTGGAATAAATGGATGTCGGGTCTGGTAATTTTTGTTACTGTTCTGTTTTCAATCCCTGTTTTTATCCTACCGTTTGTAGATAAAATAAAAGAAAGAATTATTAAAATGGACCTGATTAAAGATGATTTTGCGGTTGCCAATTTGCAGGCTGATGGTGGTTGGACAGGTTTCGAAATTGTTCCTGCTCTCCTGATTTTGGGGGCTGTATTCTATATTTTAATTTGTATTCCTAAGGACAATGTATTTAAGAGGTCCGTCTCCCTGTGGATGGTTACTATATTTTTTACCACTTCATTAATTATGCTGGTGGTTCCAAAAATTGAACGTTATTCTCAAAACGCGTTGATTGAATTTTACAAATCTCATGCGGATAAGGACGTCTATTTAAAAAGCGTTCATTTTAAATCTTATTCGCAGTGGTTTTATGGAGCAACCCAACCACACACAAACAAAAATTATTACAATACTGAATGGTTATTAAGCGGAAATATTGATAAGGATGTTTATTTTGCTACCAAAATTCATTTGGCTGACAGAATGAATGATTACCCTGATATTGAAAAGATTGGAGAAAAAAACGGATTTGTATTTTATCTTCGAAAAGCGAAACCGGAACTTTGATTTTCCAAATCAAAGAATCATTGTCGGAGTTGGAAACTCCAACTCCCTTACTTCATATACTTCTTATAATAGTTCACTTTCGATTCATCGCCAAAACGTGCATAAATATTGGCAAAATAACTGGCATATTTCTCACCGGATTCTATATCCCAAAGTTTTTCGAAATACGGAAGTGCCTTTTTAAAATCAGCAGTGGCAATATCAAGTTCTTTTAAAAGAATTTTGTATTGCTTGTTGGTACGGTTATTCTCGTATTTTTTCATTTCCCGCTGATAACGGTTTTCACCTTTCCAGTAATATTTCATCCCGTTCCATTCCAAAGCATCAATATTTTCAGGTTCCTTTTCTAAAATTACCGTAGCCAGTGAATCGCAAACTTCATTCTTCTCCTGCGATTTATTAATACTAAAAAAAGGTTTAAGATTTTCAATTTTACTTTGAGTTTCAACATTCATTCCATCCCATGCAAGCAGTGCTTCTTCGTATAATTTAACTTCGTAATACAACTCGAATAAGCGATTATTCACTTCATTCATATCTCCTTCGAAATTTTCTTTGTAATATTCAAGTGCGCTCAATTCCTTGGATATATTTTGTTGTTTCCTGAAAATTGCAGCCAGGGTAAGATACATATCAGCATCTGCATAATTTTTATAACGTGCCTGGTCGAACCATTTTACAGCTTGCTCATTGTCTCCAGCCTGATAGGCCATTTGTGATGCCATTGCAAAATCAGCACCCGGAATTTGTGCCAATGTTTGTTCGTCAAAATGTGTCTTCCACGCTTCAACCGCTTTTTCGTAATTTCCTTCTTCTGTTGCCTGAACTGCCAGATCTTTACTGGTTAAAACAGGTGCAGTAGTTTTAGGACTACAG
>CAJXZG010000180.1 GCA_913063265.1 uncultured Prolixibacteraceae bacterium | reverse complement strand
ACAAACTCGTCAAACTACAACAAGTAAATCTGCAAAACTATCTTCGAAATATTGTGTTAATCGAATTTATAAGGAAATAGCACATTGTTTTTTTAAGAAAAGGAGAAAGAAACAATTTAGTTGACAAGTACGACTGATGCACTTTAATTCTTATCATGCTTCACAACCAGCCATACATTTTTATAAATACCTACTTTAGAATCCAATGAATCTTTTTTGTTTTGAGGAATTGTAAGACGAACTACAATTACGTTTTTGCCTGTAGTCTGGTTCAGGTAAGGATTAAGGTATGCAAGGACTGAATTCTTTTCATTGTAAGAATCAGGTATGACTGTACCATTAACAAATAGCTCGTAATTGTTACTTATGCCTTGGAAATCTATTAAAATTTTTTTATTAATCCAGTGCTCCGGGATTTCAAAATGTTTCCTGTACCATACTGTGCCGGAAGTTAAATTTGTCGGTTCAGAATCATTGCTCCACGTATGGGGTAAATCGATATTTTGCCAGTTATGATCATTAAAATCAAAAGCATAAGCTGAAATATGATCTCCATAAGCAACTTTCCAGTTTAAATCAAAAAGCTGCCTTTGGACTGTTTCCTCCGGTTTATTCTTGCAGCCAATAATATTTCCAATAATAAGCAGAAAAAATACAATATGTGCTATATTCCTGTTGTTCATATTATTGGTTCAAAAAGTAATTTTAAAGATTTGCATCAACAGATGCTTATTAAATTTAGTTCGTATTGTTTTTTTAAGGCATCAATTTTTACTTGTTTTATAAATTTTACAGTCAGAGTAAAACATCATAAAACTAACCAGTAATAAAAGAAAGTTAGTAACTTGGATTCGTCATTTTTAAATCAAAAACTGGTCAAGCTCAATACCATGGGGGTATTTAATGTGCTTAAATGTTTTTGTTAAATTTACAGGAGGTACTTAATTATAAATGCTGCTATTATGAGATTAAAAACTTTACTAATTTCTATCATACTAAGTTTTTTATGTTTTTATGTTTATGGACAAACATTAAAAATCGAAAAAATAGGAATTGAAAGGGGATTGTCGAATAATAATGTGGTAAGCATAACCCAGGATAGGGAGGGATTTATCTGGATTTGTACAAAAGATGGTTTGAACAGATTTGATGCAAACAGTTTTAAGGTTTTTAAATCATCTGATTCCATTTCAAACTCCATTTGCAGCAATGTTTTAAATTCTGTGTTTGCTGATAAATTTGATGATGTGGTATGGATTGCATCAGAAAAAAACGGGATTGATGCCTATAACTATAAAACTCATGTATTTACGCATTACGAACACGACTATGAAAATCCTGATGTGAATGATTTAAGTGCCAATGGGGTTACTCATATCGATGGGGATGAAAACGGAAATATTTGGTTTGCAACTTACGACGGAGGTGTAGATTGTTTGGAAAGAGAAACACAGAGGTTTATAAATTATAATCAGTCAAATGTAGAAGGTTTGGTTTCGAATTACAATTGGTGTGTTTTATACGATTCAAACGAAAGGATTTATATAGGTCACGTTAATGAAGGTTTTAGCATCTTAAATCCAAAATTAAGAACAGCCATGAACTTTAAACATGAGCCCGGAAATCCAAATTCTTTACCTGATAATACGGTAACCAGTTTTTTAAAAGATTCAAGAGGACGCATCTGGATTGGTACACGAAACGGACTTTGCCTGTTTAATCCGGAAAACGGCAATATGATGAATTTTAAGAATAGTTCTGAAAATCCTTCCTCAATATCCAGCAATTTTATTCAAAAAATGATTGAAACAGATGATCATAAATTATACATTGGAACGGAAGGGGGAGGTCTGAACATACTGGATTTAAACAATCTTGATTTTTCATTTTATCCTTCTGATGTTAAGTTTGAACATATTCTGGCCTCAGAAACACCTGATGGATTAACAAGTTTATCAGTACAAAGTGTATTTCAGGATTCTTTTGGAAATATCTGGCTGGGGGGTCTTGGGGGTGGAATTAACTTTATTCCCAATAAAGAACCTGTTTTTAAAACAATAAGTTATTTGCCACTAATCGGCAATTCCAGCAGTTTGAACGACAAAAATGTCTGGGGTATGTGCACCGATGTTGATAATAATATCTGGGTAGCCAATGGCCCCGGTGGAATTTGCATCTATCAGAACAACCGGAAAATAAAAGAATACAGAACAATCCCCAATGAATCACAACCTTTGATTGCCCTGTCTGCATACAAAGACCACAATGATATGATTTGGATTTCGTCTGACAACGGACGAATTTACAGATACAATTACAATACAAAAAAATTTCAACGTTTCAATGGTTTTGATAACCTTGAAAATATACCTGTGTATAATTTCTTTGAGGATTCGAGACAAAATTTGTGGCTCATTACAGACATTGGACTGTTTGTTTACAACCTGCAAACCCAGGAAACAAAAATATACAATATTTCAAATTCTGATTTGATAGATAATAATGTAAGGGCACTGGCAGAAGATGAAAACGGAAATATTTGGGTAGGAGCATTGGGCGGCGGACTGGGAGTTTATGATGAAAATTTTAATCTTTTATATGATTTTGGAAGTGCATATAATTTCTTTTCTGTTGGATGTATTTACAGAGACTCCAGAAACAGAATGTGGGTAGGAAGCCAAAATGATTTGTTTTTGTTTAAGGATTATTCCGAATCATCTACATTAAGGATAGGAAGTAATTTTGGATTGAAGGAGGTTTCTGTAAGGGCAATAATAGAAGGAAAATCGGCGGATGAAATATGGATAAGTACTACAAATGGAATAGCTCATATTGATCTTAACACTATGCTGATTAGTAATTTTGATTCCAGTGATGGAATTGCATATGGCGATTATATAA
>CAJXZG010000179.1 GCA_913063265.1 uncultured Prolixibacteraceae bacterium | reverse complement strand
AATCATTATTGCCCCTTTGTTTCTGTTAGAAATTAAAAATTCATCGGAATTAGTATGCTTACGCAATAATAGTCCAATTATTATAAGGACTACCAGATAAATAACAATGCTTACAATCATAATATTTGGTTTTATTGATTCTTAAATATACAATATTTTATGTTTTTCATTTTTCTCAATTATCTAATAATTTGTATTGTACAATTTGGTTTGCCCTCAAAGTCTCTTTTAAATCCATTGTCATTTGAAATTCTTCTTTCAGGGTCATAAACAATAAACAGTTTATATTTGTCTTCGGGGTATTTTGTCAAGTCTGCTGCAATACCGTCAGTTATTGCACTTTTTGCAGTGTTTTTTCTTAAATATTTTGCTTCAATCAACAAATCAATATCTGTATATGAGTGGTCTGGAATTGTCTTAGAAATTGAAAATTTAAAATATGGGAATTCTCTTTCATAATCGTTTCTTTCCGACATTAAAACAGCATTGATTAAATCGTTTAAGGCATTTTCATGTTTCGGTTTTTCATGGTCATACGCTTCTGGTATTGCAATTAGTAATTTTCTGCAAATTTTTTCTTTTAGCCTTTCAATTGGTGGTTTCAAATATTCTCGATTGTTGATATAGCTATGAATAGTATTGTTTCTTTTAGGTTCAAGTGGATTGTCCAATAATCTTATTCTTTGGATTGCACTTAAAACTTGATTAGTGTGGGTTTGCGTTAGATTAAATATTTTGCTGATTTTGTCTGAATTTCTATTTCCTTCAACAAATGGAATTATATCTGTCAGAACATCCATAAATTCATAAGGAAAATTAAAACTGTTAGTTTGATTAAATTCAGCGACAAGTTTTATATAATCAAATAAGTGCGCTTTTGCTTCTTGATTTTTTATTTCATCTTTTGACAAATCGACATCATAAACAGCATCTTCTGCCTCACAATTTGAGGCAAATGCTGCAAAGCGTCTATCAATGCATTGGGAACAACCACCGCAATGCGTTGCTTGTGAATTGTTTTCAAATGCAAGAAATGTTTTTGTACATGAAATAGTTGAGTTTAAATAGTTGGTTTTGTTGAACTGTTTAATTTTTAAGAAAATGTCTGTTTTGGAATTAAAAAGGAATGGGTGTTTGATATATTTTCTTGATTCTCCAACGGATGAATAAAAATCCTCTAATAATTTCAAAGCTTTGGGATGCGTTGTCCGACTTGCACGAGCATTTATTAAATCTTGTCGTTTGTAAAAATTTATGGACGTCATGCCATTTTCATAAACAAGAATTTCATCTTCAGAAGCTAAGTCAGATAGGGCATACGCAATTGTTGTATATAGGAAGATTCTTGTCCTTTGAGTTTCCTCTACTGCTCTTTCTCCTTTTAGATTACAATAAAATGGATAATATTGAATTCTATTTTTGTAGTCTTCATGTAGTAATTTATATACACCTTCTTGAAGCTGAGTAATTCCAGGATTATTTGAGCGGTGGCTTATTAAAATTAAATTCTTATCGGTTGTTTCTAACATTTCAAGGACACCGGCTAAAGAATCTAATCCACCTGAAAAAAGAGCAACAGATGAATTTTCTTTTTTATCTAATTTAATGCCTTCACTATCAAATACACATAACTGCCCAACGTCTTTACCTCCAGTTTCAAACGAAAACTCAAAATTCATGTCTCCAGATAGGAAACAAAGAGCTTTGTTAAGCTGACTTTTAATATCGTCATTATCCCAAAATTTGATATCACGCACTTTGATAATGAAATTAAAAGACCTAGACCAACTGTGATATTCAAGGTGTGTTGGAGTCCCTCTTTTTGTCAGCCTATCTGCGGCATAAACGTAACCCGCAATTTCCAATAGGTCTTTTATCCTGTCAGGAATATGACAGTTAACTGATTTTATAAAATGTGGTAATTCTATCGACACATTTTGTTCTGATGAATTGGGGTCATAAGTGAGTTTTAATAAATGAGAACTCTTTGTGTCTTTATGTTTATGTGGCAAATTACAACCGCCACATAAGATTATATGTGGACTATTGTTATTCACCTTTTTCCTCCTTTAAAAGTTCACTATTAAGTTTCTGAAAAGTAAAAGAAAGAAACCCTTGAATGGCTTCATCAGAGGGTAATCCTTGCTTGGTATTTTTATTATACCATCCAGCAGAAAATGACTGAGCTATTTTTGAAGTTTCAAATGCATGTTTTGAAATTAAGTCAATATGTTTCTCTAGTTGATTATTAAAATTAACTCTGTCAAACAGGTTGTTAATTTTGGATGAAGCTTCTCTTTCAAGGAAGTACTTTAGATATCTTTCAGTAAAACTAGAAAAGAAAGTTCTGGATAATTCACAAAATCCTGCTCCATTTGAAGCTTTTCTCCAAATTTCAAATGGACTACTATTTTCATCGAAAACTAAAGATTGTTGTAATTGATTTTTCTTTGACCATTCCGAAATGGCATCAATCATTGATTGAGTTGCAAAAGTTGCATATTCTTTTGAGTTCTCATTTCGTGAGATAAAGTCTTGAACTGATTGAGCTAAATCAAAAATGTTAAAATTGGGAGGAAGATTAATCTCGTGATTATAGAGGAAATTGTATGGATTATTCTGTTTTGCAGATTGTGAAAGTAGAATAATGAACTTAAATGCAGCTATAACTCCTTCATCATTGCCAATTCGATTAAACCGAGATCTCACATTTTTGGTTGTTGATTGAGCAATCTGGGAAATATTATTGTTGTTAGTTGAATAACTTCCAATGTCCTCTACAATGGAATTCCATTTCTTTGACCTAGGTAAATATCCTATTCTTTCGTGTCCCATATCTAAAGGTTTAGTTCATGTTTTTACATTTCATAAGTTTTGCAGGCTCTTTTTTACAATGAACGCCAACGTAATAGTATTTTATCCATCGTGCAGCTAAAGTTAGCCAAAGCAATTAATTTATCATAATTGTAAGGTTTATTA
>CAJXZG010000178.1 GCA_913063265.1 uncultured Prolixibacteraceae bacterium | reverse complement strand
AACCCTTTTCATTATCTAAAATAACTTCACGCAACAAACCATCAACAGCCTCATTAACTATGGCAGACCTTTTAATCAATGAATGATGAATATTGGTTTTTATATTTTCTTTAAATTTCATTGTTTTACTTGCTAAAAAATATTCCCACACCGGAGCGGAAAGCACGTATTCATCACCATGTCTGTTTAAGAAATTTAATATATCAGATAAACAATCCCTTACCGGAAGAATGTCATAAATAGTATAGTTCATCCCTCTGCGAACCCCAAACCACGATGAAAGGTCTGTTGCCCCTACTCTAACATTTAATATTAAATCTTTAAATGGCTTCAATAAAGTTTGGACTTTTATTAACTCTGCTAACCTGGATTCTTTAAGTATCAATTCTTTACTCTCAAGAATTGGCATGCCGTACAATACCTCTCCAAATTCAAAATTTATTTTTTTTAAATGAGATAAATAAACATTTCCATTTACGCTGTTAAACTTCGGAAAAACAAAACCAGTTAGAACTTGTAAATGTTTCCGGCTTAATTTTGAAGTAAAATCAAGATATTGATCTGTGTTTCTAACCCGCAAGAAAATTAATGGAATATCATTTGTAGTTATCAGATTTTGCTCAATAGCATCGGATATATCTTGCAAAACCTTTAAAACATTGGTTTCTGCATCATTTAAAGATTCTTCAGCTATGGCATCTTCAAAACACATTACCATTGAAGTTAACTCAGGAATTTTCTTATTTAAAATTGAATGAGTAAAATCCTTTGTTCCAGGCATATACAAAGTAGCTCCCAAACAATATTGTAAAAGTTCCTTTTCTGTATATTTGTTAAATTCTACTGGTTCCTTAACAAATTGATAATCTGGATTATTTTGATGATGTTTCATATGTTTATCATTTCTTTTTTCAACCTTTATTTTTACAAATTAAATCAACCAAACAGATTTCATGGAATAATTGAATTATCCGAATCCAGCTTTTTATAAATGTCTTTTCGCATTATCTTTTTGCCATGATTATCAAAAACCTCCAGCGTATCAATGGCACTCTGGATTTTTTGGTTGAGTTCCTTTTTATTTGCTGATTTCACAATAAACGCCCCTATTCTGCTTCGGGTCGACATATCCCCTCCAATTTGCATCCCTTTTGTTTTATAAGGATAAAAGTTTTCGATAATATTATCTTCTATCAATTTTTGATAACCGGTAATCCTGTCGAATATACCGGGTATTGCATAAATTATAATAGTAGCCACATATGAATTTGCTTTTGTAAACTCAATTTTTGAGTTTATACCTAAATAATGGTCAATTGCAGAATCCAGAATGTCAAATCCCGTATTTAATTGAATTGTTCTAAGACTTAATCCTCCACTTATTCTGGGGGCAAATTCGATAATACTGATATTATCTCCATCTAAAAAGGCTTGCACCAATAAAGGTGTATTATCAAAATTAAAAATAAGTGGTAATGAATTTACGACCTTTTGAATCCGAGCCAGTGCAAGTTCCGATATATTGCCCGGAGAAAATGAACCTGTGGATTGTAATACATTTTCTTTTTCTTTCAATAACTCCAGCTTTTGTCGTATCAGTATAATTTCTGTTTTTTTATCTTTTACAAAACAATCAATGCTTATTTCAATACCTTCAACAAACTCTTCAATAATAACTTTGCCGGTTCTGCTTATCTCTTTAGCCTCTTCAACATATTTTAAGAATTCAATTTCTGAATTGGCTTTTCTTACCCCAACAGAGCCATTACTGTCTGCTGGTTTTACTACAACCGGGAAATTTAAACCTGAATCAAAAAACTCAGATACACTTTGAATGTAAATATGTTTAGAAGTTGGAATATTGTTTTCAATCATTAAATGTTTCATCAGACCTTTATTTGTCACATTTAATGCTGTTTCATAGCTGTATGGCTTGGGTAATTCCAATTTTTCTGCAACATAACACGCAGTTGTATTGGCTTGATCAATACACAGGCTGATTACCAGGCTAACTTTCATGCTTATTGAAATAGCCAATACTTTTTCCTTGTCCAATGTACTTTCTTTAATATGTTGATCCGCCACATATTTAGCTGGTGGATTATCATAATAATCAATTAATACAGTAAAAAAACCCCTGGCTTTAAGATTTTCAATTAAATAGATATGAGGATTGGTCCCTCCAAGTACCAATGCTATTGGTTTATGAATCATTTTACAACTTTTTAATAAGATTTTCGAATTCTGTCTCGATATTCCAGATATGACTGGAAATCTCTTTTATCTCTACCTCTCCTTTTCCTGAGAATTCTAAAAGGGAATAAAACTTTTCATTAAATTCATTTTTTGATAATGGGTTTTCCGGTTCACCCATAGCCAAATCTATCCTTTCTGTATACAAATTATTTTCATTGGTGAATATTTCCACTATTGATGGCCTTTTTAAAGGTACTAAAACATTCAGATTTTCATCTTCTACAACCCTTACTTTTTTTGTCAAGGTTAAAATTTCCTGGTTATTTATTATCTCATCCTTAAATTCGTTAATTCCTACTTTTCCTAGCTGTAGGGCCAAAGCAATACTAAACGGGATACTTAATTTTGCAGATGTTACTCCTTCAATTTCTGTATGGTCGTGCCCATCTTTCGCTAGTCGATAAGTGCGAACTATTATCTTTTCAACCTTTCGGGGATCTATTTGAAACTTTCTTTTTAGTTGTAGCACAGCTTCAATGGCTGAATGAGTATGTCTGCATGCAGCAAAGGGTTTAAAATAAACATTTGCAATTTCTAACTCTTTCTCTTCTTTTAACAATTTTTCAGAATCAAAATTATCAGTAACCATCCCAATATATCCCCATTGTCCGTTTAGTACATCTGCAGAACCCTTGAATCCTGCGCGAGCAACCAAGGCAGCAGCCAACCCTGCTACAGATGCCTGACCAGAATTAAAAGGTTTTAATTCCGAACTACCTTTAATTAC
>CAJXZG010000177.1 GCA_913063265.1 uncultured Prolixibacteraceae bacterium | reverse complement strand
ATCTCGGCTAAGAATAGCGTTGCTTCCCCGCCGTCCAGTGCCTGATGGTCGTATGTAAGCGAAAGTCCCATCATTGGAACAAATCCAATTACAGCATCCTCAATTTCTTTTGGGCGAAGAACAATAGTGCAAACTCCCAGAATGGCTGTTTGAGGTAGATTAATAACCGGTGTAAACATCTCAACGCCATAATTACCAAGATTAGAAACAGTGAAAGTGGCAGCTTCCGGATTCAATAAATCAGGATTTACATTTCCGTTTCGTGCTGCTACTGCAAGTTCTTTTAGTCTTCCTGAAAGACCGGATATTGATAAATCATCGGCATTTTTCAGAGCCGGTACCATTAACCCACGTTCAGTGTCAACAGCCAGCCCCAGATGTACTTTTTTGAACCATTTCATCTTGTCGCCATGGTAATGCGTATTAACCTGCGGAAATTTTTCCAGGGCACGGATAACCGCAAAACATACCAAATCATTAATAGTTATATTTTGTTTGATTTCACCTTCTGTAAATTGCTTTTTAAACTTTTTACGCAATTTCATTACCTGGCGAGCATCGGCACTCAAATGGTGTGTAAGTTGAGCTGAATTTTGCAAGGACTGGTGCATTGCTGTAGCAATCAGTTTACGAATATTTGGAATTGCCTTGATTTCAAAATCGTCTCCGGTTTCTAAAATTGTATGCTGAGGTACAGTAGCTTTAATAACTGTTTCTGCAGCAGTTCCTTTCTCAACAGGTTTTTCAGAAGCAGAGTTTGCAATCTCAATATCACGGGCAATAATCCGGCCGTGAGGTCCGGAACCTTTTAAAGCCTTGAAATTAACTTCCAGTTTTTCTGCCATCTTTTTGGCAAGTGGAGAAATCCGAATACGTTTTTCAGCTGAATTTTCATCTACCTCAAACTCGACTACTTTGGGAGCTTCTTCTTTTTCGGGTTCAATCAATGATTTATTGGATCCGGAAGTTTCTGCTCCGGGTTTAAACTCATCCACCTTCTCTCCTTCTTCACCTATTACTGCAACATTTTCCAAAACCGGAACTTCATCTCCTTCTTCAAAAAAAGTTGCCAGAAGAATACCATCTTCTTTAGCCTCTTCCTCAAAAGAAGCTTTATCGGTTTCGTAAGAAAAAAGCAAGTCGCCCTGACTAACCTGTTCTCCTACTGATTTATACCATTGCCCCAAAATGCATGATTCAACAGATTGACCCTGCCGGGGCATTATTACCGGTATCGCCATATTATAAATATTTTAAAATTTAATTCAACTTGTTAATACAACTAAAAAACAATAATTTTTACAAATTACTGATTTAGTGTATTTTACATTTCATAATAAATACAGGTTGTAAAAATATATTTTTTAACTTGTAAATACAAGTTGTTTTGTATATTTTAATTTTATTTTAACTTTGAACCTACAATGGAACAACTTCCTCAATATAGAAAACTATATGAGCTGCTTCGAAAACATATTCTGTCAGGGATTTATGAAGAAGGGAGTTTACTCCCATCGGAAAATGAACTTTGTGCAGCTCACAACATGACCCGGCCAACGGTGAGACATGCACTTGATTCTCTTGTAAAAGATGGTTTAATTCTAAAAAAACAGGGAAAGGGAAGTATCGTACGAAAACCTCCCCAAAATATTGGAATTTTATCTATATCAGGCACTGCATCTGCAATAGGAGTACGTTTCTTAAAAACAGACATCCTACAAAAACCGATTATAAAACCCTGGCCTGAAAATTTCCCTTTTGAATTGTCGGAATTGGAACAGGAATCAGCCTGTATTTATATGGAACGTTTAAGATTTGTAGATGACGAACCTGTTTTTTATGACATTAACCATCTTCCTAATATTTATTTATCCAGAATAACCAACCGCTCATTCGAAAACAAATCGTTATTTGAAATTTTACGAAAAGATTATCAAATCGAAATAATGGGAGGCGAACAAAAGCTAAAAGCTATAAAACCTACTGTTCAAATCAGGCAGCTACTTCGAATAAAACCAGGTCAACCCGTTTTATATATCGAACGTAAATTGATTACCAACAAAGAGAATTTTAACATCTATTCTACCATATATTTCAACTCTGAAAAACACTCCATATTCGGAAGTTTTTAAATCAGACAAATCCATAAATCCAATTTTTTTAAATTTTAGGCTCTCACTCTTTCGATAAATTCTACTTTTGCAGTTCTAATTAAACTTTTTGAACTATTGTGTTAGAAGAATTTCCGGAACCGATTAATATTAATGGCGAACGTGCAACTTTCATTGACGAAAAGTATGGCGAACACGAACGTAACAACTTTGATATCTGGCTGGCAAAATCGGATAAACCAACTCCCCTGGTGGTTTATATTCATGGTGGTGGATTTGTTGGTGGAGACAAATCGAAATACTACCAGTCGAGCGACTGGCCCCGGTTTTTAGAAAATGGGATATCAATTGCTGCTATCAATTATCGTTTCATGAATGAACCTCCGTATGGAATACTTTCAAGTATGAACGATTCAAAACGAATGATTCAATATGTTCGTTATAACGCAGAAAAATACAATATTGATAAAACGAAAATTGCTTGCAGTGGCGGCTCCGCAGGAGCAGGAACAGCATTATGGCTGGCTTTTTCGGATGAAATGGCAGATGCAAAAAATCCCGACCCTGTATTAAGTGAATCAACACGTTTAACCTGTGCTGGAGCATTTGCAACACAAGCTACTTATGATATCTTCCAATGGGATGAAATTATTGGCATTCCCCTCTCCCAAACTCCCGAGCAGTTGCATTCTATTGCCCGGGCTTTTGGATTTAAATCAGCAGAAAATATTGACCTAAGAAAAGAGACTGCAATCAGGGAAGATTTAGACTTTAAGGCCAAAATGGATAAACATGATGCCCCTGTGTTTATTTTTAACAGGCACAAAGCTGGTATTCCGGAAAATACTGATGATATCAACCACCATCCAAATCATGCAAAAGCATTAAAAGAAAAAGCTAAG
>CAJXZG010000176.1 GCA_913063265.1 uncultured Prolixibacteraceae bacterium | reverse complement strand
TTTTTCGGGGTTTTTCTTAAAAATAACAAAAGCTATCGACTTAATTGTCAATAGCTTTTGTTACTTATGAACATCCCTATTTCGAAATTAAAAACATAAGCTGAGTTTATTTACGAAAAATCAAAATTCAGATAATCCTGTAATCCATTTTCTTCAAAGTTTTTAAAATCCCACTCCCTGTCTTCAAGAAAATTTTTATCGACTGCCCAAACAAATACAAGCGCCTTTTTGTGTTTGCCATTTGAATATACCAAAACCTCTTCGGGTTTATATTCATTACCTTCGTAAAATGTTATCAGTTTTAACGAGTTTAAGTCTACATCTTCAACAAGCAAACCATAAGTTGTGGTCGTCGGATTTTTTACAATTGCAGGATATGCCCGACTTTTGACACAATATCTTTTATAACCAGTCAGAGATGCTGTGCTGGTTGTAAATACCCTGCCGGTTAGTTTTTTTATCAACTTCCGTGACATTAACGTACCATAAACAAAAACATTTTGCATTTGCACAATTTATAATTCACAAACTAAATTTACGCTTCATTATTGCATTCATAAAATGTTTCGGTATATTTGCCCCGCTTTAAACTAATACTGTGAATATTAAAAAGAATATATCCAGAAAAACTTTGATTCAGATTGTACTGTTTGTTGCAGTTATTGCTACAGCTACAGCACTGGATATATATTTTAATAAAAACAATGTTGAGTTTGCAGAAATAGAAACTGAATCAACCGAAAATACCAAGGAGCAGAATTCGATACTTCTGATAAGTCAGACTACAAATACTGGAGTAAAAACCCTTGAGCAAAAATATTCCTCCCGTAAGTTTCAAATTAAATCACACGATAAATTTGTTCGTAAGAATTATCAGTTGCGTAATTTTCAGATTTTAAAAGCTGAGGTACAAACACAAACAACTCCTTTAATTAACTCGTATCATTATCTGGCTTTTAAAAATTTCTTTTTTACAGATCCCGATGATGATCTACTTAAATCGTAATTCAATATTTTCACAATAACTTTAGGAGAGTTGCAATTTTTTAAAACTCTTCAATGGATTGCTAATCAGCAAAATAATACAAATAATATTCAAAATTTAATCTTTTAAAAACTATTTAGAAATGCAAAACAAAGGCGTAATTTTTACATTCGCTATACTTTTGGCAGCGGTTTGTGTTTACCAGTTAACCTTTACCTGGAAATCAAAACAAATCGAAAAACAAGCTATTGAGTATGCACAAGGTGATCAGATTAAAGAAGTGCATTACCTTGATTCAATTTCGGGCGAAGTTGTATACAACTTTTTAGGCCTGAAGAAATTCACTTACAAAGAGGTGAAAGAACTGGAAATGAATCTTGGTCTTGACCTTAAAGGTGGAATGAACGTAACCCTGGAAATTTCAGTAATTGATTTAATCAGAGCAATGTCTGATTACAATCCTGATTCAACTTTTAATGCAGCACTGCAAAGAGCTACCGAACTTCAGAGAAACAGTCAGAAAGACTTTGTAACCCTGTTTGGGCAGGCATATGAAGAAGTTGATCCAAATGCAAGAATGGCAGCTGTATTTAATACAAGGGAATTAAGCAGCAGAATTAATTTTAATTCAACTAATTCTGAAGTATTGGATGTAATCAGGGAAGAAACTGATGCTGCAATTGATAATTCATTTAATATTTTGAGGACTCGTATCGACCGTTTTGGTGTTGCTCAACCAAATATTCAGCAACTGCAGACTAAAGGCAGAATCCTTGTTGAATTGCCTGGTGTAAAGGATCAGGCGAGGGTTCGTAACCTGTTACAGGGAACCGCAATGCTTGAATTCTGGGAAACGTATGAAAACCAGGAGGTATATCAATATATGCTGGCTGCAAACCAGAAAATTAAGGATATGAAGGCGGCAGAGGAAGGCTTGCCCACAGAAGAAACTGAAGAGGTTGAAACCGCTGAAGTTGCTGAGGCTGATACTACTTCATCCGAAAGCTCATTATTAGATGAGTTAACTGAAGGTGCAGGAGCTGATTCAACCGGAATTGATAACCTTGCTGATATCCAAAAAGAATTTCCACTTTTTGCTTTATTAAATCCAAGTACTGATCAGTCAGGACAATTATTTCCCGGTCCTGTAGTTGGAATGGCTCACTTTAGTGATACAATTCAGATTAATAATTATCTGAAAACGCCTCAAATCAAGAGCATTTTTCCTCAAAATATGATGTTCCGCTGGACTGCAAAACCGGTCGATCAGGCAGGAAATTATTACCGTTTGATTGCATTAAAAGTAACTTCTCGTGACGGACGAGCTCCACTCGATGGCGATGTGATTACTGATGCCCGTCAGGATTATGATCAAATGGGTGCTAATCCGGAGGTTGCAATGACCATGAACAGTGAAGGTGCAAAAACCTGGCAAAGAATGACCAAAGAAAATATTGGTAAATCTATCGCTATTGTTTTAGACGGATATGTTCGCTCTTTTCCAACAGTACAAAATGAAATACCTGGTGGCCGTTCAAGTATCACCGGATTGGAAAGTATTGAAGAAGCAAAAGACCTTGCTAACGTATTAAAGTCGGGTAAAATGCCGGCTCCGGCAAGAATTGTTGAAGAGCAGGTTGTTGGGCCTTCTTTAGGAAAAGAGTCGATTAATGCCGGGATGCGTTCGTTTGTTGTAGCATTTATTGTGGTACTGGCATATATGCTGTTTTTCTACAGTAAAAAAGCCGGTCTTACAGCAAATATTGCTTTGTTGGCAAACTTGTTCTTCCTGATAGGAGTTTTAGCTTCTTTAGGTGCAATCCTTACTTTACCAGGTATTGCAGGTATCGTGCTTACAATGGGTATGGCAGTTGATGCAAACGTGATTATTTACGAAAGGATTCAGGAGGAAATTCGGGCCGGAAAAGGAATTAGCCTGGCCATTACCGATGGATACAAAAATGCATATTCTGCAATTATCGATGGTCAGGTAACTACATTGATTACAGGTATCGTACTGTACCTTTTTGGTTCAGGCCCAATTAAAGGTTTTGCAACTACGTTAATGGTAGGTATCGCAACATCGTTATTCACTGCTATTTTCATTACACGTTTGATTTTCGAATGGCAATTGAAAAAAACAAAAAAGATTACCTTCTCTTCAAAAATTACATCAGGATGGTTGGTTAATCCAGGTATCAAATTCCTTGATAAAAGAAAAATTGCCTATGTAATTTCTGGTACTTTATTAACGCTTTCAATTATTTCTTTTGTAACCCGTGGCTTTAACCTTGGTATAGATTTCCAGGGAGGTAGGACTTACACAGTTCGTTTCGAGCAGGATGTAAAAGTG
>CAJXZG010000175.1 GCA_913063265.1 uncultured Prolixibacteraceae bacterium | reverse complement strand
CAAAAACACCACCTACCTGATCAACTACAACCGAGTCAATATCAGAAAGGTGTTGTTCGAGATACCAGCAATCACGTCCACCCCAAACAGCCATTACGCTGTTTGATGGAGAAATACTGTCGTAAATCTCAGGATGGAACTCACTTTTAGCATCCTTAATATGGATTTGCATATCGGCAAGTGTCCACCACTCTTTTTTTGTAAGATTTTTTCCAAAATGATCAGGATCAACCAGGTGCATCTTTTCAATAAAATCATACACTGCTGCAATCAGAAAACTTTCTCCCGGTTCAAGGACTTTTTCCGGTAACATCAGATATTCATTCGGGCCAGCACCCCACGGAGTAGTCCATGCTCCAATCCTGCCAAATTTAAAATCGGCCAGTTGAATCGCTTCATCCCCAACATTGGTAATCTCGACGTAAGCCCCATCAGTTCTATCGTAGCGGGCTTCCGAAATTATCAACGACCTTATGGTGTCTTGTGCACTTACAAAACCACCTAACATCAAGAAAAAAAGTAGAAGTTTTAATTTCATAGTTGTTGTTTTAAATTAATAATAAAGTATAAATGATAAATGTATTTAATTTTTAGAAACAAGTTCAAGAAACAGAAAAAAACGCAAAAAAAAAGAAAATAAAAATGGCATATTTAGTTTCAGCTTATCAAATATTAGCAACGGTGATGATATTTTAGTAGCAATTTAACAACTTTCATCCTAATATAAAATGATACTTGTATAATTCTCTTAAACTACTGAAATTATTAACTTTATAAATTGAAGTACATTTTCAATTAACTATAATCCTATGAAAATCCAAAATACAAAGCCTATCCTACTGACTATCATATTATTAATGATAATTCCAGGATGTAATCAATCAAAAATTGATGTGTACCAAAGATTAATACATCACGCTAATTCGGTAAAAGTTATAAATACGCATGAACATCAACGTCATCCAAAAGATCTGGGATATAATAAAAGTAATTTCTGGACTTTATTAAATCATTCCTATTTAATGTCGGATTTTATTTCGGCAGGCGGTACTTTTTATAACGCAAATCAAATCGATACTATTTCGCTAAATCAGTTTTGGGAGAAAAACGGAGATTTCCTTAATTATGCAGCTAACACAAGTTACTATCAGCATTTTATTAAAGGTATTAACATTTGCTATGGATTGAGTGAAACCAATTTTACAAAAGAGGGAATCGAACAACTTTCTTTTCAAATTGAAAAGAATTATAATAATTATGATGAATGGTTTAATGAATGTTTTCAGAAAGCCAATTTTGAAACCATGTTGATCGACCAGTTCTGGGACAATCATAATTTAGACGTAAACAACAAATATTTTACACTTATATTCCCGGTTAACAAATTGGTTTATGATGCTGCACCTGCAAAATTGGTTTATACTGATAAAGATAAACACTTTCAAAAATTCATTCAATACTCCGGAACTGATAAATTAAATACAATTGATGATTATCTGGCCTTTGTGGATTTTATGTTACAATCTGCCATGGAGAAAGGGGCAGTCGGCCTTAAAAACTCTATGGCTTATGGCCGTTCAATCGATTACGAAGATGTAAGCTACGATAAGGCCAAAGTTCTTTTTGAACAATCACCACAATTAGCACCGGAAGAAAAGAAAGCATTGGAAGATTTTGTGTTTCACTGGATACTTGAAAAAGCTGCTGAGTACAATTTACCGATACAAATTCATACCGGATATCTTGCCGGAAATGGAAATCAACTGGATAACGGACAACCGGTAAAGCTCAATAATTTGTTTTTACAACACCCTGATACAAAGTTCGATTTGTTTCATGGAGGCTTCCCATGGACAGGTGAGTTTACTGCCTTAGGTAAAATGTTCCCAAATGTTTATCTCGATTTGGTATGGCTACCACAAATTTCAAAACAACGAGCATTGGTAACATTTAATGAAATACTGGATTGTGTTCCGTACAACAAAATTCTTTGGGGAGGCGATTGTCAGTTTATTGAAGAATCTGTCGGCTCCCTGGAATTTGGAAAACAGGTTTTATGCGAAGTATTAGCTAAGCGGATTTCCAAGGGGCAATTAACCGAAGAAAATGCTAAAAGAATCATTACTGCAGTGTTGCGTGATAATGCAAAATCGCTATTTGATATTTAAAAAGAACTGATTTTTTCTAAACCATTAAAAATCAATTAAAATTATACTTAAACCAAAATCAAATTGAACTAAATTTGACCTCTAAAGTTTTACCTGTATGAGAGTTGCTGTAATCGACCTTGGAACCAACACTTGCAATTTATTAATTGCTGAAACGAATTCTTCGGATTACAAAATTCTACATCAAAGTAAACAATTGGTCAAATTAGGAGATAATAAAATAAAAGAAAAGGAAATCAGTCAGGAAGCCACACAAAGGGCCATCAATTCATTTAAAAAACACAAAAAGATAATTGATCAATTTGAGGTTGACAAAATTAAAGTGTTGGCCACTTCAGCGGTAAGAACAGCTGATAACAAAATAAAATTTTTAGAAGAGCTAAGTGATAGTTCAGGTTGGTTAATAAAACTTATTTCGGGAGAAAGTGAAGCTGAGTTAATTTTTAAAGGAGTACTGTTGGCGCTTGAACGATTTGAGCAACCATCAGTAATTCTGGATATCGGAGGAGGAAGCAATGAATTGATTTCAGTTTTTGATGATAAACTGAAATGGAAAGAAAGTAAACCAACAGGAATGGCAAGAGTGATTAATCAATTTAATCTTTCCGATCCGGTTAAATCTCATGAAATTAAAACACTTCAGAATTATTTTACTAAAATGCACGGTAGTGCCTTTGAAAAATGTAAATATAAAAGTGTAAAAACCCTTGTAGGATGTTCAGGTGCTTTCGATACGATTGCAGACATAATTGACAAGGTAAATCCGGGTGAAAAACCAAGGAAAACACAGCTTATTCAACCCACTGATTTTTATTCTGTATATAATCTATTAGTAAAATCACGAAGAGAAGAAAGGATTCAAATAAAAGGTATGGATATGGTTAGAGTTGATTTAATTGTGCCGGCCGTAATTCTTGTTGAACAGTTAATCTCACAAATTGGAATTGAAGAAATTATTCAAACCGATTATGCACTTCGCGAAGGAGTACTTTATGAACTTCTTCATCAGCAATATTCTTTCTTTAGTTAATATTTAACTCTACATTCTATTCACCAGATGACTATGAGTTAAAGAATATAATCAACGGGTGAATAAATCTTGAATTACCTAGGGATGTTCATAAGTAACAAAAGCTATTGACAATTAAGTCGATAGCTTTTGTTATTTTTAAGAAAAACCCCGAAA
>CAJXZG010000174.1 GCA_913063265.1 uncultured Prolixibacteraceae bacterium | reverse complement strand
CATAAGAGTTTGGCGCAGTCTGGATTTGTTTGACTGGGAATATGTAGGTGCAAAATTTAAATTGGACCAGGGACATTGGGCAATAAAATATCCTGAAGAATTTAAGAATACTCCGAAAACCAATTGGCGACTGTGGGCACCCGAATGTTATAAAATAGACGGAAAATGGACGTATGTACATACAACACCAACACCGGTTAAAGGGGGTTCAAACCTTATTATAGCTGAATCTGAAAATGAATTTCGTTTTCCAATGGGTGATGATGCACGCGGAAAACATGATCCTTCTTTATTTTTAGATGATGATGGATCATGGTACCTGCTTTGGGGAAATACCTGGATTGCTCCAATTAAAGAAGGTTTCAAAGGGCTGGCAGGTGAACAAAAAAGAATCGATCCTTCCGACAGAAAAATTGGACATGAAGGGGCTACGCTCAGAAAAATAGGAGATAAATATGTACATTTTGGAACTGCATGGTCTACCGATGAAATGAGAAAAGGGTCATACAATTTATATTATTGTTTGTCGGACGAAATTATGGGAGAATATGGGCCACGCCGTTTTGTCGGAAGATTTTTGGGGCATGGTACCCCGTTTCAGGATAAAAAAGGCCGATGGTGGTGCACTGCATTTTATAATGCAAATGTTCCTGTTTTAAGCAGGGAAGGAATTGAGCAAAAAGATTTAAGCGAAACCGCACAAACCATAAATAAGCAGGGAGTAACAATCGTACCTTTAGAGGTGAAAGTATTGAAAGACGGTGATGTTATTATCCGGGCTAAAGATCCGGATTACCGCAATCCGGGACCCGATGAGGCTCAGATGTTTGAAAAAGTGAAATAGTAACTGGGAATCTTTCAAACTAACCTGGTAATAAAAATTGAAAGAATAAAAATATAGAATTCATGAGAATAACATTCATATTTATTCTGGTTCTTGGATTTGTATTTGGTTATGCAAGTGACAATTCTAAACCCAACATTATCATTTATTTAGCCGATGATTTGGGTTGGAAAGATGTAGGCTTTAACGGAGCCAAAGTGGTAAAATCTCCCAATCTGGATAAACTGGCAAAACAAGGAATGGTCTTCGAATATGCATTTGTAGCATCTCCTGCATGTGCTCCCAGCCGCGCAGCCTTACTTACCGGTTTAATGCCTGCAAGAAACGGAGCTGAGGCAAATCACACTTATCCCAAAGAAAGAATTGGGATTCTGACCAAAAAACTACAAGAGAATGGTTATAAGATTTATGCCTTTGGAAAAGTTGCACACGGAAAGATGAATAACGAATGTGATTGGGATTATTACCACAAACAAGCAATAAATCTGGAACAAAATGTAAAAACCTTTTTTAATGAAAATGATGTAGAGGGACCGGTTTGTTTACTGGTGGGAGACCGACGGCCACATGTTCTGTGGACAGAAAAATATATTTACGATCCAAACTTTGTTGATTTACCACCATATTTTATCGATACAAAAGAAACCCGGGAACATAGGGCACGATACTATTCTGACGTAACCGGATTTGATAAAACTTTGGGTGAAATAATAGAATATACCGGTAATATTTTGGGTGTAAATACAATTACAATAATGACCAGCGACCATGGAGGACAGTGGCCTTTTGGAAAATGGAATTTGTATGATGATGGAATTAGAACACCTTTAATTGTAAAATGGCCTAATTATATTGAAGAAGGAACAAGAACGCATGCAATGGTTAGTTGGGTGGATATATTACCCACAATTCTTGATTTAACGGGCGCAGTGATTCCAGAAAATCTTGACGGTAAATCTTTTGCAAAAATCTTAAAAGAAAAAAAAGATGAATTTAGAGAAGCCATCTTTACAACTCACAGCGGTGATGGTGTTTTTAATGTTTATCCCATCCGCAGTGTTCGAACTGAAAAGTTTAAATATATACGAAATTTACTGCCGGATTGCTACCATACAAACCATTCAGATTTGTTGCGAAAAGATGGAGCAGGTGCCTATTGGGATTCATGGGATGAAATGGCAAAAAAAGATCTTAAGGCTTCTCAAATCATTTCAAAATATTATCAGAGGCCTGCTGAAGAATTTTACGATTTGGAAAATGATCCTGATGAGCAAAATAATCTTATAAACAGTAATTTGTACGAAAAAGAAATTAATAAGATGAGAAAAATGCTCGATAAATGGATGAAGGAACAAGGCGATCAGGAAACTGTTTTTAGGGAACCTTATCCGCTTGAAAAACCAAAACCTGATAAAACATTTATAGAGAAATTAAGGAATCAGGGCAATTAGCATTTAATAATATGACCAGAAAAATCATTTTAATATTGTGTTCTGTTTTTATATTTTTTGGGTGTACTTTACAACCTGAAAAACCCAACATAATTTTTATCTATGTAGACGATATGGGTCTGGGTGATGCATCTTTTACAGGCAACCAATTAATCTTAACACCCAATATTGATAATCTTGCAGCAAACGGAAAAATTTTTACTCAATATTATTCAAATGCACCGGTTTGCTCCCCTTCCAGGGTGGCAGTTACAACGGGTATGTATCCTTTGCGATGGAATATCAACACTTTTTTAAGTGGCAAACAACATAACAAAATTTGTGATCAATCTGATTTTTTGAATCCGGAAGCACCTTCTTTGGCCAAAACACTGAAATCAGCAGGTTATTCTACTGCACATTTTGGGAAATGGCATATGGGTGGAGGACGCGATGTTAAAGACGCACCTTCGATTTCTGAATATGGTTTTGATGAATTCTCATCAACCTGGGAAAGTCCCAATCCCGATCCATTATTAACTTCTTCTAATTGGATTTGGTCGCCAACCGACAGTATTAAACGTTGGGACAGAACTGAATATTTTGTAGAAAAAACCTTGGATTTTCTAAAAAGAAATAAAAACAAACCATGTTATGTTAATCTTTGGCCCGATGATGTCCATAGTCCATGGATAGCATCCGAACAATATTTGCATGGTAAACGAAATCCTGCTTATTTTTCCATGGAGTATTTAAAACCTGTTATTGAAGTCTTTGATAAAGATATCGGGATACTTATTAATGGTTTGAAAGAATTAAATCTTGAAAAAAACACCCTTATTATTTTTACAAGCGATAATGGACCTGCACCTTCATTCGATTATTCACGTACAAACGGATTGCGAGGTACAAAAAACAGCCTGTACGAAGGAGGTATAAACATGCCTTTTATTGTATGCTGGTCGGGGAGAATTGAAGCTGGACAGATTGATGATGAATCAATTGTTTCAGCCATTGATCTGTTTCCAACACTATGTAAAATTAGCGGGACTGAAATGGATGAAGAATTTAAATTTGATGGTATCGATATCAGCAGTTCATTTCTTTCCAATAAAAAGGTTAAAAAACAAAGAAAAATTTTCTGGGAATATGGCCGGATAAATGCGAAATTTAGTATTCCTAAAGACGCTTTGGACAGAAGTCCTGAACTGGCTGTTCGTTATGGGG
>CAJXZG010000173.1 GCA_913063265.1 uncultured Prolixibacteraceae bacterium | reverse complement strand
AAAGACTACGAACGTGCATTTGTTTGGAAAACTTACGAAGGATTCAATGTGCGTCCGTATTACCGTCAGGAAAACCTTGCAGGAAAAGAATACCTGGAAACATTACCCGGAGAATTTCCATTTGTAAGGGGAAATAATATAACCAACAACGATTGGTTTATTCGCCAAAATATTTTTGTAAACAACTTTGAAGAGGCCAATAAAAAGGCTTTGGATATTTTGGGAAAAGGAATTACATCTATTGGCTTTTTATTTAGTCAATGTGGTGCTGTTACGAAAGAAAATATTGCGGTTTTATTAAAAGATATTTGTCTGGAAGCTGCTGAAATTAATTTTGTTTGTCCATGTGACGACTGTGGATGTGCGGAAGTATTTGCTGCTTATGTTTCAGAAGGCAAATGGGATAACGACAAGGTGGTTGCATCAGTATCGAGTGACCCCATTGGAACATTTACACTAAAAGGAAAAATGGATGCCAGTGACATTGCCAAACTGAAAGATAGTGTCGAAGCAGCCAAAGTGGTTAAGAATTTCAGAACAGTTGCGGTTCATGGTAAATTCTTTGCAAATAGTGGTTCATCCATTGTTCAGGAGTTGGCTTTTTCTTTAGCCCAGGGAGCCGAATATCTTACTCAACTCACGGAAGCAGGTTTGAGTATTAATGATGCTGCAAAAGCTATCAAATTCAACATGGGTATCAGCAACAACTATTTTATGGAAATTGCCAAGCTACGTGCCGGTCGTTTATTGTGGAGTAAAATTGTTGAGGTCTATGAACCTGAATGCAAGTGTTCGGCAAAAATGGTTGTGCACAGCGAAACCAACCGTTACAATAAAACAATTTACGATCCCTATGTAAACATGTTGCGTACGCAAACCGAGGCCATGTCAGCAACATTGGGTGGTGCACACTCGGTTACCGTACTTCCTTTTAATGCGATTTACGAAGAAACTACTGAATTCTCCGAAAGAATTGCCCGTAACCAGCAAATTTTATTGAAAGAAGAATCACACTTCGATAAAATTGCGGATCCTTCTGCAGGTTCATATTATATTGAAGAATTAACACAATCAATAACTGAAAAAGCCTGGGAGTTATTCCTTGCGGTTCAGGATAAGGGTGGTTTTGTTGCTGCCTTCAAAGAAGGTTTCGTTCAGGCTGACATTAAAAAGATGGCTGCTGAACGTGATAAAAAAATCGCCCAGCGCCGTGAAAATCTTTTAGGAACCAACCAGTTCCCGAATTTCACAGAAGAAATGAAAGCTGATTTTGATGGTTCATTGTTCGAAGCAGTCGATTTAACTGAAGAAGGTGCCGAAGTTGAAACCCTAAAACCTTATCGTGGTGCCCAGCCTTTCGAGGCATTGCGATATACAACCGATATGTACTCACGTAAAAACAAACGTCCGGTTGCATTCATGTTAACCATGGGAAACCTTACTTTCCGTAAAGCACGTGCACAGTTTGCCTGCAATTTCTTTGCAGTTGCCGGTTTTACAGTAATTGACAATAACGGATTTGCCACAGTTGAAGAAGGTGTTGCCGCCGCCCAAAAAGCAGGTGCGGACATTATTGTGCTTTGCAGCTCGGATGATGAATACGCCGAATTGGCTCCAGCTGTTGCAAAGCAATTGAATGAAGAAATTTTTGTTGTCGCCGGTGCACCAGCGTGTGCAAATGATTTAAAAGCAAAAGGCATTACAAACTTCATTCATGTTAAAAGCAATATTTTGGAAGAGTTAAAAGGATATCAAGATAAACTGGGAATCTAATTGAACACAAAGACGCAAAGACACTAAGAATGATGTCAAAAACTGAAATAGAAAAAATTGGGAAGCAGATTGTGGATGCGGCATTTGAGGTGCATTCAGAATTAGGACCTGGTTTGCTCGAATCAGTTTATGAGATCTGTCTTGTAGATGAATTAAAAAACAGAGGTCTTTTAGTCGAAAGACAAGTTAAACTTCCTGTTATATATAAGGGAAAAGAACTACAAAAAGATTTCTTCATAGATATTTTAGTTGAAAAGGAGATTGTTATTGAATTAAAAGCTGTTGAAGTTCTGCTGCCTGTTCATGAGGTTCAAACTCTGACTTACATGAAATTGGCAGATATGAGACTGGGTTACTTAATCAATTTCAATGTTCCATTAATAAAGCAAGGCATAAAACGAAAAATAAACGGTTACTTTTAAACTTCGTGTCTTAGTGCCTTAGTGTTTAAAACAAAAGAAATTATGAAACCGAATTTTAAAGACATAAATATAAAAGCAGCAACCGAGCAGAAGAACACTGCCGAGTGGGCTGAAAAAAATAACATCAAAAAAGACTGGATGACACCGGAGCAAATTCCGGTTAAACCTGTTTACACCAAAGAAGATTTGGAAGGAATGGAGCACCTGAACTATGCAGCAGGAATGGCACCCTTCCTTAGGGGACCTTACTCAGCAATGTATGCCATGCGTCCCTGGACCATTCGTCAGTACGCAGGATTTTCAACAGCCGAGGAATCAAACGCATTCTACCGTCGAAACCTGGCAGCCGGTCAGAAAGGTTTGTCTGTAGCTTTCGATTTGGCTACTCACCGTGGCTACGACTCTGACCACCAACGTGTAATTGGTGACGTGGGAAAAGCCGGTGTGGCAATCGACTCCATTCTGGATATGAAAATTCTTTTCGACCAGATTCCATTGGATAAAATGTCGGTATCGATGACCATGAACGGAGCCGTTCTTCCCATTATGGCTTTTTACATCGTTACCGGTTTGGAGCAGGGCGCCACTTTGGAGCAACTTTCCGGAACTATCCAAAATGATATTCTTAAAGAATTTATGGTGCGTAACACATACATTTACCCACCGGAATTCTCGATGAAAATTATTGCGGATATTTTTGAGTACACTTCTCAAAACATGCCCAAGTTTAACTCGATTTCGATTTCGGGTTACCATATGCAGGAAGCAGGAGCAACAGCTGATATCGAGATGGCTTATACCCTTGCTGATGGTTTGGATTACCTGCGTACCGGGGTTAAAGCAGGATTGGACATCGATGCTTTTGCGCCACGTTTGTCATTCTTCTGGGCAGTGGGAATGAACCACTTTATGGAGATTGCAAAAATGCGTGCAGCGCGAATGATTTGGGCAAAACTGGTAAAACAGTTCAACCCTAAAAATCCGAAATCGATGGCTTTACGCACACACTCACAAACTTCAGGTTGGTCGCTTACCGAGCAAGACCCGTTTAACAATGTAGGCCGTACTGCAATTGAGGCCATGGCTGCTGCACTGGGTGGAACGCAAAGTTTGCATACCAATGCACTGGATGAAGCAATTGCTCTACCTACCGATTTCTCGGCACGTATTGCACGTAACACTCAGCTGTATATTCAGCAGGAAACCGAATTGTGTCGTTCGGCTGACCCATGGGCAGGATCTTACTATGTGGAGAGCTTAACCAAAGAGCTTTACACCAAAGCATGGGCACTGATTGAAGAAGTTGAAAAACTGGGTGGTATGGCAAAAGCAATTGAAACCGGTGTGCCTAAAATGCGCATTGAAGAAGCAGCGGCCCGGGCCCAAGG
>CAJXZG010000172.1 GCA_913063265.1 uncultured Prolixibacteraceae bacterium | reverse complement strand
AAATCATCATGTTGTGTAGAAACAACAATTGTATCAATTCTTACAGGTACACCTTCTTCATTATATTCGATTGTAACCTGAGATTTTGAATCAGGACGAAGGTATGTCATCTCTTTTCCTTCTCTTCGAATTGCAGCCAGTTCAATTAATAATTTATGCGACAACTCAAGAGAAAGCGGCATATAATTGTCTGTCTCCTTGCTTGCGTACCCAAACATCATACCTTGATCTCCGGCACCCTGATCCATAGGATCTTCACGAACCACACCACGGTTAATATCCGGGCTTTGCTCATGTATTGCAGAAAATACTCCACAAGAATCTCCATCAAAACGATATTCGGCTTTTGTATATCCAATTCGATTGATTACTTCACGGGCGACTTCCTGCACATCGATGTAAGTATCTGTTTTAATTTCCCCTGCCAGAACAACCTGACCGGTTGTTACCATTGTTTCACAAGCTACTTTCGAATTTGGATCGAAGGCCATAATTTTGTCCAGAATTGCATCTGAAATCTGATCAGCTACTTTATCAGGGTGTCCTTCCGATACCGATTCACTGGTAAATAAATAACTCATAATCCCATACTTTTTATGCTGAATAAATCAGCGATTACACTTTTAAAAATTAAACTGTGGGATATTCGATTGATTATGCAAAATGCGATTGTTTTAGCATTTTTTTTATGTGGTTGCAATCAATCTCAAATCTTTCCACGTAGTGGCGACAAATGTAATACTTCTATTTTGAATAAAAAAAGAGTTTTTTGAATTATTTTTTAGGTCTCGTGGATTCCGGGTCTCGCGGATTCTAATCCGCGATTAAATATAAATAGAGGTTCAAAAACCGCCAGACCCAATTTAACTCATCATAATAAAATCCTCTCCCTCAATATATTTCTTCTGTGTAAGAAAGTTTTTAATCTTGTCTCCGGCACCATAATTGGCAACCATTGGAACAATAAAATTCTTGCCGGCTTCAGGTATTTTAGAGTAATGAAGAGTTTGTTTAACAGTTGTTTTTGATTCTTTAATATCAATAAAACCCAATATTATTAATCCTTCTGATTCCAACAAACCAGCTCTTTGTCTTGTTTTTCTGCCGGCTCCCCATACCCAAATATTGGGATGAAACCTGTTGTTTTCTTCTGACCATTTTTTAAAATATTTTGCTTTTATTTTAAAAAATGCTTCTGTTGAATATCGGTCATCAGTTCGTGTTAATCTGGTTGAATAATCGCGCCATTCAAGAAGAGGTTTATCTATTTTTGCCATTTTTACACCCTTACTCAAATAGCGCAATTGCATTTCGTAATCCTCCGGAAAACTGCCTTGTAAACATCCTCCATATTTTTCATATACCTTGCGTTTGAATAAAATTGTCGGATTTACAATTGGTAATTCTACAAAACGATTGATTTCAATCTCTTTCTCTGAATGAAAAGAATTTCCCCAATCAACAAAACGTTTAAATCCTTCTGTGTTTTTGTTGTGAGTAACATATTTCACTTCCGAGCCTATAAAATCTATCCCCTTGTTTTTTTTCAAAAATTCAACTTGCATTTTCAGCTTGTCAGGTAAAGCAGTATCATCGGCATCCATTCGGGCTATAAATCTGCCACGGGCATTTTTTAACCCACAGTTCATAGCATAAGCCACGCCTGACTGCAATTCATGCAAAATGCGAATTCTTGAATCAGTGTTGCCTAATTCCTTGGCAATTTTAAAACCATTATCCGTACTGCAATTATTGATTAATAGTAATTCAAAATCCGCAAAAGTTTGATGAAGTATACTTTCTACAGCAACGGCAAGTGTTTTTTCAGCATTATAAAAAGGAAGAATTACAGAAACTTCAGGTGTTTTATTCTCAATTTTCATTATGCTTTTTGAGTAATTTCCTGAAATATATTTTCAAGATTTTGTTGTTTTTCCCTGAGTGTTAAAAGTGTAAAATTATTTTCAACGGCAAATTGAAAAACAAGTGGTCTGATATCAGCAACTCCTTCAGATTCTATTTCTAGTGTATTCCCTGATTGAATAACATTCCTGACATTTTTAATCTTTAAAAGTTTATCCACATCAACAGAAGAATTAAATTCGGCTATCACAATTTGATTCCGATTGATACTGCCACTTTTAATTTTTTCAATTCCGCCGTCAGCAACAATTTTACCTTTATTAATGATAATAATCCTGTTACAGACTGCCTCAACTTCCTGCATAATGTGAGATGATAACATCACCGTTTTTTCACGGCTGATTTCACGAATTAAATGTCTGATTTCTTCTAACTGATTAGGATCCAAACCTGTAGTCGGTTCATCGAGTATTAAAACAGATGGATTGTGAATAAGTGCCTGTGCTAGACCAACTCTTTGTCTGTAACCTTTAGAAAGAGCTCTGATTTTTTTATTCTGTTCATCTCCCAGTTTGGTCAGTTCAACCATTTCTGAAACTCGATTTTTTATATTGTTAAGTTTATAAAATCCGGCTGATATTTCAAGAAATTCTTTTACATATAAATCTGTATAAAGCGGATTGTGTTCAGGCAGATATCCAATATTCCTTCTGATTTTCAGATTTTTAGAGTTCATATTTTGACCCTCGACAGTAACTTCCCCTGAATCCGCTGTTAAAAATCCCGTAATAATTTTCATCATTGTAGATTTGCCAGCACCATTGGGGCCAAGAAAACCAACTAATTCTCCCTTTTTTATTGAAAAACTTACACTGTCCAATGCTTTCTGTTTTCCAAATAATTTTGTTATGTGTCTCGTTTCTACGCTCATACATTTAAAATGGAAAACAAAAATAGTCTATTCTTTTTATTTTGAAAGCATTAAACTAAATTTGCAAACTCAGAAAAGAAAGTAATTTAATGAAAGATCGTCACTTTAATTATATAAAAGATTTAACAAAATACGAACGTCAGAAAACGACAGAAGTAGATATAGGCGGTGTACCCGTTGGTGGTGAAAATCCGATTAGGATACAGACAATGACAGACACCGATTCAAAGGACACTGAAAATACAGTAGAACAAATTATCAGGGTTGTAAAGGCGGGAGCTGATTATGTAAGAGTAACTGTTAAAGATTCGAATGATGCCGGAAACCTGAAAAACATTAAAAAAGATTTAGTGGCAAGAGGATATAATACTCCTCTTATCGGAGATATTCACTTTAATCCCAAACTTGCTGAAATAGCTGCACAAAGCATTTCCAAGGTTAGAATCAACCCGGGAAACTTTTACGATAAAAGGGCTCAGTTTAAAAGCAAAGTTTATTCTGATGAAGAATACAAACAGGAACTTATTAAAATTGAAGAGCAGTTTATTCCCTTTTTGGAAATGCTGAAAAAAACCAAAACTGCGCTAAGGATCGGAGCTAACCATGGTTCCCTCTCCGACAGGGTAATGAGTCGTTTTGGTGATACCCCTACCGGAATTGCAGAGTCGGTTCTTGAATTTCTTCGTATCTGTAAAAAGGTGGATTTTAATAATGTTATTGTATCCATAAAATCGAGCAACACCCGTGTTATGGTCTATGCAGTAAGGCTTCTGAATTTTAAAATGAGGCTGGAAGGCATGAAA
>CAJXZG010000171.1 GCA_913063265.1 uncultured Prolixibacteraceae bacterium | reverse complement strand
TTGAAGACATTTTACTCAAAATTAAGTCATCAAAACTTAAAACACGATATTCATAATTTCCCTTTTTAACTACAACACTTTTTTCGTAAGCCTCATCAAAAGATTTGCCGGGATTGAAATTTGTGATTAATTCCAATTCCAGAACAGGGCTAATTTTAATAGAGATATTTTGCTCTCCCTTTTTAACCTGCTCAGGAAATTCATTTATCTCGAAATTCATTTCTTTAAGCGTCTGCAATAATTTATTCAGGTTTCCTTCAGACATTTCAATCCAGAAATCGATGTCGGCAGAATGTCTTTGATAACCGTGGAAATTAACTGCTCCTCCACCTACCAGAATCATTTTAACTTTATTCTTTAATGCCTTTTGAATAAACAGATCCAGCCTTTCGGGAAAACTTTTGATAAGGTTCATTCGATAATAAAATTGTTTTTTATTCTATTAGGTCTTAGATTTTCCGTATCAAAATATTGTAATTCTTCGCACAATTGAAAGAAAAATAATAACCTTTCATGACCAGTCCTTTGAAGAGTTTCGGTGATCCTTCTTTCGTTACTTTCTTGTTTGGTTTCGAATCTGATGTTATTTTCTTGTTCCATTAGAGCTTGTAAGGAATTAAAATTCACATTAGAAATACCAATTCAAATATCGTAATTCATTAGGAATAAAAATAACTATATTCGTTTAAATTTAATTTCAATGATTTTTGTAACAGGCGGAACTGGATTAGTAGGCGCACATTTATTATACGAACTTACTCTTTCGGGTAAAAAAGTAAAAGCTTTAAAAAGAAAAAGCAGCAATCTGAAACAGGTATTAAAAACCTTCTCATATTACACCGATAAAGCCCAGGATTTATTTGAATTAATAAATTGGGTTGAAGGTGATATTCTGGATTATTTTTCAATAGAAAAATTATTAAAAGATGTTACAGAAATTTATCATTGTGCAGCAATAGTTTCTTTCGATCCAAAAGACCGAAAAAGAATGATTGCCAACAACGTTGAAGGAACAGCCAATTTGGTAAATGCTGCCATCGAAAATAAAGTAAAAAAAGTTTGTCATGTTAGCTCTATTGCTGCATTGGGAAGACTGGAAAACGGAATTCCGGTTACCGAAGAAACAAACTGGGTTCCTGTAAAAAAAATATCGGGATATTCTGAAAGCAAATTCTTTTCAGAGGCTGAAATCTGGCGCGGAATTGAAGAAGGATTGGATGCTGTGATAATCAACCCATCAATAATTTTTGGCCCTTCAAACTGGGAGACCGGTAGTTCAAAAATGTTTAAAACCATCTGGGATGGAATGAAGTTTTACACCAAGGGAGTTACAGGTTTTGTCGATGTAAAAGATGTGGTAAAAGCAATGGTCTTATTGATGGATGAAAATAACTTTGAATCTGCAAAAAATCAGCGTTTTATATTAAGTGCAGAAGACTGGAGCTATAAAAAGGTATTTAACCAGATTGCCGACAACCTGGGAAAACCCCGTCCAACAGTTTTTGCTTCTGATTTTTTATTACAAATAGTTTGGAGAGCTGCGAAACTGGCAAGTGTATTGAATGGCAGACCCTCACTCATCACAAATGAATCAGTAGCCAATTCGAATAAAATTTTTAGTTACGATGGAAATAAAATTGAAAAGCAGTTTGGTTTCAAATATTTGTCGATTGCCGAGTCAATAAAACAAACTGCAGCCTTATTAAAGATGGATATGCTATCGGCTTAATTCTGAAAATTAAAAATTACACATTGTAAACCACCGTCCTTAATGACGATGTTAATCAGTCTTCAACAAATCTGTTAAAATTCAATAAATTAACCATGAAAAACCAGCAAAGGTGTATGAGTATGAAAGATCATTCTTTTTGCCAGGCTGGGATTAAACAAACGTGTAATCATATTTCTTTTATGTGTGGTTAATGAAATTATATCCACTTTATTTTCACCAATAAATTTCTCTAACGATTCCAAAATATTTTTCCCCACAATTAAGTGACAGGTAAATTCGATGTTTTTATATTTTTCATGCAATACATCTTTCATCCCTTCCAGTCTGGCCATATCCCAACCATCAGCTGCAGGTTGACCAACATGAACACATTTAAGTTTAATATCGAATGGTTTTAAAATTTGCATCAGTTTATCAAGTGAAGCAAAATCTTTCTCATCGAAATCTGTGGCATAAAGTACATTTGAAGAATCTTCAGGTGTTGGTTCAGGTGTGTTTCCCGGAACAATCATAACAGGCAGGGGCGCATTGTACATTACATCTGCTGCGATACTTCCAAGTGTTCCATAAGGAGCATTTTTACCACTGGAGCCCATTACAATCAATTGCGAACGATTTTTTTTGGCGAAAGCTAAAATATCATCTTCCGGATAACCTGATTTAATAATGTATTCAGGTTTTAAAGATTTCCACTTTTCTTTTCCAACTTCAGAAGAAATCTTTGTGACGAATTTCTGAAATTCATTATTAGCATTTTCTTCGGAATATTCCACTTTTGTTAAAAGCGATGGGTCGTATGCATAAATATCGCTGAATGGAATTGAATGTATTACCGGGTTGATGTAACAGTGCATCAGCACAATTTTGCTTTTTAGCTTTTCGGCAATATTAACCGCTATTTTACATGCCTTTTCGCTTGGAACAGAGAAATCGACAGGAACCAGAATATTTCTCTCCCCCTTGTCAGGTTGTGTTTCTTCGCGAAAAGGTTTTATGCCAAGGAGATTTTCCATTATCGGCAGAGCAACTTCGATATCTTTTTCAAGGATTTTCACCCTATATGTTGAAGCCCCCGAACCTTCAATTAAATTGATTTCTTCCAGAACGCATTCAACATTTTCTGCCTCAAGCCTCATTTTCAGAATCTGGGCTTTTGAATAGGGCAGTGTGACGATGGTAACTAAATTTTCTTTCATGGCTGCGAATTTAAGTTGAACATAGGCTTCATTCTATTTATTCGAATTTTGAAATCAATAAGTTTCAAATCCACCTGCAAAACAGTTCAATGCTGTTGTTAAGCAGCCAAAAATCAAAAAAGGGCAAAACTTTACTGGTTTTGCCCTTTTTAAAAATATTCAATTATATTTTACAATCCGAAAGCTTCTTTAACCTGCTCTACATAATCAAGTTTTTCCCAGGTAAAAAGCTCAACTTCTTTTTCCACATCTTCAAAGTAAGGAGAAGTAAACTTTTTTGTAACTGTTTCGGGTTTACGACCCATATGTCCGTAAGCAGCAGTTTCTTCATAAATCGGATTACGAAGTTTTAAACGCTCTTCTATTGCTTTTGGTCGCATATCAAAAATCTGATCTACAATCTCAGCAATTTTACTATCCGATAAATCCACATTTGATTTTCCGTAAGTATTGATAAAAATGTTCATTGGCTTAGCTACACCAATTGCATAGGAAACCTGAACAAGTACTTCATCGGCGATACCGGCTGCCACTAGGTTTTTCGCAATATGGCGAGATGCGTAAGCTGCAGATCTATCAACTTTTGACGGATCTTTACCGGAGAAGGCTCCGCCACCATGGGCACCTTTACCACCGTAGGTATCAACAATAATTTTGCGACCGGTTAATCCTGTATCTCCATGAGGACCACCAATTACAAATTTTCCGGTAGGATTTACGTGATAAATGATATCATCATTAAACAGTGCCTGAACTCTTTCTGGCAGTTGAGCTTTTACTCTCGGAACAAGAATTTTAATTACATCTTTTTTGATTTTTGCCAGCATCACTTCATCGGCTTTTAACTGAGCTTCAACCGAAT
>CAJXZG010000170.1 GCA_913063265.1 uncultured Prolixibacteraceae bacterium | reverse complement strand
CAATTGACTTACAAACTATTACATATATCTCTTAATATTTATTTTATTTGTGAAATACAGTAAATTATTTCTAGTTTCTAATTTGTAATATTATGGGATTTATAACTCCGGAAGAATGCAAGTCGGCAGAAGATGTGCGTAATCAGATAGATAAAATCGATCATCGGATAATGAAACTCTACGGAGAAAGACACAAGTATGTTGAAGAAATTGTTCGGTTTAAACACGATGAAGAAGGTATTATTGCTAACGACCGCAGAATACAGGTTATAAAAGATCGCAGAAAATGGGCTCAGGAAAACGGTTTGGATGCTGAGACTTTTGAAAAAATGTATAATCTGCTAATTGAAAATAACATACAGCGGGAGTTGGAAATTTTAAAAGAAAAGCAAAAGAAATCCTGAAATATTAAAACCAGCTGATAATTAATTATTAAATACCAATATGTATAAAGAGAATATTAAAGTGATGGATTGCACTGTTCGGGATGGTGGATTGATGAACAAGTGGCAATTTAGTGATGAATTTGTAAAAGCAGTTTACGACAGCTGTGTTGAAGCCGGAATTGACTACATGGAAATCGGCTATAAAAGCAGCGAATCGGCATTTGACCGTAACGAAGTTGGACCCTGGAAATTTTGTGACGATAAGGATTTACGCCGTGTTGTCGGTGAGAATAATACCAACCTTAAACTCTCTGCAATGGCCGATATTGGTCGGATTGCTCCCGATGATATTCCCCCTGCAAACGAAAGTTTAATAGATATGATGAGGGTGGCTTGTTATTGTCACCAGGTAGACAAAGCAGTTTGGCTGGCCGAGCATTGTATGGACAAGGGTTACGAAGTTACCATTAATTTAATGGCGGTTTCGAAAGTAAATGAACCCGATTTGGACCAGGCGCTGGCAGACCTTGCAAAATCAAAAGTTCCAACCATTTATGTGGTCGATAGTTTTGGTAGTTTATATCACGAAAATATTGAACACCTTGTAAAAAAATACAAAGCTGCCCTTCCGGGAAAAGAGCTTGGAATTCATGCACATAACAATATGCAACTGGCTATGGCAAACACAATCACTTCTGTAATGAATGGGGTTACCATGCTTGATGCAACACTACTTGGAATGGGGCGCGGTGCAGGAAACTGCCCGATTGAAATTCTGATTGCATTTCTTAAAAATCCAAAATACCGCTTACTCCCGCTTTTAGATGTAATTCAGAACCATGTAAAACCATGGCAGGAAAAAATCGACTGGGGTTACCATGTACCCTATTTGATTACCGGCTCTATGAATGAGCACCCGCGAAGTGCCATGAAATGGATGGACTCGGAACAAAAGGATGATTTTGTTGCCTTTATGAAAGAAATGCATGATTATGAACTGTTGGAGTAAAAGGATCTCGCGGATTCTATCCGCGATTAAAAATTTGAGGATTGTAATCCTCTATTTCCATTTCAGAAAGGATGTCATTTTTAATTAGTAAAAAATTTGAGATGACATCTTTTATTTTGCTCAATAGGTACAGGAATCAAAACAATCCTGGCAATTAAAAAATAGAATATTTACATTTTTAACTGCAACGAGATTATATACAAACACATAAAATTATGCACATTAACTAATATTATATATTTATATTTTAACGCACATATGTTTATAATATATTTGTTTCAAAATAGTTTTTATTATATTTTTGACAAAAGTTTAGAAACAAAATATTATGAATTTAAAAATTGCTATACCCACCAACGAAAATGGAATATTAGATAGTCATTTTGGACATGCACGTTATTTTGAAATTTTTGAAACTGAAAATAAAATAATTATATCGCACGAAAAATTAACACCCCCGCCTCATAAACCGGGATCTATTCCTAAGTGGATTTCAGAAAAAAAAGTTACCGATGTTATTACAGGTGGAATTGGAGAGAAGGCGGTAAAAGTTTTATCTCATTTTGATATAAAAGTTCATAAAGGTGCTGATCAGTTAAAATCAACTGATCTGGCCAAAAGCTTGCTTAATCATACACTCCAATTAACCGAAGAAAATTGTAATCATCATCACGACCATTCTCATGCTCATGGACACAGGCATGAGCATAAGAATGGATTCCGGATTAAGCAATAGATATAATTGAATCATACTTGAAATATGGTAATAGATTCAAACATAATTTCTAATATTTGAAATTAGATTCTTGTAACTTATGTTCTTTTTATTACCCAAATTGAGTGATTGTTTCTTTCAGCCCCAAAGGGGTGCAATCATAAGCTTAGTCCGCAAGGACTATGCTTATTTCAATCGTAAGGTGAAAGCACCAAAGGTGCGTGGTCAATAAGATGAATTACTTTCAATCCCAAACAAATCTTTCATCGAAATCAACATTATAATCTTTTAAAAATCTCCTGTACTCTTCCTGAAAGGTGAGTTTTTTATGATGCTCTTCCTGTGTTAAGATATATTGTTGAACTACATCTATTTGTTTAGGATTTACTGAAAAACCACCATATCCATTTTGCCAAAAAAAGTGTTGGAAATCTTTCCCTTTTGTTTTTATCCAACCAGATGAATGTGATTTGATTTTTTCAATCAAAGTCATTAAAGCTATTTTACGCGAGAGATTTACCAATAAGTGTACATGGTTTGTTGTTCCACCAACCTGAATTGGCGAACACTCCAGTTCCCGGCATGTGCCTCCAAGGTAATTAAATAACTCAGATTGTATGGACGATTTTATCAAGGGAGCTCTATTTTTAGTACTGAAAGCAATATGTACATAGTTTTTCACTAATGATTGCGGCATGGTTTTTTGGTTTATAATTTAAGCAAATTAGTTGACTTCGAACCTTTGGTGCTGATTTATTATTAGAATTAACCCTGTCCTGCGAACAGGGTTAATGACAACGCTCCTTAGGAGCTTTCATTATGTAACATAAAATATTTCCATGATTAATCAAATACAAACGCATTATAAATAAGTTTTAAAAAAAATAAAAATTGTAATTTGCATCAATGAAAATTTCCATTTTATCCGAAAATGTAGCCGGAGAAAATTTTGAATACGAACACGGACTTTCGTACCTGATTGAAATTGATGGAGAAAAGATTTTATTCGATTCCGGAGCAAGCGATATATTTTTAAAAAATGCTGAATTATTGGGAGTCGATATTCATAAGGATGTTCAAACCGTGGTACTAAGTCATGGACACTGGGATCACTCCGGGGGATTAAAACATTTAAAAAACAAAAAACTTATTACTCATCCTGATTCTTTTAAAAAAAGATTACGCAAAAACGATAATTCTTTCATAGGCAATGGCTTTTCGAAAGAACAAATTCAAAACAACTTCAAACTGCAGGAAACAAGTACTCCTGTCCAAATCACAAAGAATCTCTTTTTTCTGGGACAGATTCCACGACTAAATGATTTCGAAAGCCAAAATACACCCTTTAAATTTGAAGATAACAGTGATGATTTTGTGAATGATGATTCGGCTTTGGCTGCCATTAGCAACAACAAACTGGTTATTATTACGGGATGCTCACATTCAGGAATATGTAATATTTGCGAATATGCAAAAAAAGTAAGTGGCATTTCTGAAATTGAAACAGTTATCGGCGGATTTCATTTAAGGGCAAAAAATCGCCAAACTTTTGAAACCATAAACTATTTGAAAAAAAACGAAGTAAGCAATGTTCTTCCTTCCCACTGCACCAGCTTTTCTGTTATTGACTTATTCAGAGAAACTTTTGAAATAAGGCAGGTAAAAACCGGGATGACATTCCAGTTTTAACAAATTTCTAACCAGCCTTTTGAAAAACAATTTCACTTAAGCCTGCACTTTTATCTCCGCTTTCATCAATATAAATTCTGACAGTTAATCTCCCGTCTTTTACCTTTACAACTTTTTCCGAAGTCCATTTAAATTCTCCCGGTGTGGTTTCAATATTTCCGGCTGTTACATTTTCAAATTCAACTTTTTGTAATGTTGACAAATATATATCTCCTATTT
>CAJXZG010000169.1 GCA_913063265.1 uncultured Prolixibacteraceae bacterium | reverse complement strand
TTTTTCTTGTTGGAATTCTTTCTGTTGTCTGGATTATCAGGTTAAAAAAAATTGATGTATAATATTAGTTATTAACACTTTTTCGAATTTGGATAAGTAGATGAAAGACTAGATGTTTAAAACCAAACCCTGTAATATTCAGAATGAATGCCTTCATTTTATTATCTTTCGGCATTAAATCAGAGTAATGCCAAAATTTCCTTTTTATAAACAGCCTGATGCAATGGATTGTGGACCAACGTGTCTGCGTATTGTTGCTAAACATTTTGGCAGGCATTATAATCTGGAAACCTTAAGAAACCTTACCTGGAAAACGAAAGATGGAGTATCGCTTTTAACCATTAGTGATGCTGCTGAAAAAATTGGGTTTCGCTCACAGGGAGCAAGAATTAAATGGGAGAATTTAACGGAAGTGCCTCTTCCGGTAATTCTTCACTGGAATCAGTATCATTTTGTTGTTCTCTATAAAATCAAAAAAACACGGAGTGGTTATGTGTTTTTTGTTTCGGATCCTGAACACGGTTTAATTATTTATAACCAGGAGGAGTTTCTGAAAGGCTGGGCATCGACAAAACAAGATGGTGAACCCGCAGGAATAGTTTTACTTTTAGAACCTACTGCAGACTTTTACAAAGAAGAAGGCGAAAGCGTTAATAAAACAGGATTCAGGTATTTATTTTCTTATGTAAAACCTTACAAAAAGTTAGTTTATCAGTTACTGCTTGGTTTTTTTACCGGTAGTATTTTAAGTCTGCTTTTCCCATTTCTTACCCAGGCAATTGTCGATGTGGGTATTACCACCAATAATCTGAATTTTATCGTTTTGGTTTTGGTGGCACAATTGGTTTTAACTGCAAGTCAAACTGCGGTTGGTTTTATCCGAAGTTGGATAATGCTTCACACCAGTACACGAATCAGTATTTCGCTGATTTCAGATTTTCTGATAAAGTTAATGAAACTTCCAATCCGTTTTTTTGATACCAAACAAATAGGAGATCTACGACAGCGTATTGAAGACAATGAAAGGATTCAAAATTTCTTAACCGGAAATTTGATAAGTATGTCTTTTGGCATTTTTACTTTTATTATTTATAGTTTTGTTTTGGCTTATTACGACTGGACAATCCTTTTCATTTTTTACTTCGGAAGTGCACTATATGTATTGTGGATTATTCTTTTTCTGAAAAAGAGGAAAGAACTCGATTACAAACATTTTAATGTTGCGTCGGCGAATCAAAGCAACGTTTACCAGTTAATCACCGGCATGCAGGAAATTAAATTGAATAACTGCGAAAAACAAAAACGCTGGGAGTGGGAGCGAATTCAGGCCAAACTTTTTAAGGTGAATGTAAAGGGATTGATGCTACAGCAAAATCAACAGGCAGGTTCAGTTTTTATCAATCATGTAAAAAATATTTTAATATCGTTTATAGCTGCCAAATCGGTTATCGAGGGAGATATGACCCTGGGGATGATGATGGCTGTATTATATATAATAGGTCAGTTAAATAGTCCGATAAACGAATTTATTGGTTTTATGCAGGCAGGTCAGGATGCTAAAATCAGTCTCGACCGTTTAGGGGAAATTCATAAAAATGACGACGAAGAAGAAGCTGACCTTTACAAAAATTACGATTTACCCGAGAACAAAGAAATCAAAATTCTGGATTTAAGTTTTCACTACGAAGGACCAAAATCTCCACGAGTATTGAATGATATCAATCTGACAATACCTCATAATAAAATTACAGCAATTGTAGGTTCAAGCGGGAGTGGTAAAACCACACTGGTAAAAATGTTGCTTGGATTTTATCAGCCTTATACCGGAAAGTTAGAGATAGGTGGAATTAACCTCAACCAGTATAGCATGGAAATGTGGAGAAAGAACTGCGGAGTAGTAATGCAGGATGGTTTTATTTTTTCAGATACCATTGCAAATAACATTGCAGTTGGAGAAGATCTCCCGGATAAGGAAAGATTGTATAATGCAGTTAAAATGGCCAATATTCTGGACTATATCGAAAGTCTCCCGTTGCGTTACAATACAAAGATTGGACAGGAGGGAGCAGGTTTAAGTCAGGGACAAAAGCAAAGAATATTGATTGCCCGGGCGATTTACAGAAATCCATTGTTCTTGTTTTTTGATGAAGCCACAAATGCGTTGGATGCAAATAACGAAAAAGTGATTGTAGAAAACCTGAATGAGTTTTATAAGGGAAAAACTGTGGTTACGGTGGCTCACCGTTTAAGCACTGTAAAAAATGCTGACCAGATAGTTGTGTTGGAAAAAGGTGAAATTGCAGAATTAGGTACGCATGATGAACTGGTAAAGAAAAGAGGAGAATACTATAACCTGGTTAAAAACCAGCTGGAGTTGGGGACTTAAAAGAAAGCAGCCCCCTCTAACTCCCCCAAGGAGGAGAAAAAGGAAATGAAAAGCAATAAAATGAATTAATTGTAGTGCCAAACGAAGATAAAAATATTAGTATGAATGAAGTTTCCCCCACCGGGGGAAATCCGCCAGTTGGCGGAAAAGGGGGCTCCATAGAAATTCGTTCGGAAGAAGTTCAGGAGATAATGGGAACTCCTCCTAAATGGATTATCCGTTGGGGGATTGTAATTATTTTTCTTGTAGTTTTGGTACTCCTGGCTGGAAGCTACTTTTTTAAATACCCGGATCTTTTAACAGCCCGTGTTACAATTGTATCTGAAAATCCACCAATTTCTGTTGTTGCACGTTCAGAAGGAAAACTGGATAAGATTTTTGTAATAGACAAACAAAAAGTTGAAGCCAATACGGTTTTAGGAATAATCGAAAATCCTGCTGATTATGTTGATGCTTATGAACTGATTCAATTTTTGGATTCAATACAGTACTTTTTTAATCAACCTGAGTTGTTTAATACCCTTCTGTTTGAAAAAGAATATATTTTAGGACAAATTCATGAATATTATTCTTCATTGGTAAGTCAATTGCGTGAATATCAAACCTCGGTTAACTTCAATACATACGAACAACGAATCAGTTCATTACAAAAGCAAGTTACAGACTACGAGAATTATTATGAAAAACTGAGACAACAAATTGCTGTTTTAAATCAGGATTATGTCTTGGCCTCAAGTCAGTTTCATCGCGATTCGGTATTAAATGCTCGGGGAGTAATGTCGGATGTGGATTTTGAGAAGTCTGAAGCGGCGATGCTGAAAGCAAAATATGCTTATCAGGAAGCGATGACAAATCTTGCAAGTACAAGAATTACAATGAATCAGTTGAGGCAGCAAATTGATGAACAAAATGTTTTGAGATCGGAATCTGACAACAAACTTCTCGCTGCATTAAAGGAGAAATATGATAACCTGGTAAACCAGTTAATTTCCTGGGAACAAACTTATGTTTTAAAAACTCCCATTGCAGGGCAGGTTACTTTTACTAATTTCTGGAGTGTTAATCAATTTGTATCAACCGGCAATGTCGTATTTACTGTGGTTCCCGAAAATGAGCAGGAAATAATAGGTAAAGCCACAGTTCCTCTTGCAGGTGCAGGTAAAGTGGAGGTGGGACAGGATGTGAATATAAAACTCGATAATTTTCCGTATATGGAATTTGGTTTAATTGAAGGAATGGTAAAAAATATATCTATGGTGCCGGTAAGCTCCGAAACAGGTGGATACTATACGGCTGAAATTGTTCTTAAAAATGGATTAATAACCAATTACAAAAAAGAACTACCATTTAATCAGGAAATGCAGGGAAACGCAGAAATAATTACTAAAGACAGACGTTTGATTGAGCGACTGGTTGAACCATTGGTTTCTTTATTCAGAGAAAGACTTTAGGAGCAAATCCCAAAACTCAGGAACCAAAGCTCAAATAAATCCCAAAACTCAAACGATAAAAACCAAAGCAAATAAACCATCTCTACTGCTTTCTCCAAGCCTTGAACCCCTTTGCCCGTAGCTATTTGCTCCATGCCCCTTGCCCCTTGCTCTTGACTTAACCAAACTTTCCATTCCAATTTCTCACTTCTGTCTTCAAGCTTCGTGCTGTGCACTGCGCACTTTAA
>CAJXZG010000168.1 GCA_913063265.1 uncultured Prolixibacteraceae bacterium | reverse complement strand
ATACGAGACCCGTACGTACGGTGGTGTGAGAGGTTCTCCGGTAGGCTTTACAGCCTATCGGCTACCTACTCGATTAGGTGCTGGGCTTCCTGTATTTTCAAGCACTACAGTCCAATCGAAGCACTTTTTTGTTTTATCAGGGTCGGCAATCTACCCGTGCGTTTGGGTAGGCGTACTCTTTGACAAGTTTTGGTCGTGCGTCTGATTTTTGAGCGACTTGGCAATGTGTATGACTGCGAAGCATAGGTTATAATTTTGTTCTAACTCTTTCTCTTAATTTAATATCTGAATGTGTGAAATTCCTATTGTTCAATAATTGAGTAACATTATCATAAACCATTTTCTCATTCTTATTATCCCTTATGGTAATAATCAAGCAAAAATCTTGACTTAGTTCTTCACCGTCAACAAGAGCTCTGGTTTCAGAAAACTCTCTGTATAAACCTGCTACTTTGAGATACCATTTTTTAGGAGCCTTTAGATAATTCTCCTTATTTGAAGGTGTCATCTCATCTAAGTTTACAACCCATTTTTTTATTGGCTGATACTTCTTTCCATAATTAAGCAGCATTCTTTCATTTGCAAAAGAACTAGTTGTATCCTTGTGATAATGTTTTGAGTAGCAACTACCTTTAATTAGGTTTTCATTCCCATCTAAACCAATTTCATTTAAAATATTCGGTTTAGAAATATCTCGTTCTTTAATTTTATCATAGGTCCCAAAAAACACATCAATATTTGATTGGCAATACTCACTACCTTGTTTAGCATTCAAAAGAGGAGAAGCAACTAATGTTACTTTTATTTCTCCGTAAAAATAACCATCATCATCAATAAGATTCTCAGGAAATGGGAATTCCATTATTTCAAAGAATTCTCCTTTTACAAGTGTATCCTGTTGTATTAATGTTATTTCATGTGGGTCATTATAGATAATATCGTTTACAGGAGAAGGTAACCCAAATCCTAAACTTTTTATTTTATCTGCATGATTTAATGCTAATCCATCAGGGTATTTTGAAGAGTGAATCGCCAATGCCTTTAACAAGACAGGGTTAAATTCATCAGTAATATTATGTGATAATGCTGCAACTAGAGATGTAATTCTAGGAGTTGAAAAACTAGTACCCGCAGCGGTCATGATACGCCCATCAATTCCAAAAGACTTAACCCCAGTTTGTACAGTTCTACCTGCACCATTTATACCTGCATTACCTCCATAACTGACCAATTCTGGTTTAATAATTCCCGCAGGAGCATGACCAATTCTAGAAAATGGAGATAATTCATTTACCTCAGATATGTCATGAGCCGATTTTTTGTGTGCAATCGAGCCTACAACTAATGACCTTATAGAATCAGCGGATTTAGCAATTCGAGAAATAGGACGATTCATTGTGAAATTACTACAATTACCAGCTGATTTGCAGATTAAGACATTGTGAATCTCTTGAATACTATCCAGAGCAATACCAAAATCTGAAAAGGAATCTCTATCAGCTTCTGAATTTGTACCTAAAGACATATTCCAAATTTTAATATCATTATTTCTTTGAATAGCATCCCTAATATTGTCAATCAATTCATTTTCATCTATTGGTTCATTGGGAAAGACTGTCGCATCAAATAAGCGACACCCATCTAATCCTGTATATTCTTTTCCTTCAAGGCTGTCGCCATATAGTAATACACCAGATACAAATGTTCCATGCCCTTTGTCTATGTATTCTTCTGGGTATGAAGAAAAACTATTTTCTGTTAACCAAGGGGTTAAGTGTTCTATGTTTGAAATTCCAGAATCAAGTACGCCCACAATTGGATATTCGGTATCTTCTTTGGGATTTTTAATTGGAATTTTCTCTTCCATACCTGAACCATCTAATGATGCTGTGTATCTTGGCATAAATGAAAATGATTCAAGAGCAGTGAAGCTTTTTAGTTTTTCTAGCTTTTCAATATTTACACTATCTGCCTTATACATAATCAAATCAGGAGAATAAAGGACTTTAGTTACATCAATAGATTCAGTTTGGCAGAATTTTTCAAAAGTAGCTGCTATCGCATTATTCATTGCATAATCATAGTAGTTAATTATGCTAATTTTATAAGAAAAGTCAGAAGTATTTAAATCACTTTCATCAACTGTTATATTAGGAGTAAAATTTGCAATCTCATTGATTGCAGAAATTGCAATTTTATGTTTCTCAAGGTTTTCTAGGTTTGTCTGTATTGAAACTGCATCATCTACATTATCAACTTTCACAATCAAGTCATTCGTTCTTGAAAATCCTATAATATTTGATTTATGATTTACATTGAATACTTCTTTTATTTTGTTTCTATGTGTTTTCGCAATAGCATCATCTTCAATATTTAAACTCAAAACCGATGGTATGAAATCAAATTCTCTATTCCGTTCTCCAAATAATTCAATTGTTTCGGACAATACATCGACAAACTCAGATGAGCGTGCAATTAATTCATCCTCCTCAAGTAACCATCTAGGTTCCACTTTGCTGCCACTTCCTTCAGTTTTTCTTTCATCAGAAACCCTTTTTTGAAATAACTTAATAGGTAGTAATTTTTCGTTTGCCATAACTATTTTACATTTAAGTGGTTCCTAACTTGTCGAATCGAAATATCACAATAGTGCGAAATGGAATTCTGAGATACTCCATTGTCATGTAAAAATCTCACAGTTGATTCCTGAGTTATATTATGATTTTGTTTATACCTGAATATTTCTACTAAAAAATCCTCTAATAGTACTTGCTCATTTTTCTTAATTATAGACTTCGAAATAGCATTATTGATTATCTTTTTTACCTCTGAATTTGAAAGTGTTAACATGTTATCTGCTATAATCTGCTTTTTTTTCTTATCAGAAGTAATCTCAGTTGAAATACTATGAGTCAGTTTATCAATCATAAAGAAGATTTCATCAATATTTGGTTTTTCAATTTCAATTACCTGTTCAAACCTTCGCCAAATTGCGTCATCTAATAATTCATGATGGTTCGTAGCTGCAATAAGAATATTGTTTGACAAAAATTGGTCAATGTTTTGCAATAGACTATTTATTATTCTTTTCAGCTCTCCTTGCTCTTGTTGGTCTTTTCTATCTTTTGCTATTGCATCAAATTCATCAAGAAATAAAACGCAAGGTTTATTACTAGCATACTCAAATAAACTTCTAATATTCTTCGAAGTGCTTCCAAGTAAAGAAGAAATCAAAGAATCAAATCGTGCTATAATTATTGGTAAGTCTAATTTATTTGCGATATACTTAGCAATAGATGTTTTTCCACATCCAGGAGGTCCGTATAACAAAAGTGATGAATTGATTTCTAATCCAATTTCATCAAATTTTGCTTTATTGTTAACAATATCAATGAAATTAGCTAATGACACATTAACTGAATCAGATAAGACCAACTGACTAACATCATTTTTATCAGGTAAAATAATATCTGCAATGCTTAATCTTGTTTCGGTATCTACTGGAGTGTTAAATAATTCATCTTTGTATACAGGAGTACCATTTGTTCCTCCTGCTAAAATCTTAGTTAGTCTATCTGCAAATCTATTATCTCCATCTTCTCGAAGCTTTTTCACTAAATGATGTGCATAGCTATATACTTTTTTCGAATCTTTTAACAATCCTCCTTCTATTATTTTAGCTATCTCTGTGTACATAGTTCGAATATATTTTCAATATTATGTATCAAAACTACAAAATAACGTAATAAAACACCAATATAATGTAACGATATTTCAAAATACCGTAATTATTTATTTGTGTTTATCTGTCGAATGTCTGAAATTCAGTATAGTAGCACAAGGTGAAATTTGGCTCTTTTGCAAGCTGAAGCATTAGCTTGTGCGAAGGAGCTTGCAAATGTGCCAAATGTGCGTTGGCTTTTCCTACTATTTGCGGGTCGGCAAAACAAAAATTCCATCAAATTTGCAATGTCGCTTCTTTTTTTAGCCTTGCACCTAACGTTAAGTATAAGAATAGTAGCCGACTGCGTTGCACTTTCCTGTCAAGTTACAAGAAAGTTGAATCGGGCTAAAACCCTTGAATTTACTACTATTTCGGCTATTATTTTTATACATTGTGTGTGCCCAGCATGAGCATGTACACACTTTCTTAAAAGCTTTGAAAAAATGTTGAAAATACAAATTTTCTATGT
>CAJXZG010000167.1 GCA_913063265.1 uncultured Prolixibacteraceae bacterium | reverse complement strand
CATCTTCAGGCAATATATCCGGAAACTCAATTAGTAACGGCTCTTCTTTTATACTTCCTTTCATATCTATTTCTGCCAATAAAAACGCAGAAAACAATAAAATATGAAATACCAGTGTCCCAATAACACCGTATATATTTCTTCGATATAGCCTTATTAAATACTTCACAGGGCAAAAATAAAAAATTAACTGCGTCTAAAACCGTAAAGTAGATTCAAGCATTAAAATATTATCTCAAATTGAAAAACATCCTGGTCTTTAACGATTTTTAACAGCCCTCTTTTGAATGGACTTATACTAAAATCGCTAAATTTCAAAACAGTTTGGATGAAACCATAAATACTTTCAACAGTTGTTGTAGGAGTAATTAATGAATAGATTTTTATACTGCTTAATTGTTACGCTGGGTTTAATAAGTTTTAATCTCAATCCTCTGGCTGCTCAGAACATAAAGCCGGATAGTATTTCTATTGACTCTGCCGATATTTACAAACAAGAACAGTTTTATGATAGCTTAAAGGTTAGAGCTAACCAGCGTAAACTAACACGTTTGATTTATGATTTTCTTGTATCCCCTCCTCGACCTTATGTTGATAAAAAGGCTCTGGCCTTAAACTATTACAGCCAGTTGGAAGGAAAAATTATTTCAGAGATAAGAATAAAAGCACTTGATGTTTTTGGCCCTACTTTTCAGGATACAGCAAGAGTGACAACAAAAAAAATTGAAAAGGCTGCAAATAAAATTCATACAAAATCAAATTTGAAATCTCTTGAAAAATTACTTTTATTTAAGGTTGGAGATGAAGTTGATCCAGAGCTGATTTACGAAAATGAACGTATAATCCGCTCATTACCTTATATAAAAGAAACCAATATTATTCTGGAACAGGATTCAATTTACCCGGGTCTTGTAAAAGTGTTGATTCTGATAAAAGACCGTTTTTCATTTGGAGCAACGGGAAATGTGAATGGTATTCAATCTGCAGCATTCGAAATTTATAACAATAATATTTTTGGTGTCGGCCATGAAATCTCATTTGTTTTTGCCGGACATATGAATAAACAACCCTATCTCGGAACTGAAACGTATTACAAAATCAAAAATATTCAGGGAAAATTTGTTGACATATCATTTGCTTATTTAAACACTTATAAAAGCGAAGGTTTTAAATTCAACTTTAATAAACCCTTTATTACCACTTCAATAAAATGGGGTTATGGAGCTACCGGTATGCGTATGTTCAGAACCAACTATATTTTTGAAGACGATGTGATTCAATCTCCGGAGCCAATGGATTTAACTTATTACGGAGCGTGGACAGGACGAAGTTTCCAGATTAACAAGAATAAACAGGAGGCTGCTCAAATTGTACTTTCAGGGGGGTTCAATTCAAGAAAATATTATATACGTCCTGAATTTGATTCGGGAAACATAAGTTATTTCTCAAACCGAACTTTTCTTTTGAGCAGTATTACATTCACCCAAAGAAGATTTATTCAGGATGAATTGGTATTCAGTTACGGAATTATTGAGGATATTCCGGAGGGTTTTAAAAATGAAATTGTTTATGGCTACGATATCAACGAATTTGGTAATCGACATTATGCACACCTTTTACTTTCCAACGGAAATTTATTAATTAACAAAAAGGGATATCTCTTTATGCAGGGAGATATTGGCGGTTACTACGGAAAAAGAGGATTTGAACAGGGACAGATTGATGCCAGAATTTATTTCATTTCCAGATTGTTCAGAGTTGGACAAAGGGGTTCAAGATTATTCTTTAGATCAGATTATACAATAGGAATTAACAGGTTGGAAATTGAGAATCTCAATTTAACCCGTATGAATACTATCAGGGGATTTAGCAGTTCCCAGGTATTTGGGAAACAACGTTTAAGTATTAACCTTGAATATGTTCTATTTATGCAAAAAGAATTTTACAAATTTAATATGGCATTTTTTGGTTTTACAGATATTGGGATAATTGGTTCAAACAAAGAGTTCATTTTAACAAATGGAAGTTGGTATAGTGGCATTGGCGCAGGAATCAGGCTTCACAACGAAAACCTCGTTTTTAAAACATTACAATTACGTCTGGCCTTTTATCCCGGTCACCCCAGTGATATGAGTTTTGTGGGATTTATATTGGACGAACAGTCGAAAAGGCAATTTTACAGCTTTGAGCCTACACAACCCCAACCCATAAAATTTGAATAATTCTAATTAAAGAGTTCCGCCAAAGCTCCGAAATAATCTTCATCCCAACCTTCAGCAATATTCTCAAATGCTTCTTCCGGAATATTGGTGTGATTCAATTCCACACTTGTGCCCTTTTTATGCGGATGTAATATTAAGGTTACTACAGAATCCTCTTCATCCTCACCAAAATACCATTTTTGTACTATTTTTCGATTTTCTTCAAATTCAATGTTTAATCCCGAAATACTTCCTCCCCATAGTGAAAATTCGGTGTTTGGTAGCGGATCCATTTCTACGGATTCACCTGTCCATATTTCAAGCATTGTTTTATTTGTCAATGCATTATATACATCTTTTGGCGTGGCATTCAAAGTGTAGTAACGTTTTAAGTTTTTCATTGCTTTTGCTTTTTTTCAAAATTAAATTAATTCTTTGGTATTCTTCAAGCCAGCAAAAAAAATGTTCCTGTTATTTTGTTTGTATAAAATTCCGAAATATCTTTTATTTTTACCCGGTATTCAAAATCAAATGAGGAAATTAATAAACTATTCTAAGCTTGTAAAATTCGAGCATACAATCTTTGCATTGCCCTTTGCCCTTACCGGTTTTTTCTTTGCTGCCCGTCAGGATTCTTCCAATCTGAGTATAAAATTATTAATTCTGGTTTTGCTATGTATGGTTTTTGCCCGAAACGCGGCCATGGGATTTAATCGTTACCTCGACCGCGAATACGACAAATTAAATCCAAGAACTGCCACAAGAGAAATACCTGCCGGAATTTTAGAACCAAAATCAGTTTTACTTTTTGTTATTTTAAACGCTTTGTTTTTTATTGTAACCACCTGGTTTATAAATCCGCTCTGTTTTTATCTTTCACCGGTCGCACTTTTTGTCATTCTTTTTTACAGTTATACAAAAAGGTTCACCGCCCTTTGTCATTTCGTTTTAAGTTTAGGGCTTGCGATAGCACCGGTTGGAGCCTATCTTGCTGTTGCCGGTAAATTTGACTGGCTGCCGGTAATGCTTGGATTTGTTGTATTTTTCTGGGTAAGCGGCTTTGATATAATTTATGCACTTCAGGATGAATACTTTGATAAAGACCTTAATTTAAAATCGATACCTTCCATTCTGGGCAAAAAGAAGGCGCTTTTACTCGCTAAAATAATTCATTTAATGGCCGCTGTTTTTGTTGTTATTGTGGCTTTTTTAAGTCCTGAAAGCTGGTTACATATTGTGGGAGCTACCATTTTTACCGGATTATTGTTTTACCAGCACACCCTTGTGAAACCAAATGACTTAAGTAGGGTAAACCTGGCATTCTTTACTACTAACGGAATAGCCAGTGTTTTTTACGGACTATTTGTAATTTCAGGATTATGGTTCTAATTCAATCGTTTTGAATGCATTACATTGTGTCTTATTTTATAGGTAAATCCAATTGAGAAAAATTCTTTAATCTGAAGTTTCGTTTTTTCCCCGATTTTATTATCGTTATCATCGTATACCGGGAAAAGTACATCATCATCATAAATCAGGTGAACCAAAAGCCTCAAATCGATATAATTATTGAGTTTCATTACTACATTATTCTCCCAGTTAATATCAAAATATTGAAATGGTTTTTTGTAGTTCATAAACATTTTGTATTTGGTTTCGTAAGTGATATCCTCGGTAATCGCTTTTTTGAAAAACAAGTCGGCATTCAGCCCCGGATCCCATAAGCTTTTTCTGTTATGATCAATTCCAAATTTGGTTTGGTCAATAAGTGTCGTATCTCTTACATAAACATTTTTCATTGTAAACGGTGATAACAACAAAGAAAAATTCTTATTCGGTTTATACTCAAAACCTGCTTTAAAATAGGTTCTTGCGGGAGCCATAAAGGCCGAAATTGGTATATCTCCTTCCTCGCGAGGATAATTATATCCTCTAAAAAACTGTGTTTCAAAGTTAAGCTCTGCACTGTAATACCATTCTTTAAATGCACTGACACCAAAACGAGAAGTAAATTCAAATTTATCATCATTTTTCTGAAGCTCTTCTTCTTTTCCTCCGGGACGAATCCATCCGTTTCTTATTTCAGCATTATTGTCCCACTTAAACATGCCATCGGGTCGTCTGTAATTGGCAAATCCCTTTAAAACCAGCAGAGATGCAATAGAACTCTTACCCCCTTTTTTCCAGTTTGAAAGATAGGTTTGTGTAAATCCAATATTACCATCCCCTCCTATAATCCATGGAGTTTGCAATTCATAGCGTTTGCCTACTTTGTGAAGTGACGTGATATTTTTCTCAAGTTTCTGAAAATCAAACTGTTTAGTTTCCTTTTGTTTATATCTCGAAATGGTAACTCCATCATCGATAA
>CAJXZG010000166.1 GCA_913063265.1 uncultured Prolixibacteraceae bacterium | reverse complement strand
CGGATCGGCTGTTTTAGTTTTAAAAGTATCCTTTTCAACCGAAGGAGTATCGATTACATGTAAATCCAGTTGCGGGAATGGAATCTCGATATTGTTTTCTTTAAATGCCTTGTCGATTGCCACCGCCAAATCACTCTTGGTTTGAATACCGTGTTCGAAAAGTACCCAAACCAATAACCTGAAATTAAGTGAACTATCAGCAAACTCATTAAACAAAACACGAGGTGCGGGATCTTTAGCCACATTTTCATGAGCCAATGCAACATCCTTTAAAATTTGTATCACATTTTGCGGATCGCTTCCATATTTTACACCAACTACTATTTCAAGCCTGCGCTGGTCGTCCGATAAAGTCCAGTTAATTAATTGATCCGAAACTAAGAGTGAATTTGGAACTATTACCTCTGCACCATCAAAAGTTTTTACATTACTGCTTCTGATTCCTATTTGTTTAACTTCTCCCAAGAGCGTATTTATTTCAATGGTATCGCCAACCTGAATAGGGCGTTCGTAAATCAAGATTAATCCGGAAATAAAATTGTTTACAATATTTTGTAATCCAAAACCAATACCCACACCAAAGGCACCAAATAATATACTAATTTTTGTAAGGTCGATTCCTGCCCCTGATAACGCCAGAAAAAAACCTGATAATCCAATAATCATTCTGAGTGTTGTAGATATAGCTGCCCGAACACCACGTAAACGATTCGAGCGCCGGTAATTTTCTTCATCGAATAATATTTTTATGACTGAAGACAATCCCCATGCAATAAGCATAATTAATATAAACTGATAAATAGCATCATAAGTAAAAACAAAACTACCAATACTTCTTTCGTTATTTAGGAAATGGTCCAGGGCTTGATTAAACGGTGTATCCAATTCAACTATTACCAGGAAGTTGTTCAACCAAATTAATGCCAAAGCAATTATTAAAAACAAATTCGCTCGACGCCGTATAAGTGGTATGTATTTAATCCTCCCACCTTGTTTTATATTTTCTGCCACTTTTAATAATATGTACAAAGCACTTTTACTAATTTCCCATACCCCAAGAAGAACAACAACTGACACTGAAACCTGGGTACCCACTTTTAAGAATAAAACCGTAAGGTTTAGAAAACCAAAAATGCCGAAAACAAATGCAATTGAGTATAAAATAAAAACGGGATAACGAAGCAGGTTCACCAAAAATTTATACCTGAATTTAACCACCATCCTGTTGAATTCAGGGCTTATAAAATGATAGGCTAAAAATATGCCTAAACCGGATTCAAATAGTAAATATAAGCGGGCATAATTTCCAAAATACCACATTACAATTTCAAAAATATTGGCTGAGAGAAGCACAACAAAAGACAGGATTATCCTCAATCCCTCTTTATGAATGTAGTGCCGCAATATTAAAAATGCAATTAACAGGGTGGTTAAGCTTACCATTCCAGTAAATGCCAAGGGAAGGTTATTTAAGAGTATTTCGAATACAAACAATACAAAATATAAGGCTGACAGTTTTGGAATATCAATTATCAATTCATTGATATTGTACTCCTCTGGTTTTTCCCTGTTTGGATGATACCTTAAAAACAAAAATCGTAATCCAATTATTAAAACGATCAGGAAAATACTCCAGATAACAAATTCGCGAAGAGTTTCTTTAATAGACGGCAGGCTGTTTCTCAAAGATTTAGAATTCTCATACCACACTTTTTTTAAACGTTCCGTAAAAGTGCCTTCATACGAATTCTTTAGCTGAACATTCCAGAGTACAGGTTGCGTTTTTTTAAACAGATTTACCCGATAGTTTTTATGAAGATCATCTATTTCGGAAATATGTTGTTCTACATTTATTATTTGATCCGCTATCTTTGATTCGAACAATGACAGTTCTCCAACTGCTTTAAAAAGCTTCTCTTCCAGCTGATGTAATTCTGCTATGGAACCATTAATCCGTGTAAGTATTTCGTTGGGCAAGAGTTTTATTTCCGGCTGTTTGGAAGTGGTAACCCACAACTTTTCTTTTTCTTTTATTCGCTCAGAAATTACCATAAGCTCGCTAATGCGTCCTGAAAGATTGGTTTGCCAACTAACGAACTGAGATTGATAACTCGACCATACTCTTTTTGTATTCAGCAAGAAGAATTTTGATAAGTTTCTTTTATTGAATGATTCAAATTCATCAAAGTCTTGTTCCACAACCGAACGTAAATGAACAAAAGCGGAGTCCATTTCAGTAACATTTTTATACGACTCGATTTGTTTGGTTTTGTCTTTAATATATCTTATTGTACTCTCTATTTCGTAGGCAATCTCAGCAGTTTTGTAAAAAGGTAAGGTTTCAACTTCAACAGAATCTTTTGAAGTTTCTCCTGTGTCTAATTGTTGTAAAATATTTTGTCCGTTTAAAACAAACGGGAACAGAATAAAAACTAGAATTTGCAAAAAATAAAGTTTGATTTTCATTCTTAACTGGTATTTCTTTTATGCTAATAACAAATTTAAGCAAATGAAGTTAATTGCCTGTGCCAATAAATTTTAATTTGCAGAATTGATGTAACAATCATAAGCAAAAAAAGCCCGGAAAATCCGGGCTCTTTTTATATTTAGTTTAATTCTCTATTCTTTCCAATCCGGCAATCTTCCCGGTGTCCATGGTGCACCTAATTTATTCATCTCAGCTTCCAATGCCGGAATTTCATTCTCAACAATATTTTTTAAGGAATTTAAGACAGGAGGAAATTCCTCTTTCAGTATCTCATAATTCTGTTTTTCGGTTGATGTAATTCCACTGGTTGATCCCATGTGAGTATAAGTGATTACACTTAAACGATCGTTAAGCGGCATTTGTGCCGGTGGAACTTCTTCACCACTTGCTTTTGCCGGCAGACCATCCATTTTAAAATTAAGCGCTTCCAATTCAACACTAAGTGACCTTGCTTTTTTCATCAGCTCTTCGCCAGCTCCCGGAGTTGCATAAATGGCTTGTTTTATTTGTTCTACCTTGTCACTCGTTTCGTCAATCATTCTTCCTGTTGCTGTAACTGCCAGTGCCAATTTGTTTACTTTTTCGGCAAACGCTACATTCTCAGCATAATCGGCTGCCGGTAAAGTTGTATTGTTCAATTTCTTGCAAGTAAACTCAACCGGTTCAACCAAATCTGTTAATTCTCCTTCGTGCCAGATTTTCATTCCTACTTTATATTTACCCGGCATTACCATAATTCCTCTGCCTCCTGAAGTAATCGGATCAAATTTCCCGGAAACACGTGTAGTGGCAGTTGAAGCATAATTCATTCTCCATGTAACACGATTTATACCTTTTGAGGGTGCTTTTGATATTTGGTTGATTACATTGTCATCGGCATCATAAATGGTAAATATCAAATGCGATTTTTCAACCTGATCTTCCAACTGCAATTCTCTCCATGTTGGTTGCCGAATCGGTTCACCCGCTTCAAAAAGTTCTTTTTCTTTTTCTTTACGCAATGCTTTTTGACTCTTGGGAACTTCTTTCAAAAAGTAAGTAAAAGTTGCTCCATACTCCGGATTTTTAGCAGCATAATAGGTACTTCCCTGGTTACTTTTCCCACGTGTTTGAACATACATTAATGCATCTTTTACGGGGAAAATTGAAGCTTCTTCTTCTTCAAGTTCCGGTTTGATTTCTCTAAGTGGGCTATAGTCATCAAGGATATAAAATCCACGTCCGAATGTTGCCAGTACAAGGTCTGATTCTCTTTCCTGTACAGCAATATCGCGCACTGCAATGGTTGGAATACCGGATTTCATTTGTACCCAGTTTTCGCCATTATCAATTGTAAAGAATATGCCAAACTCGGTTCCGACAAAAAGTAATTCAGGACGAATAAAATCCTGGGCAATAGTATGAACAGTTCCGTTTTCGGGCAAATTACCGCTTATTGAAATCCATGTTTTCCCCTTATCTGAACTTTTATACACATAAGGTTTAAAGTCGTCGCGTTTTAAATTATCAAAAGTAGCATAAACCACATTTTCATCAAAACGGTCAGCATAAAGGTCACTGACATATGTATATTCGGGAACGCCGGAAAATGATTTAACCTGTGTCCAGTCTTCTCCGTTTTCTGTAATCGAAATTACACCGTCATCGGTTCCGACATATATCAAATCCTCTTTGACTTTCGATTCGTCCATTGCAACAATGGTTCCCCACTGTGAGGTTGAAACATCTTTTGCAACAGCATCAGCAGGCCAGTATTTTCCCATCACAGGGAAACTGTTTCTATCAACCTGGGCAGTCAAATCATCACTTATTACTTCCCATGTATTACCCCTGTCTTCGCTTCTAAATACTTTATTTGCTGCAATATACAAACGCGTTTTGCTGTGAGGACTCACAAACATAGGAGCATTCCAGTTCCATTTATAAGTAAGTTCTTCTTTACGTTCGCGAGGTTTAATATTTAAACTTTCGCCACTTTTTTTATCGTAACGATAAACATTTCCATATTGATATTCCGAGTAAACGATATCAGGATTTCCCGGTTCTGTAGCAGCCCAAAATCCGTCACCACCAAGCGTTACAAACCAGTCGTCATTAACAACACCTGTTCTGCTTGTATTTCTCGACGGACCGCCCATAGTATTGTTATCCTGGGTACCTCCGTAAACGTTGTAAAAGGGTTCAGCATCGTCAACATGTACACGGTAAAACTGAGTAACCGGG
>CAJXZG010000165.1 GCA_913063265.1 uncultured Prolixibacteraceae bacterium | reverse complement strand
TTTGTTTCTTCAACTGATACTTCTTCAACCTTACCTCCTTATTTCTATCTGAATATAAAAACAGGAACTTCAAGTCTTGCCTTGCGCCAAAAAGTTGTTCTAAATTATGAACAGGATTTCGAAATTTCAGATAAAAACACCCTGACATTTTTAGGTGAATTTCATAGAATGAGCGATTCAGAATTTGATACAATTCCCGAAATCGAACCTTATCCTGAAGATAGTAGCAATATTATTCTAAATTATCCTTCAGACTATGGATTTGTTCTGGGATTAAGGTTGGCTTCAGTAATCGGTGACGAAAGTTCCGGTCAGTTTAATAACTTAACCATAAGATACGGAACACGTCTGGCCAATGGTGGCGATGGTGGTATTTCCAGAACTTATCAAACATTTGGCGCCCCCGATTTGGAAGAAAAGAATTTTAACGGAGCTTTTTCATTGGCAGTTGTTGAGGAAATATTACTTAATCTCTCCGCTAAAAATTCGTTAAATGCTTATCTTATTTATACTTACAGCAAAGGTGGCGCTAAAACAAATGGTAAAGCCTTAACCTATTTAGGACAGGAAGTTTATAACCGAAAACAAGATTTTACCGTTGGATTCAGAGATACACACGTTTTTTCCGATAAGTTCCATTTCCTTAGTGAACTGCATTATTCGCAACGAAAAGACGGAACAGAAGATCCATATTCAATGATTAAACTGAGTTTGTCTCCGACTCTTGTTCCGACAGGAGAAAATTCACCCTGGGCACGTCCGCATTTGAGATTTGTGTTTTCACTGGCCCGCTACAATGAAGCTGCTAAAAATGATTTGTATTCGCCTTATTTAAGTTTTACCGGTCCTCAAAACTGGGGTTATTATTTTGGAGTAAAAGCAGAATGGTGGATTTGGAAATAGATTATCGCTTTAAATTTATGATGTAATTTGACTTTCTATTCGTATCAAATCAAGTATTTTTGTATCGAATATGGAGACTAAAAGGTTGAATAAGGCAATTTCAGAAACGGGATTTTGTTCTCGTAGAGAAGCTGACAGATTAATTGAAGCAGGTAAAGTTGTGGTAAACGGAAAAATTGCTGATTTAGGATTGAGAGTTAACCAAAATGATAAAATTTTAATTAACGGTAAACCTGTTTCAAAAAAGACAAAATTTGTTTATTTGGCTTTTTATAAACCTGTTGGAATAATTTCAACAACAGACACTTCGATAAAAAACAATATCATTGATTTTATTAATTACCCTGAACGAATTTTCCCTGTGGGCCGGTTGGATAAACCAAGTGAAGGACTGATTTTTATGACCAGTGACGGAGATATAGTGAATAAAATTCTTCGTGCAAAAAATAACCACGAAAAAGAATATATTGTAACAGTCAATAAAAAAATCAATCACAAATTTATTGAAAAGATGAGCAACGGTATTCCAATCCTGGATACGGTCACACAAAAGTGTAGAGTAAAGAAATTAAACCATTTTACATTTAATATTATTCTCACACAAGGATTGAATCGTCAAATCAGAAGGATGTGTGAATATCTGGGTTATGAGGTTAAAATTTTAAAAAGAATAAGAATTATGAATATTAAGTTGGCAAATCTTAAACCCGGTCAATACCGACATTTTTCGAAAGATGAATTATATGAAATATATCGTCTGGTTGAAGATTCAAGCAAAACTATGGAAGCATCTTTATAGAAAACGTAAGGAATGCTATAAGTCTGTTCCTTTTTTAGTTTCAATTAACACAACTCCATTTGCTCCTCTTGCTCCATAAATAGCTGCACCACTTCCCTTAACAATACTTATACTTTTTACATCTATCGGAGCAATATTTGATAACATACTGTTTTCCACAGGTAATCCGTCTAATACAACCAAGGCAGCATTACTACCAAATAATGAATTTTGTCCTCGAATAATTATTTCTCCATTCAAAATCATTACGCTTGGATCTCTTCCTCTTATTAGTTCATAAATATCTGTGTACTGGGAAAAATCAACATCGTCATTATTTAAATTCGAGACGGCTATAAGTTTATTGGCATCGCTTACATGACCATATCCAATTGCGTACTCCCTGTTTTTCTTTCCGGGTTTTAGGTCAAGATTAACAATTACCAGCTTTATAACAGAATCAACTTTTACCCTTTCAGTACTAAAACCACGGGCCCAAACTTTTAAATTGTCCTCATAGTTGCAAGGAGCATAAAAATTTCCAAGAGTATCTGTATAAATTATCTGTTTGGTGCTTTTTATTTTGATACTGGCATTAATCAGCGGAATACTGTCGAATGTGGTAACTCTCCCGTTAACTACTCTATCCTGTGAATATCCATCGACAACCAACATCAACATTAAACAAATAAGAAATAAACCTGAAACTATTTTTTTCATGACTGTAGATTTTTCTTTATTAAAAAATAATAAACCAGCGATGTACACAATCTGTAAACCTTTTACTTATATAATTACACAAATATTACCTGGTGTGAATAACTCGTCTTATCCGGTATGGTTTTTTACGTTGAGATTCAAAATACGTTCGCATCTGTAACTCGGCAATTATACCAATTGTAATAAATTGAATTCCTCCCATTACCAATAAAATTCCAAGCAATAAAAGTGGTTTTCCCCAAATATCATGCCCCAATATTTTTAAGATTAACATGTACAGGTTAATCAATGCACCAATTCCGAAAGTGACAATTCCAATGCTACCAAAAAAATGCATAGGCCTTTGAAGGTACTTTTTGAAAAACACCATTAAAATTAAATCGCTCATTACTCGTGTGGTTCTTCCAAGGTTGTATTTCGAAGAGCCAAATTTGCGAGGGCGGTGGTTTACGTCTACCTGAGTAATTTTTGTTGCTCCTTCGAGTGTAATTAAGGCTGGAATATACCGATGTAACTCTCCATATATATGAATGCTTTTTATCGTTTCATTTGTAAATATTTTTAAGGTACAACCCAGATCTTTCATATGAATTCCGGTAGATTTCCGAATCATATAATTGGCAATTTTTGAAGGAACTTTTCTTAAAAACATTCCGTCTTTTCTATTTGCACGTACACCTGCAACCATATCCCAATCATCTGTTTCCATCATATTTAACATCCCGGGAATATCGGCCGGATCATTCTGCAAATCACCATCCAATAATACCACAAACTCACCCTGTGTCTGATCAATTCCTGCCTGCAAAGCTGAGCTTTGTCCGTAATTTCTTTTTAGCTCAACCAGTATAAATCTCTCGTTATTTATCGAGATTATATTCTCCCGTGTTTTATCTGTGGAGCCGTCATCAACAAAAATAGTTTCATAGTCAATACCTTCAAGCGCTTTAATAATTTGTTCCGATAAAGGTTTTATATTTTCCTCTTCATTAAATACACAAATTACAAGAGAAAGTTTTTTCATTATCATATGGTATTTTAATCAGATTACTGTATTGAAAGCGGCAAAGTTAAGCAATTAGAAATCAAAAAAAACTAATCCTGGGTTACCGGTTTAAATTTGCAAATAAACGATATCCTGATTGTTTTATATTCCCAATGTCGTAATCCATGTATATACTGAATACGAAATGCATTGTTGTTAAAGTCTTTTCGCAATTCAAAATTCAGTTGCATCGGTTTATCCCGTTCATTTTTATAACCTGAATATCCCGATAAGGAAGTTGAGAATACCATTCCATTTCTCTCATAATCAGTTCCAATGGCGTACATATAAGCATCATTTTGAAGATTTAGTTCGTCATTTGTTTGCCAACTGTAAAAACCAAACAATCCAAACGGGCGAAATAATCCGACCTCTGTTTTCCCATATTCCTTAGAAAAACTAAGGTCAAAAAAGTATCCCGGGCTATCGGTATATCTTGCACCTTCCAGTTGATTTCCTGATGCTGTTTTTGCAGCCATTCGAAATAAAGTATTCGGAAATTTTCTGTTTTTCGAAAGTTGAATTAATGTACTGAAATACAAATCGCCAACGGCATAACCTTTTCCATCTTCAATTCTGGCATATCTTTCATTTCTGATTTCTTCGGAAAATGAAAAATGTTCTAAAATTACCCCGTAAAATTCAACGGCAATTTTACTTTGCGCAAACGGAACAAACAAACGTGCTGAAATATCCTGTGTTGGATCTCCTTTTAGAAAATGCCCTGATGCAGTTATTTCAAATTCAGAATTTGTATTTAAATACCCTCTTTTTACTTCAGGTATGGGTAATGCATTTGGTCCAAGATAACCCGGAGTAATTCTTATCCAGTTTCGCCAACCCGGGTCTCCCTCCTGCCAATTATGAAGTTCGTTCCACCATGTATAATCTTCTCCTGGCTTTTGGGCATTAGAGTATATAGAAAAAAGTAAAAGAAAAAGAAAACTTAAGCGATTTATCATCTTTATCATCCTGAGTCACAAAAATAAAAAAACCCTTCAAAAAATATGAAGGGTGCTATTTTACAACTCTAATTTTTCTCTAATATAAATTGGGACAGCATCTTTATGCACCATTATTGACATGGTTTTATAACTTACATAAGGTTTTGAAGCATAAAAATATCCATTGTGATCGTTATAGTCGCCCCAGGAATTTTTCACTTTGTAAAAGACTTTTCCGCACTGACTTTTTGCAGTTCCAATAATATGCATCCCATGGTCATCAGTGGTTTCATAACTATCAAAAGCCATTTGTCGCATTTCCTGGGTAACTTCTATTTCTTCCACCGGTTTATCCAATCTGTAAAGTTCCCTTTCACGCTGCTTTTCCGACATTTCTTTCCATCTCTTTTTTTCTTCTTTACTCATTTTTTCAAAGGGAACTGCAGGTAATACGGCAAATCCTTTATTGCTTGTAGCAACTCCCT
>CAJXZG010000164.1 GCA_913063265.1 uncultured Prolixibacteraceae bacterium | reverse complement strand
GAGGCCGTTTCAAAAGCGCAAAAGAGAAAAATTTAACTTTCAATTTGTAAGCAATGACCCCTCCTAACCTTCCGCCACTTGGCGGAGAAGAACTTTCTCCCTTTGGGGGTTTTAGGGGGTCAAAAAACGTTTCAAGATTTCAATTTGTAAGTAATTCATGTTTTGCAATTAGTTTTGATACAGCCTTTTCAATATTTATAGATGATCAATTATTTAATAACTCAGCACTTCAAAACTTTGCTCTTCTGTAAAATTCTTCCCCTGAATTTTAATTTGATAAGTTCCTGCCTCCGCCAGTGTTTCCTCATTCATTGTCAAATCCCATTCAAAGAAATTTATTCCTTTATCTGCATTTACTTTGTTTTCAACAACTACATTATCCTTCGAATCTGTGATAACAATTGTTACTCCCTGACTTTTATCGATATAAAATGGAGCATTCAAATCTTTTCCTGACCTTCTGTACCAGTAACGTAAACTGTAGGGTAATTTACAATCTTCGATGTCCAGAATCTGGCATTCAGTTTCTTCATCAATCTCAGCAATTTTCCTTAGGTATTCAATATCCAATGCATACATACCGCGTCCATGTGTTCCGATTACTGCAAAATTATCGCGAGGATGAATTACCAAATCGTGGACATAAGTTGTTGGCAGATCTCCTTGTAAACTTTCCCAGCTTTCACCCTGATTAAGTGAAACATATACCCCAAAATCGGTTCCAACATACAGAATATTTTCATTTTGAGGATCCTCTTTAATTACATTTACCGGACCACAGGGAATGTTGGATTTGATACTGGTCCATGTTTTCCCGTAATCTTTCGATTTCCAAATATATGCTGCAAAATCATCATCACGTTTTCCATTTTGAGTCATATAAACTCGTCCTTTCTCAAAAGCAGATGCTTCAACTTGTGAAATCCATTTTCCATAGGGTAAACCTGCATTTATTTCCTCCCACTTTTCTCCATGATTTTTGCTAACCCATATTCGACCATCATCTGTCCCGGCATAAAGTAATCCAAATTTTACAGGAGATTCTGAAAGTGAAAAAATGGTTTGATATGGAATATCTCCTATTTTATCAGGATCATTATAAGTCAAATCATCGCTTATTTTTTCCCAGGACTCCCCTTTATCCATAGAACGAAAAACAAATTGTGCTCCATAATACAAAATTCCAGGATTGTGAGGAGATAAAATAAATGGTGCCAACCACTGCCCCCTTAGCTTTTCAACTTCTTCTGGCACGGGAGGCATTATACTTTTACTATTACCGGAATTCATATCTGTTTTGGTAATGGAACCATAAAATCCTGCCGAATAAACAACATCCGGATCTTCGGGATCAATAACATGGTTACTTCCTTCACCGCCCGGAGCATATTCAAATTCAGCGGGTGGAATATTATTTCTACCTCTGCTCAAATCCAATTCTCCTCTAAAGCTTCCGTGGTCCTGGATTGAACCATATACTCTAAAAGGCTCCGCCATATCAACATTTACATTAAAAAACTGTACCAATGGAAGATTGTCATAAAAAGTTCTGAAATTTTCTCCGTCATACGAAATAGCTACACCACCATCGTTAACATTAACCAGGTAATTTGGATTCTGAGGATCAATCCACAATCCATGATGATCGCCATGCATTCCTCTTAAAGGGCGGAATGTCTTTCCACCATCTTTAGAAACATTTAAAGCCAGGCCCATTACATATATTTTATCAGGATTTACCGGATCAACGCGCATTTGCCCAAATACCCAACCGTAAGTCCCTGAAAGTCCTTCCATATAAGCATTTTGTTCGCTTACCTGCTTCCAGTTTTTTCCTCCATCGTTTGAACGAAATACCGATGCTCCTTTTATTCTGCCACTACTTGGTCTGCCATAGGCATCTTCAGTTTCGTTTAGTGCATTTTCTTCAGGGAGTTTCTCATAATTATCTACAAAAGCATAAATTACTTCAGGTGAACTTTGGCACAAATCTATTCCTATTCTTCCCCGATATCTGGCTTCCGGTAAGCCACTGTTAATTTTTTCCCAGTTTTGACCGCCATCAGTGGTTTTGAAAATATTACTTCCGGTATAATCATCTTCATTTCGGGGATCATTCCACTTTTTTCTTATTCTTTGCCAGGTTGTTGCGTACATAACATCCGGATTTTGCAGATTCATTACCAAATCGTATGCTCCTGTTTTGTCATCGACATACAGAATCTTTTCCCAGCTTTTCCCTCCATCTTCTGTTTTATAAATTCCTCTTTCTTCGTTATTTGTCCATTCATTTCCTCCTGCTGCAACAAAAACAACATCATGATTTTCAGGATGAACCAATATTCTTGCAATGGTATTGGTATTGGTTAGTCCTTTGTGTTCCCAGGATTTACCTGCGTCTTTTGAATAATAAATACCTGCACCGGCATTTGAGCTCCGAAAGATGTTGGCTTCTCCGGTACCTGCCCAAATAATATTCTGGTCTTGCGGATCCAGTTCCAAATCACCAAAAGCGGTTGACATTCCATGTTCGAATACCGGCTTCCAGGTTGTACCTTCATTTTCTGTTTTCCATATTCCACCTGATGCTCCGGCAACATATATCGTATAACTTTCTCCCTTGGGCGAAACAACCTCAACATCCGACATTCTCCCACTGATATTGGTGGGGCCAACAAATTGCCAGGGTAAATTTTTAAACTGGGAACCGGCAACAAGTTTCTCGTGTTGCTGATACCATTTTAACCGAGTATCTGCAGGTGTTTTTTCAATTAATTTTTGCGCATTACTAACCTTAACAGAAAATATGATCAATACAATTAGCAAAGTACAGTTGTAAATTTTTGATAGGTAAGAATTAAACAGCATGGTTTCAATTTTTTAAGATTTGATTTTTGAATTGCAATCTACCAAATAAATTAGAAACGAAAGCTGACAGATACCAATTTGATTAACTTTTATATCCATAAAGATTATGCATTTTATTGTTAGAAATTTATTTTAAAGTTTGTAATTTTAAGCTTAATGTATTGATAATAGTTTTAATGGACGAAATAAACACAATTTTTGTTGGAGGTATCAGAATCGATGAACCCATTGTAACCATAACTGATTTACTGGTTTCAGTTTTGTGCTTTATATATGCATATAAAATTCACAGGTCAGGCAAAAAAGAAAAAACATTTATCTTTTTTAAAATCTACTTTTTCACTATGGGAATTGCCACTTTTTTAGGTGGTGTTATTGGTCATGCTTTTTTATATGCCTTTAGTTTTTACTGGAAACTTCCGGGCTGGATTATGAGTATGATATCGATTATGTTTGTTGAAAGAGCGGCCATAGAACATACAAGAATTCTGTTAAAAGATTCAATTGTAAAAGCCTTTGGTATAATAAATATAATAGAGTTTCTGACATTTCTTACCCTAACCATAGTCACCCTTGATTTTTTCTTTGTTGAGTTTCATTCAGGTTACGGATTGATGTTTGTCGTATTATCACTTGAATCATATCTTTTTTTCAAAACAAAAAACCCAGCCAGTAAGTACATGTTAATTGGTGTTGGTTTGGCAGCCATAGCGGCATTATTTTTTATGTTTAAAATCTCACCACACCAATGGTTCAATTATTTATGTGTTAGCCATATTTTTATGGCAGCTGCTGCTACACTTTTTTACATCGGAACAAAAAAAATCGATATGTCTGTGGTAACAAAGCAAAAATAAGTACAGATTTTATCAATTCTACACAAATCTTCCAATACTCCTTTAAAACGCTGATTTTATTGCAATTAAAGAAATTACAATAAATTTTAATCACTCCATTTTTTTGTTTATATCGTAAAGTACAAGGTTTTGCGTAAAAAACACAAGCCTTCAAAATAAGCTTGCCGTAAGTTTGCATTGAAGTCAAACAACAATTAAAAATTAATTATTATGAAAACGACTATTTTAACTTTATTCGCGATTGTATTTTTAGTAGCAAGCACACAAGCTCAAAGTTCTAAAATTCCATTAATCGGTTCAGAAGCTCCATCATTTAAAGCCAATACCACAATGGGTAAAGTAAATTTCCCAAAAGATTATGGAACAAACTGGAAAATATTGTTTAGTCATCCACAGGACTTTACTCCTGTTTGCTCTTCAGAACTACTTGAACTGGCCACTCTTCAGGATGAATTTGATGCATTAGGTGTAAATCTTGCAGTAATTTCTACCGATAACATTGAACAGCACAATATGTGGGTATCTTATCTGGAAGAGATTGATTACAAAGGAAATGGAAAACAGGACATCCGATTCCCCGTAATTGATGACAGCGATAAAAAAGTATCGAAAATGTACGGTATGTTGCACGAGCCGGTTAGTACTACAAAAGACATCAGAGGCGTATTTGTAATTGGCCCTGATAATACTGTTCGTTCGGTAAACTTTTACCCCATGCAGGTAGGAAGAAACATGGAAGAACTTGTACGACTTGTTGAAGCACTTCAAACAGTTGATCAGGCAAAAGTTTTAACTCCTGCCAACTGGGAAAAGGGAGAAGATGTAATGGTACCTTATTATCCTTATACCAAAGAACAGGTTGCTGCTAATCCATCTTTAAAAGATGAATATTACAATATGGGTAACCGAATGTGGTTTAAAAAGGTAGATGGAGGTTCAGATCTTAATAATTTAGAAACAACACCAGTTAAACTTAGTAAATAAGCAGTTCTATTAGTAGATAAAGTTTTAGAATTAAACAGCGCAAAAGGGAAGCAGAGGCTTCCCTTTTTTGATTTCATATAATAATTATGAAATTGTAATAATTATTAAATAATAATTAGCAATTTTATAAATCTTATAATCTAAATTATCTACCGATGAATCAAAAATCTTCTCTATCGCGCAGAAAATTTATTCAAACC
>CAJXZG010000163.1 GCA_913063265.1 uncultured Prolixibacteraceae bacterium | reverse complement strand
TACTCAGCAACAATTTTTAAGGGCTCATCCAATTTTGAAGATTGGAAAGCAGATACACGTACCGATTCAAATTCAAGGTTTAATGATAGTAAATTGGGAAAAGGCGAGTCTGAAAAATTATTTTATAATGACACAAAAAGTGTAAAAGTATTTTATCTTGGAAGTTCGGTCTTTAGGGATGTCCATGGAAAACTAATTAAAGATACTTTCTCATTGCAGCCTTTTACATCAAAAATTCTAACAGGCAAAAGTTTTGATAGTATTAATCAGAAACCAATAATTGAAGAGCATTCATTCAATTTTGCTTCACCAAAAACTTCAGATTATATGGTTGGTAAAGTAGTTGCAAACGATCCTGATTCAAAACAAACCTTACTTTATTCGATAATTCAAGAAGATTCATCGGTGTTTTTTTCCATTGACTCAATTAACGGTGTTATATCAACAAATACAGATATTCAGTTATATGAGGATTTATTATTCAAACTTAAGGTCATCGTAAAAGATGATCATCCCAACACACTTATTGATACCGCTAACATAAAAATTTTCATTTCGGGGGATGATTTATCTCCACCTGTTTTAAAATTGTTTTCCATACCACCAGAAGCAATTTCACTCAAAATTCCAATTATTGAATTTGTGGCCGAAGACAATGCAGAAGTTACAGCTTATTATTTGTCCGAGAATCCAAATCCCCCAGAAACAACGGCAAAATTATGGATAGATTCAATCCCTTCACAATATACTTTTTCAAGTGAAGGGATTAATATTTTATATGCATGGGCAATTGATGCTGCTGGTAATATTTCAAATCCTTTATCGGATACTGTTTTAATTACCATTCCTGATTTATCACCTACTTTCTCTGAATATATGTTTGAAGAAAATGATAGTTTAATTATTATAGATTCAGCTAGTTCAAATGATGGAAAGATTCTGGATCAAGTTGAAAGAGTTAACGGTGTAGTCGGTAATGGATTATCTTTTAATGGTTCTGGCTATATTAACCTTGGACAAAGTTTTGGTGAAAATGTTAAAAATGAAATAACATTAAGTGCATGGTTAAAACCCGCAAAAAGCAGTAAAGGGTACCAGGGAATTATTATGCATGGAGGCCCCAATACAGATACCTATGCATTATATCTCAATTATGGCTTTAAAAGAATTGCATTTAAAACCAGCGGCACCTCCAACGCTTGGTATTATATCGACAATGTTGAAAAATTGTGGGATGGAGAATGGCATCATCTGGTAGCAATTTTTAACGGTATTGAAAAAAAAATCTATCTGGATGGAAAAGAAATAGGAAGTATTGAAGACTATGGAAATATTGATACGGGCTGGAAATACAACCTCTTATTTGGAGCAGGAAGAGATGAGACAGAACCAGATTTGTTGTATGAAGGACAGTTGGATGAAGTAAAAATATATAATTATGCCCTGTCAATTACTGAAATTGAAGATCTATATCACCCAATTAATAGCTTACTAAAAAAAGTTTTTGTAACAGAATTTATTACACTTTGCGATGGAGAAGATTATCTGGGCTGGATTGAACCTGGACAATATACAAGAACCTTACAACGCAAGTTGATAACAGCCTCCGGTGCTGACAGTATTGTTACAACAAATTTGTGGATTCATCCAACTTACAATTCTTTAATAGATACCACTATTTGTGAAGGAGAATTTTTCTTATTTGGATCTCAGAAACTTGTAATACCAGGAAAATATTCAACCTTATATAAAACAGTTTACGGCTGCGATTCGTTGGTAAATCTGACTCTCAAAGTTAATCCAACTCAATTTACCTCAGAAAACATTACAATTTATAATACTGAAAATTACAAAGGTAGGAATGAAGAAGGAGTATTTGAAAGGGTGTTGATTTCATCAACAGGCTGCGATAGTATTGTTACAACAAATCTAAAAATAGAACAAGAAATAAATCATGAAATATTCCTGGAGAAAGGTTGGAATATCTTTTCTACCCATACTATCCCACATTATAGCAATATGGATTCTGTTCTTAAAAATGCAATTGCAAATGATAAATTAATTAAGGTTTTGGATGAAAACGACAATTCCTATGAATCCGTTTTATTTAATAAACAAATTACTTGGATAAATCAGATAGGTAATCTTAATCCGGAAAAAGGATACAAAATTCAAGTAAATTCTGATTATATACTGGAAATTGCAGGCAAACAAATTGAACTTCCAATAAACATTCCGGTTAATAAAGGATTAAACCTGATTTCTTTCCCTGTTGATGAACCAATGGATGCAATGGAAATAGCAAACCCTTTGATTAAAGCGGGTTTTTTAAAAAAGATACAGGACGAAAAAGGGAGGTCAATTGAAAACTGGGGAGAATTTGGCTGGCTAAATGGGATTGGATACTTTAAGCCGGGCGAAGGGTATATAGTTTATGCAAATGAGGTATGCATTTTAACTTTAAACAAAAACATTGGAAAATCAGAAAATATATATTCGGTAAACGAAGGCACAAATTATTTTCAACCTAATTTTGTCGGCAATGGTTTTGAACACATGAATATTAATATTTTAGATTTAAACAAATCTGAATTGAAAACCGGCGATGAAATTGCTATTTATGATGATCACCTTTGTGTAGGTGCAATAAAATTAAATGAAAATCATCTGAAACAAAACCTTGTTAGCATTCCGGCATCTGCTTCTCAAATAAATTTTATAAATGGTTTTATTGATGGAAAGCCCGTTTTAATAAAAGTGTGGTCTTCAAATGAGAACAAAGAAATTTCTTATTCACCGGAACTTGTCAGGGGAGAATTAACGTTTAAAAGATTCTCAAGTGTATTTATTAATTTGAAGAAAACAATTGTATTAAAGGACAATGTGATCGTGTATCCCAACCCGGTGCACAGGCAGGTTAATATTCAGTTTTCAAACAAACCGGAAGAAGGATCTATTATTCTACTATATGATGTAACAGGAAAATTAGTATTCAGTCGTCAAATTAATAGAAATCCGGAAATTATCAATATTCAAAATCTACCTGGAGGAATTTATTTTATTCATACTTTTTTTAAAGGAAATGTAATAAAATACAGATTGGTAAAAATTTAATCGGAAATTTGTATCACCAATTTGTTCTTTCTTTTTAATTTTTAATTCCACCCGGGGAATAAGAATGTTAAACAAAGTCGAATGAAATTACAATACATATTGTTAATTTCATTGTTTGCTTCAACATCAACAGAAATCACATCTTAACAGATTTCTTGATACATGCAGAAGACGCACTTTCTAAAGTTCAATTAATTAGAATGTTTCTGAATTGTTAAATACATGTTTTTTTTCAAATTTTTATTTATTACATTTATACCCGCAAACCCATATATAAAACTGTTATAAAACAGACGCTTTTGGTTCCCTGTAAAAATAGGTTCAAAAGTAATTTATTAAAATAGAACTTGCCGATGTAATAATATTCGGTGGAATTGTTTAATGTAATTGGTACTATGTTACTAACTACTAATTGTTTTTACAAACCCGATCAATTAGTAATGTACTTAATTTACAAATAACATAATCACATATTTCGGCAGGTATTTGAAGGCATCATAACATGTTTTATTTGGGTCATTGAATTAATTTTTTTGACGCTTTTTAAAATTTATTTTATGGTTACTTTAAAGGCATTGACGCTTTTTGCTCAAGGAGTAAGAAAACTGTTTCAACTAAAACGGAAAACAAAGGTTATTATTTATTTTTCTTTAATAATAATCTTATTCAATGAACCCGTTTCTGCAACAATTTATTATGTAAGTAATTCCGGCAACGATTCCTATCAAGGTACAAGTGAAAATTCACCATGGAAAACCCTTGAAAAGGTTAACAGTGCCACATTTAAACCGGGAGATCAAATTCTGTTTAACAAAGGGGATGAATGGATTGGTTCATTAAACATAGGTTCCTCGGGGACTTCAACCAGTCCAATTGTTTTTGGTTCCTATGGAACAGGTGATAAACCCAAAATCTACGGTTCTGAAAAAGTTGCCGGATGGTCAAAACATTCCGGGAATATTTACAAAATCCCCATCAACAAAGCGGATGTTGAACAACTATTCATAAATGGTACTCGTGCAAAAATCGCAAGATACCCCGATGAAGGATATTTGCCCATTTCAAACACCAACGGTTCGACTCAGATCACCTCAACCAGTTTGGATGGAGGAATGAATTTCACGGGTTCAACTTGTATTATCAGAAATAATGCATTTACATTATTATCCAGAGAAGTTACCAGTTCAAGTTCACAAACCCTGAATCTATCTTCAGCCCTTTCCTATACTATGAGGGCAGGTTATGGATTTTGGTTGTGTAACAAACTGGAATTTTTAACTAGCGCAGGTGAATGGTTTTTTGACAATTCAGCGAAAATTCTCTATTTCTGGACACCCGGTGGAGATTCTCCGGATAATTATGAAATAAGAATTTCCACAGTAAACTACGGTATTTACATTTCAAATCAAAGTTATATTAACATAAAAGACATTGAAATTCTACACAATTCTGATGGGATTAAAATTGAAAAAAGTAATTATATAACAATAGATAATTGTCAGATAATAAATCCTGATGTAAATGGGATAAGTTTTATCGATTATAGTTGCAAACATATTACTATTAAAAACAGTAAAATTTACGGGGCAAATAGTAAGGGAATTGTATCCTACGCCCATAATTCTGTCATTACGGCAAATACCATAGAAGAAACCGGCCAGATTGAAAATATTAATAAGATTGCCGATGGTATGATCGGAACGGGAATTTCGTCAAGATATGATAATGGGGTATTTGAGTACAACAGGATTATTAACAGTGGTTACAGTGGTATAAATTTCCAGGGATTAAATACGATTGTCAGGTTCAACTATGTAAATGGTGCATGCCAGGTCCTTGATGACGGCGGTGGAATTTATATTACCTCGTCTTCATCTGGCAGTTATCCTAAAAACGAACGTACGGTCGGCTCTGTTATCGACCA
>CAJXZG010000162.1 GCA_913063265.1 uncultured Prolixibacteraceae bacterium | reverse complement strand
TCCTGATGAGCGCGAAATAGCAATTCACCAGGGAGCAGTGTGGCCATGGTTAATTCAATTTTTTGTTGAAGCGTATTTGAAAATTCACAAAAAAGGTGGAATTTCTTTTGTTAAACAAATTATGGAAGAATTTGAGGACGATATTACAGAACATTGTATTGGAACCATGTCTGAGATGTACAATGGAAATCCACCGCATAAAGCAAAAGGTGCAATTTCGCAAGCCTGGAGTGTTGCCGGTGTGGTGTATGCTACTCATTTAATTTCAGAATATAAAGAATAAAAAAAATGAAGGTACTGATGTTTGGGTGGGAATTTCCACCACATATTTCCGGAGGACTTGGTACCGCTTGTTATGGCTTAACCAAAGGTTTGGCAAAACTAAAAGAAGTGGGTGTTACTTTTGTTGTACCCAAAGCATATGGAGACGAAGATAATTCGCTTGTACAAGTATTAGGAGCCAATCAGGTTGCTGTTTCACAAAAAGAGATACAATTTGAAAATACGGAGCATAAGATCAACTTTGTCGAAGTGGATTCAAATTTGGTTCCTTATGTTAGTGAAGAAGAATTCTGGAAACTAAAAAGCGGAAAACACACAAGAGGCACACGGTTTCTTCAGACAAACAAAGCAAATAAAATCGAATTTTCCGGGAAATATGGTCCGGGACTCATGCAGGAAATCTGGAATTATTCTTACGTTGCTGAAATAATTGCCAAAGAAAATCAATTTGACATAATACATGCTCACGATTGGTTAACTTTTCCTGCAGGTATTGCGGCAAAAAGGATTTCAGGGAAACCGCTTGTTGTGCATGTTCATGCCACAGATTTCGACAGAAGTGGCGGGAATGTAAATCCAAAAGTTTATGCCATGGAACGCGATGGTATGGAAATGGCTGACCAAATCATTGCTGTAAGTAGTCTTACAAAACAGATTATCGTTGAAAAATATGGGATTCCATCTAAAAAAATTTCAGTAGTTTATAATGCTCTCGAACCGGTTTCTAAAACAACGGAGCATCAATTTAAAAAAGGAGTAAATGAGAAGATTGTAACTTTTCTGGGTAGAATCACAATACAAAAGGGGCCTGAATATTTTATAGAAGCGGCAAACCTGGTTTTAAAAAAAATGAATAATGTTCGTTTTGTTATGGCCGGAAGCGGGGACTTAATGGATGCAATGGTTCAACGCGTAGCTGAATTGGGTATTTCAGATCATTTTCATTTTACAGGTTTTTTAAAAGGGCTGGATGTCGTTGAAATGCTTCAAATGACAGACGTTTTTGTTATGCCTTCAGTTTCAGAACCTTTTGGAATTGTGCCTCTTGAAGCAATGCAGTTTAATGTCCCTGTGATTATCTCAAACCAGTCAGGAGTTTCAGAGATTATAAGTCATGCTATTAAAATAGATTTTTGGGATACCTATGCTATGGCAGATTCAATCTATGGTCTGTTAAACTACAACGCCCTTTCAAGTCATTTTAAAACCCAGGGAAAACAAGAAGTGGATAATCTGAAATGGATAAATTCGGCAAAAGCGGTAACAGAGGTTTATTTGTCCGTATTAGAAAAATAGTTTTGAATTATGAAGACAGTTTGTTTGTTTTTTCAAATACATCAACCATTCCGGCACAGAAGATACCGGTTTTTCGATATTGGAAACGACCATTACTATTATGATGATTTTACAAATGAAGCGATAATGCACAACATTGCTCAAAAAAGTTATTTGCCTGCTAATAAAGTTTTGTTAAAACTTGCAAATAAACTGGGGAGTGATTTTAAAGTTTCATTTTCTATAACAGGTCTTGCATTGGAACAATTTAAATTATATGCCCCTAAAGTAATTGATTCATTTCAACAATTAGTGAAAACAGGTTGTGTAGAGTTTCTGTCTGAAACGTACTCGCATTCGCTTTCATCCTTAAAAGATGAAAATACTTTCAAGAATCAGGTAATTAAACACGACGCTTTGCTTGCTGAAATTTTTGGATTAAAACCAAAGGTTTTCAGAAATACTGAAATGATTTACTCTGATGAAATAGGTGCACAAATTGCAAAAATGAGCTTTAAAGCTGTGTTAACTGAAGGTGCCAAGCATGTACTGGGATGGAAAAGTCCAAATTATATCTATGTTAACGCAATAAATCCAAGGTTAAAAGTTTTGATGAGGAATTTTAGGTTAAGTGATGATATTGCATTTCGGTTTTCCAATACAAACTGGAGCGAATACCCTTTAACAACCGAAAAACTATTAACATGGTTGGAAGAAGAAAATCAGGAAGATGAAGTGATCAACCTGTTTTTAAGCTACGATGCAATTGGTGACAGGCAAAGCAAGGAAACAGGGATATTTGAATTTCTGAATGATTTACCAATGAGGATTGTAAAACATAAAAACTTTAAACTTTCAACTCCTTCGGAAGTTATTGAAGAATTGCAACCTGTGTCAGCAGTAAGTGTTCCAAATCCTATTTCATGGGCCGATGAGGAAAGGGATTTAACTGCATGGTTGGGAAATGAAATGCAAAAAGAGGCCTTTGAAAAGTTGTACAACTTAAGCCGGCAAATGGCAAAATGTACTGATCCGGAATTAATTAAAGATTGGAATTATTTACAAGTCAGCGATCATTTTTATTACATGTCAACAAAATATTTTTCCGATGGCGAAGTACACAGTTATTATAATCCTTTTGATTCGCCTTACGAAGCATTTATTAATTATATGAATGTTTTGAGCGATTTTAAAATCAGATTGAATACAATTGTACCCTTAAATGAAGTTGATTTGGAAGTAGCTTCATTGCGTAAAATTATTTCTGAAAAGGATGAAATTATTAAACGCCTGGAAGAGAATGTTTTAACTTTAAAGGAATCTTCAAAAAACAGAAAGAAGAAAAAATAATTTAACACAGTTTTATCTGAATATTATTTCATTGGTTTACAATTTCAAATTATTTGAGCTTTTTAAAAGTTTGTTGTGAGAAAATATAATTTTGCGATTTATTGTGTTATAATTTAACAATTAATTGATTAGAATATGGAATCAGAAAGAGTAAGATTCATTGAAAAATCGGTGGTTGGAGAGCCGGTTTGGAAAAGAATTATTGTAGATTCGAACCTGCCTGAAAGTCTGAATCCGCTGAAGGATTTATCAAAAAACTTATGGTGGGTATGGAATACGGAAGTACGCGAATTATTCAAATATATAGATGCAGAAATTTGGGAAGAGTGTAGTCACAATCCTATAGTTTTACTGGAACAGGTTAGTTATAAAAGATTTCAGGAACTTGAAAAAGACAAGAAGTTCGTTGAAAAAATGAATAATGTGGCATCTAAGATGCAGCAATATCTGGAGGACAGAAAAAAATTGAAAGGGCCGGAAGTAGCATATTTCAGTATGGAATATGGGTTACACGACAGTCTTAAGATTTTTTCAGGAGGATTGGGAATACTGGCGGGGGATTATTTAAAGGAAGCCAGCGATTCAAAAGTTAACCTCGTGGCAATTGGATTACTTTATCGTTTTGGGTATTTTAAACAATCGCTGGGAGTAAATGGTGAACAAATTGCCAATTATGATGCCCAGCAGTTTGCAAAAATTCCTGTTCAACCGGCAATGGATAAAAATGGTGAATGGATTACGGTGGAAGTTCAATATCCGGGTCGCGTTTTAGTTGCAAGGGTTTGGCAGGTGCATGTGGGTAGTGTAAAATTATATTTACTTGATGCCGACCATCCTGAGAATCAGGATCAGGACAGAAGTGTAACGCACCACTTATATGGTGGAGATAATGAAAACAGGCTCAAACAGGAAATGTTACTTGGCCTTGGTGGAATTAAAGCATTAAAAAAACTGGGTTATAAATCAGATGTTTATCATTGTAACGAAGGTCATGCTGCCTTTATAGGCATCGAAAGACTTTCTGATCTGATGAGCAACAAAGGTCTTACCTTTGCTGAAGCTAAAGAAGTTGTTCGGGCCTCAACTGTATTTACAACCCATACACCTGTTCCTGCAGGACATGATTCTTTTCATGTAGATGTTTTCAGGCATTATATGGGAAAATTTCCTGAAAAGATAGGTTTAAACTGGGACGAGTTTATGATGCTTGGCAAAGCAAATGTGAACGAAGACCATTTTAATATGAGTTACCTTGCCAGCAATATGTCGCAGGGTATAAACGGTGTTAGTATGTTGCATGGCGATGTAAGTAAAATGGTACTAAAACACCTATACCCCGGTTTTCTTGAAGAAGAACTTGAAATTGGTTATGTAACCAATGGAGTTCATTATTCGACATGGGCTGCACCGGAGTGGAAAGAAATTCATAAAAAATATTTTGGAGAAGATTTTCCGACAAATCAGCTCGATTTTAAAGTATGGGAAAAAATATATGATGTTCCTGATAAAGAAATATGGAACCTTCGTGAGAATCTTCGCGAAAAATCTATCAATTATATTAAACGACGTTTTTCAAATAACTGGATTAAACTTCACCAAAATCCAACTTTAGCCAGTGAAATTGTAAGTAAGATAAATCCAAAAGCATTAACAATTGGATTTGCAAGACGTTTTGCAACTTACAAGCGAGGTTATCTGTTATTCAGAAACCTTGAGCGTTTGGCAAAAATTGTAAACAATCCGGAGCGTCCTGTTCAGTTTATATTTGCGGGGAAAGCTCACCCGGCTGATAAAGCAGGTCAGGATTTGATTAAAAATATTGTTGAAATTTCAAAACGGCCTGAGTTCAGAGGTAAAATTTTGTTTATTCAGAACTACGATATGAACCTGGCAAAAACAATGTTAAAAGGTGTTGATGTTTGGTTAAATACACCTACCCGTCCTTTGGAAGCATCAGGAACCAGTGGTGAAAAAGGAGTCATGAATGGAACACTCCATTTTTCAGTTTTAGACGGTTGGTGGGTCGAAGGTTATAAAAAGGATGCCGGCTGGGCATTGCCTGCCGAAAGAACTTTTGATTACCAGGAATTTCAGGATGAACTAGATGCTGAAACCATCTATAATATACTTGAAGAAGAAGTGGTTCCTGCTTTTTATGAAAGAAACAAACAAAACATACCTGAAAAATGGGTTGGCTTT
>CAJXZG010000161.1 GCA_913063265.1 uncultured Prolixibacteraceae bacterium | reverse complement strand
AAGCCGAATTAGCTCAGTTGGCCAGAGCACGTGATTTGTAATCTCGGGGTCCCCAGTTCGAATCTGGGATTCGGCTCGAATGAGGAAAAGTCCTCAGTTCGTCCCGAGTACTCGGGACGGTTCTTTAAAAATATTGTGTCGGGGAGATACCGAAGCGGTCAAACGGGGCAGACTGTAAATCTGTTGGCTCAGCCTTCGTAGGTTCGAATCCTGCTCTCCCCACAATTAAGTATAATCGCAGCTGATAATAATTGGTTGCGATTTTTTTTTGTCTTTATGAATGGCATTTTTTTTATCCTGCAACAAATTTTAAAGTCACTTGTTTTTCTGGTATTAACTTAAAGCTCTTGTTGAATTGAATCTTTTATTATGAAAATTATAACATTAGTTCTTGTACTATTCAGTACTTATTTTTCATTTCCTCGGGATACATATAAGGTGCTTATTTTTGTTAAAGAAGAATCGTCACAGTTAGATTATATGCTTGCACATGAGGTGAATAAAATGGTTGAGATATTAAAAGATTCTGACATTGAGATAGCTACCGCTACAATTTCAGGAAAGGAACTTAATGCTGGTTCAACAACTTTTATTCCTGATTTAAAGCTTCAACAAGTTAATATTGATGACTACGACGGTTTTCTTATACCATGTATGGTGGTTGATACGGTAACTGTCGAAACAATTAATTTCGTGAAAAAAATCAAGGAGAAAAATAAACCAATAGCAGCTCAGGTTGCCTCAGTTTATTTGCTGGCCCATGCTGGATTACTGGAGGGCAAAAAATATGCATTATATTCCGACCAAAGTGATAATCCTGAATTTGATGGTAGTTTGTACGATGGAAATGGAGTAGTGAAAGATGGAAACATAGTTACATCTGGAGGTTGTCCCTGGATGGAATATAATAATCGGGGTAAAGACAGGACAGAAGAATTAACACAATCGTTTATTGATGTAATAATTAATAAGCAATAAACCATCATCTTTCGTTTTAAGAATATTTGGCGAATTTATTTTTTGTTTTTTATAATAGTAAAAAGCAAAATTTATTATCCGTTTAAATTCACTACTTGCAGACAAAAACAAGCGGTCAAAGGACTTTGATGGTTTTGCCATTTTTATGTTGTTACAAATAAATATCTTATGTTCACAAACAAAAGATTTTCCTGTGTTTAAAAAAATTATTAGCTTTGTACGTGCCTTTATACCAGTAACATGAAGAAAGTAATTGAATCTTTACTACTTGTACTTTTCCCTCGCTACAGTAATTATAATTACACCGAAAAAGTTAATTTTTGGGAGAAAGTATTCTGGTTAAACTTTGGCGCGATTGTAGTTATATTGTTCGCTTTGTCTCAAATATAGTATTGTTAAATCTGATAGTTACTATTTAAATTCAGCTTCTTTTTAATATACATTTTACTACTGACCATATATTTTATTGACTTTAAATATCAATGGATGATATTTGGCGGATTATTCATTTTTATGAATCAATTAAGCTATAACAGGAAGACAAGTATTATCTGTAAATGAAAATACCGCAGGTTTCAGCCCACGGTATTTTTTATAATATTAGAAACAGGTTTTTCTTTTCATCCCTTTGAGAAAGCACCTGATTTTCTGAATTTCTGGTAACTTTCTTTGATATCTTCGGCTTCCTCTTTAATGAATTTTTCAATATTTTTTACACTTACGTTTTCTCCCCTCATTTCAAGACGTTGGGCTGTATTTTTTGCCTTTGGTACAGCAATCCAAAGAATGAGATAGGCAAAAATACCAACACCTGAGGTTACAAGGGTAATCACTACAAATATGATTCTCATTATAACAACATCAATATCGAAATAAGCGGCCAGTCCACCACATACTCCACTTAAAACTCTGCTGTCAGGATCTCTGTACAGTCTTTTTCTGCTTTTCTTTGAACCGGTTAGTGGTTCATCTTCCAAAGCTTCTTCTGAAAAACTCTCAGGAGTGCCCATCGTTTCAATTACTTCATTGACCATTGGCAGGGTAATGATATTTGATTTACCGGTGGGATCTGATGTGCATAGTTCAGCAATCCTTGCTTCTATGTCTGCCAGAATTTCTTTTCCTTCTTCGCTGTTGCCAAAATACTCTTTTAAGTTGAGCATATATTTTTGAAGTACTTCGTAAGCATCTTCTTCGATGTGAAAAACCGAACCGCTAATGTTTATTGTGAATGTCCTTTTCATTTTATATATTTTTTGGATTTTTATACTCTTTAATTTATGCTCTGTTCTTTTTTACTGTATTTACAGCTTTTACCAAATCGCTCCATGAAATTTCCAGCTCATTTAAAAAACTTTTGCCATTTTCTGTTAACTCGTAATATTTGCGGGGAGGTCCTTGTGTAGACTCTTCCCATCTGTACGAAAGTAATCCATCGTTTTTTAACCGTGTTAATAATGGGTAAAGAGTTCCTTCAACTACAATCATTTTGGCATCTTTCAGGTCTTTAATAATATTGATGGCATAAAGCGGTTCACTGTTTAATACAAGCAGAATGCAGTATTCAAGAACTCCTTTCCTCATTTGTGCTTTTGTGTTTTCTGTTTTCATGGCTTTGATGTTTTGTTTTCAACCCTAAAATTAATTGAACGGTTACTTCCTGATATTCTATTTCCAAATCTGCTCTGAAACCATCCAGTTTTCAATTGTAAGAGGTGCTTCATAACTTCCGTTTGCCAGGAATAAATCAGTATTTAACATCCAGTTTTCTACTTCAAGTTTGTTTTCGCTTTCCTGTTCGGCTAACAAATGAAGGTTTGAAAAAGTATGCTCATTTGTCATCCATTTTTCTATTTCCAAATCTTCATCAACCGCGGGTTCAAGTAAAAGCGAAACACTTCCAAAATTCATTTCATTGGTCATCCAACGCTCAATCTCCATAGGATTTTCTTCCTCTGCGATAATCAAATCATAAGCTCTGAAGTAGGTATTATCCAACATCCAGTTTTCAATTTGCAGTGATTCCTCCTGTTCTGTTTCAACCGAGGCTAAAAATGCTGAATGGTTTCCGGAATTTGATCTCAATGAAACATTTGCATCGTACATCGCATATGTATTTTCTGCAAAGTTCATTTTTTCTGAATATGAATACCCTAAGTTTTGTGCATCAAGCGACGAACTTATTAATGCAATACTTAAAATTACTACCAACCATTTTGAAGTTGACTTTTTCACTGTGTTTTCTGTTTTCGAATTAAAAATTGTTTTCATGACTTTTTTCCCCCTGTTTCTGTTTTGTTTAATTGTTTGCCTTTATATGGCTGTTTTTCATTTTCTATTGTTTTGTTTCAATATTATGACGCTTGTTTTTTTATTTCGTTACACTCATATAGAACTTTTTTTAATCCACTACTATATTTTAGATTGAAATGTGTAATGCAAATATATAAATAAAAAATAATACTATGCAATACAAAGTAGTATATTTTTTGTAATTATTTTGCATTATTTAACTTATATATCAGATAATGAGCTTCTTGAGTGATTTATCTTTTTTTGAGATTTTTTCATGAATTGAAAAAATCTGTTCACTTTACAGAAAATATTGATATTTAGTTTTATGTTTTTAATTTTAGGAGTTGAATTTAGTTGGGGATTTTGAATCAATATTAAAATCTATTACGTTTAAAATAGTACATTATTAAATTTGAATTGAAACTTGCAGAATTTAAATTGCGAACAATTTGATTTCAGGTAATGTTAAATTTGTAAAAGCGTAATCTAAATTGCGAAAAATTTTTTTTAAAGGTAGACTTGAGTTTAACAAATAATTTCTTGTAAGATGAAGATAGATATTTGGCAATTTTTAAAACAGAGCACCATGTTTTTATTGGGTGTTGTATTACTTTTAGCTTGTGAATCGGAGCCACAGTTGTGGAATGAAAGATCAGAGCAACAGGTAATTACTGAATATGTAGAAGCAAACGAAGAGTTTTCGGAGTTTGCAGCTATTCTTGAGGTAACAGGGATTAACAGTCTTTTGGCAGTACGTGGCCCATTTACATTATTCCTGCCTTCCAATGAACAATTGCGGGCATATTATGCATTGAAGGGTGTTACTTCATACACCGAATTTGATGAAGATTTTCTGGAAGAACTGGTTTTGAACCATATTATCGGTTTTCAAATTGAAACCGGTGACATCGGATTGGGAGCCATCCGCGAACCCAATGCTATTGGCGACTACATTGTAAGCGAATTTCAGGGATCTGATATAATTCTGAATAAGTACAGTAAGATTATCAAAAGAGACATTCGCACATCAAATGGTGTAGTTCATCATATTGATGTTGTGCTGGATCCCATAACCAAAAGCGTTTATGATGTCATTGCTGAAAATCCTTCCTTTTCATTGTTTAAACAAGGATTGGATAGAACTACTTTAAAAGATACACTTGAACAAATTACATTTCCATATGGAGATATAATGGCACGAACCCGTTTTACAGTACTGGCTGTTGCCGACTCAACATTTAACAGGCATGGAATTACCGATATCGATGAGTTGATTGCGTATTTTACAGATGCACCGGATAGTATTACCTACCTGGAAAATGAATTTTACCGGTACATGGAATATCACTGTTTGGCTAGTACCTATTATTTAAGTGATTTGGAAACTTCTTTATATCCAACAATTACTTACGATAACAATGTATTTATTACCGTGGATGATGATTACAAACTAAACATTGACAAGGATAAAAACTATACAAAACTTGTAGTGGAACAGTGTAATCATCCGGGTAAAAACGGTACTATACATACGGTTGCCGGATTATTACCAACCACATTGCCACAACCACAAACCATTACATGGGAAACAACAGATCATTTTGAAATTACCGAAAGTGATTTCTATGGAAAACACTATAAAAGATGGTTCGATGGACAGAATACTTTTCCAAATATAAAATGGGAAGGCGATTATCTCTTGTATTATTATAAAGATCATAACGCTCCACAACAATTGAACTGGGACTGTCTCTCGATGAGTGGATGGTGGTGGGTAGAGGTTACCACACCAAAAATTATGAAAGGCAAATATAAAATCTCAGGAAATATCTGGGC
>CAJXZG010000160.1 GCA_913063265.1 uncultured Prolixibacteraceae bacterium | reverse complement strand
CGACCATACTGCCTTTTCCCAAGATGTTTCATCAGGTATGCCGTCCACCTTTATTTCAGCAATTGACTGATACACTGCATAATTACGAACTTTCGAAAAAAGGTGTTCATAAGCTTCAAATTTATTTTGAGCTTCTGAAAGAAGGGATAATAATAGAAGAAGCGATATAACAGAAAACCTTAACATTTTGATTTTTCGAAATGAAAATTTATTCAACTTCAAAACTCCTCTTAAACAAAGCTTTTGTTCAGGAAGTCTCAAAGCGGATTTTTAAAATGAATATCGGATTGAAGTTCCCGAAAAAAATAAAAAGAAACCTGACTATTTTACAAGTGTCTTAATATCTTCCTTAATTGAGCCAGCAAGTTTTACAGCTTCATCCATAGTTTTTGCTTCGGAATAAATTCTGATAATCGGTTCCGTATTGGATTTACGAAGATGCACCCAGGATTCTGCAAAATCTATTTTTACCCCATCGATATCAGTAACTTTTTCGTTGGCATATTTTTCTTTCATGCTTGCCAAAATTGCATCCACATCAATTTCGGGAGTCAATTCGATTTTATTTTTCGAGATAAAATAATCAGGATACGTTTTTCTTAGTTCAGAACATTTTAAACCCGTTTTAGCCAAATGAGTTAAAAACAGCGCCGCTCCCACCAGCGCATCACGACCATAATGGCTGGCAGGATAAATCACGCCTCCATTTCCTTCGCCTCCAATTACAGTATTGGTTTCTTTCATTTTGGTCACCACATTAACTTCACCAACCGCTGCTGAATTATACTCACAACTATGTTTTTCGGTAACATCGCGTAAAGCCCTGCTTGAAGAAAGGTTAGAAACTGTATTTCCGGGAGTTTTACTTAGTACATAATCGGCAACTGCCACAAGGGTATATTCCTCGTTAAACATCGAACCATCTTCATTGATAATCACCAGACGATCAACATCGGGATCCACTACAAAACAAACATCAACATTACTGTTTTTAACGGTTTCTGCCACCTCTGTCAGGTTTTCAGGAATTGGTTCTGGAGTGTGTGCAAACCGGCCTGTTGGTTCACAATTGATTTCCACAATATTTTTAACTCCTAAAGCTTTTAACAGGTCAGGCATTGCTGTTCCTCCAACTGAATTCACTGCATCCACGGCAACAGAAAAACCTGCATTTTCGATTGCTTTTTTATCAACCAAATCGAGGTTTAGAACGTGCTGAACGTGGTAGTCGATGTAATCTTTTTCGGTAACCTGTCCGAGATCATCCACTTCAACAAACGAAAAATCTTCGGCTTCGGCAATTTCCAGGATTTTTTCCCCTTCAGCAGCATTTAAAAATTCACCTTTTGAATTGAGCAATTTAAGTGCGTTCCACTGTTTTGGATTATGGCTTGCAGTTAAAATAATTCCACCAGCGGCATTCTCACCTGTAACTGCCAGTTCAGTTGTTGGAGTAGTTGCAAGGCCAATGTTTATCACATCACAACCCATTGCAGTTAAAGTTGAAACTACAATGGAACTTACCATTGGCCCTGATATCCGGGCATCGCGTCCTACCACAATTTTTACTTTTTCTTTTGCTGCGTCCTTTTTTGCCCATGTTGCATACGAGGCTGTAAACTTTACCAAATCGAGCGGACTTAAACCTTCACCCGGTTTACCACCGATTGTTCCACGTATTCCTGAAATTGATTTTATTAAGGTCACTTTGTATTCTGTTTTAGTTTGAGGATGTAAAGATAATTATGCTAAAATAATAGAAGGTTAGATTTTAAAATTATTCTTCTATTTCCTGAAGTTCTTTTAAAGTGAGTTTCAATTTGTTGATATAGTTCCCATAAAGCTTTCTGAATCCCCAGCGAAGAATCAAAAATACAGCTCCTGTCAACATTAATAACACAAACAAGCCAATTAAGATTACTACCAAAATTTGATTAGTCTGTACCTCGGCAAGTGCCATTCCATTTTGGTTAACTGAATCAAGAAATCCACGATACAAGCCCGTAACAAAACCCAAACCAATTGCCAGCAATAAGGTAAAAAGTGCCAGATAAAACATGGTTTGGTAAATTTTTAAGGTATCAATAATTTTATTAAGGGTTTCCTTTAAGTTACATACCATATCACAACTTCTTTTCACTCTGTAATATTTTATTACAAAATAAATGAAGGTAAAGAAAATCAAGGCGTTACTAAATACACCCAAAAAAATAAGCCACGACGGGATTTCTGCATAATGCATACTTCCTTCAAAAACAAATGGAGTAAGTAAAAAATCATCAAGGGCAAAAATCAGGATAAGTACAAAAAGTATTACAAAGCCAATTTTGATGTTTCTGTCAATCCTGTCGGTTAAACTTTTTGTTCTTTTGCCAAGCATCGATTTCAATTGGTTCTCATCCAATTCTCCATTCTTGGGTAACTTGCTCCAGGTTTTTTTTAAGATATCTAACTCCATACTTTTTAATCTTCAGTGTCCATGAACTTTCTAAGTTTTTTCTTTATCCGGTTCATTTTTACCCGCACATAATTTTGCGTAATCCCGGTAATTTCAGCTATTTCTTCATATTTTTTATTTTCCAGATATAACAATACAATCGACTTTTCCACTCCTGTAAGTTGTGCAACTGCCCTATGCATTCTTTTTAAATCCTCTTCAATTTCTGCACTGTACGATTCATCTTTTATTTGAAAATTTTCGAAGGTTAATCGATTTTGGTCGGGTCTTCGTTTTGTCTTTTTGAATGTTGTAATTGCAGTATTTAATGCAACCCGGTACATCCAGGTCGAAAACTTCGATTCTTTTCGAAAAGAAGGAAAAGACCTCCAAAGTTGAGCAACAATTTCCTGAAACAGATCATTCTTATCCTCCTGATCATCACAATAGATATTACACACCTTATGTATAATTCCTTGATTTTTTCTTATTATCTCCAGGAACTCTTTCTCCAAAACTGATTAATTAGTAGTTGTAGTATGTTGAAAATTACATTTAGAATGAATAAATAAATTAGTACAATAGATTTAAAAAAATACAAAGATAAAAGCTCCAAATAACAAAAAGTTTTTGAAATTTGAGTTTTGAATATTGGGATTTAAAACTATTGCATTTTCAAAAACTGAATTTCCTTTTCAGTAAGAAAACGGTATTTCCCTCTTGGCAGGTTCTTTTTTGTAAGACCTGCAAAAAGCACCCTGTCAAGTTTTTTTACCCGATACCCAAAATGCTCAAAAATACGTCGTACAATTCTGTTTCTGCCCGAGTGAATTTCGATGCCTACTTCAGATTTATCTTCATTACTTATATGACTAACCGCATCGGCAGCAATTGGTCCGTCTTCCAGTTCAATCCCTTCTGCAATTTGTTGAATATGTTCTTTTGCTACTGCTTTATCCAACGAAACCTGATAGACTTTCTTCATAGCATGACTGGGGTGAGTCAGCCGTTTCGATAAATCGCCATCGTTTGTAAAAAGCAGCAAACCAGTTGTATTTCTGTCTAACCGGCCAACCGGATATATTCTTTCCGAACAGGCATCTTTTACCAAATCCATTACTATTTTATCGGCATGAGGATCGTCGGTGGTAGTAACAAAGTTTTTGGGTTTATTCAAAAGCAGGTAAACTTTTTTCTCTGCATTTAGTATAGTTCCGTCAAATTTTACCTCATCAGTGGGTTGAACTTTTGTTCCCAGTTCAGTAACTATTTTGCCATTAATAGTAACCATTCCTGCCTGAATATAAGTGTCTGCTTCACGACGCGAACAAACTCCGGCATTGGCAATAAAACGGTTTAAACGCATTTCTCCTGTCGGACTTTTTTTCTTTGGAATATTTTTAATCCTTTCTTTTGACTTTTGAAATGATTTTCTTTTTTCATTCAATGATGGCTTAAATTCTGCTTCATCGTTTTTTCTGTACTCCCGCTGTTTTTTTCTTCCCATAGGATCAGGTGATTTTGGCAAACTCTTTCCAATTCGTTTTCCACCTTTTTCGCCCGGTTTTTTTTTATAGTTTCCTTGCTTCATATTTTTGAAGATTTTTTGCAAAGGTCGTAAAATTTCCGGTTAATTTTTTCCCTTCCTGAATTATCAATTCACTATATTTATTCACTCAAAAATCAGAAAACAAAAAATTATGCAATCACACGAAATCGACTACAAAATTATAGGCCACGATGTACAATTGGTAGAAGTTGGATTAGACCCGGGAGAAACAGTAATTGCTGAAGCAGGTGCCATGTTGTATATGGAGGATGGAATTGATTTTAGTTCAAAAATGGGAGATGGTTCAAATCCCGGAGCGGGATTATTTGACAAACTTTTAGCTGCCGGATCAAGAGTAATAACGGGAGAATCGCTCTTTTTAACTCATTTTACCAACCAGGGCTGGGGGAAAAAAAATGTTGCTTTTGCTGCTCCTTACCCGGGAACAATTATCCCTATTGATTTGGCTCAAATGGGAGGTAGGATTATTGTACAACGCGATGCTTTTTTATGCGCTGCTTTAGGAACAAAAATATCCATAACCTTTAACAAACGTTTAGGTGCCGGATTCTTTGGAGGCGAAGGATTTATCCTTCAACAGCTACAAGGTGATGGCAAAGCTTTTGTACATGCCGGGGGAACAGTTATTGAAAGAACCCTTAATAACGAGATTCTGCGCGTAGATACAGGTTGTATTGTAGGTTTCGAACCTACCATTGATTACAGCATTCAACAAGCCGGTGGATTACGCTCGATGATTTTTGGCGGTGAAGGACTTTTTCTGGCAACCCTTAGAGGAACAGGTAAAGTGTGGTTACAGAGTATGCCAATCAGAAAACTGATTTCCCAACTTTCAACATCAGGTCCAAACAGCAGGAAAGAAGCCCGGGGTGGATTATTAAACGATTTGTTTGAAGGTTGATTTTAATTCTTTAATCAATAAGAAATATTGAATCCAATTTCACTGAGAACATCTATTACATGAAGAAAAGGATTTGCCTTATCAGGCGGATTTTACTCTTTGTCTTGACACAAAGAGTAAACACAAAAGTCAAGGCTGATTTTTATCTTCACTCAAAATCTTCACAAAACTTAAGTTCAATGGAGTGATTTCCTTCCCGAGGACTCGGGAGAACTTCTCCATTTCTCTAAAGTTTTGTTTTGATTCTAGGATTGATAAAAAGAGGCCAACGCACGAAGAAATGTTCAGTGGCAAAACTGACATATTTGCTCGCCCGCAGTCCGC
>CAJXZG010000159.1 GCA_913063265.1 uncultured Prolixibacteraceae bacterium | reverse complement strand
TGGAGAAGATGATGAGACAGAGTTTGAATTAACCGTTCCTATTCTTACCATTACTCCAATTCCTTATGTTCGAATCGACGAAATGACTATCGACTTCCATGCAAAACTTACAGATTCTGTAGTCGATACCCGTTCTTCAAGTACAGCGGTTGCAGCATCGATGAGCGGAAGTTATGGTTCGTTCTGGACCCCGGTTAAAGTCAATTTCAGAGTTTCGGCAGCCCATAAAACAAGTAGTACACGAACAGCAGCACAAAAACGAGAATATAAAATGGATATTCATGTTAAAGCTATTCAGGACGAAATGCCGGCAGGACTTTCAAAAATTCTCGATATACTGGAAGACGCAGTAAAAAATAAACCTGTAACAACTACATAAAAATAATTTGATGGCTAAGTTCAATGAAATTTTGAGCGGAATTGCTAAAGATTTCGTTCAACTTCAGATGGCATCTGATTTGGCAAGTATTGAAGCATTCAATCATTATCAAAACAGTACAAATAAAAACGAGGAAAACCTTAAGTTTTTGGATATTCCTCGTTTTACTGTCAGCGATGTTAAAATGAACCTGAAATTTGCCATTGCAGAGGTGGCCTCTGAAAATGTCTACTCAAAAGATGTTATAGATAAAACTAACAATAATTGGAAAGGAATAGTAGAAGATAAAGTTATTGTCAATGTAGTTAATAGTGTAAGAACATTAACTGCTGCCGATAAAAAGAAAATTCTGGCTGATTTAAAAAAAGAGAATTCTTTTACCAAAAAAAACCGGCCGGTAATAAATAGTATTGTAATGGATACTAAGGCAGATTCCCTGGCTAATACAACCAATTATGTTTTAAGCTACCTGAATCAACTGCCTCCTGGCATTTCGAAAAAAATAAAGGTAGACGCCGGTTTTAAAAGTTCAGTAAACAGAGTGGTAAACACCATTTACAGCAAAGAATTTAAAGTACTTCGCGAGCAGGCGGATTCTGAATCGGTGGTTCAAAAAAACCTGGAGATAATAATTAACAAGGACGAACTGGAAAAGATAGACAATAGCCAAGTTCATGAAATCAGTTTCAACCTTACACCCGATTTTATAAAATTAGTTAAGGATGACAATCCTAAGTAGCAGAAGCCGTAATTAAAATCTTAAAACTTAAATCATGGCAGTTATTGACAAATCCGTTCCCCGCTCTTTTGGTGAAATATTAGGAGGATTAATGGGAGCCGTTATCGATGCGCAAGCCCAGGCAGCGCGAGCCACAATTGATTTTATTCAGGAAGTGGGAACCGTAAAAGGTTCAATTGAGGACAATAAAGTACACGAGTTAAGAAATATTAGTTTTAACTATACCAAAAAGGACGAAAATGATAAACTAAATGAATTTAAACTTGAACTGCCCCTTTTGAGCATTGTTGAAATTCCTGCAATCAATATCAAAACTGCCAAATTTTCTTTTTATTATGATGTGGTAGATACGCTGAATGTTGAAACGGAAACCAATACAAACACCGGCACAAGTAACGAATCAAATACAAAACTTGGATTTTTCAGTCGTAAAAAACCAACCAGGGTAGTTGGACGTGTAAGCAAGGAAACAAATTCTACCTCAAATATTGAAAAAAATGCCGGTATAAAAGTGGATATTGAATTCCAGCAGGCTTCTTTAACAGTGGGAATGGAAAGAGTTTTAGATATGCTTGAACTATCTGCAACTGAAACTAAAAACACCTAAACATGCTGAATGAAAATGCAAGTAAGGAGGAGATGCTTAAAAATGTTGAGCGTTCGACTCAAAATGCTCTGAATGCATTAACCCAGTTTGAAAAAAGTTTAATACAAGGCCGGTTTAAGGAAGGAATAAATTCGTATCAGGTTTTGTGTAATACCCTGCTTGGTCAAAAAATCTGGAGCAGCGATAAAGATAACCAGGCAATTAATGACAATTTTGAGAAAATAGCGGCAACAGCCAAAAACATTGTTGATATTTTGCAACCCTATGTCGAAAGCCTTGAAAAGCTAACTAACGTAGATGGGGATCTAATATTTGAACATATTCCAACAGAAAATACCGGTAATCAACAGGGTAAAAATGAAGTAAAAGAGAATGATGAATCCAGGTTGATGCAAATCATTTCCTCAAGCCCTAAAAAACAAATAACTTACACAAAACTCAGATCAAGCCTGGGATGGGACAGAAAAAAACTTGATACCACTTTAAACGCTTTAACAAAAAGGAATAATAAAGTTTCCATAACTCAAAAGAATTCCAGAAAAATGGTATCGTTGTTATAGTAATTTGGTTTTAATTACCAGAATCCAGCATCCCCGCCTGAACGACACAGTCGGGCAGTATCTAGTATCCAGAATCCAGAACCTAACTAAACAAATCAGCAATTTCTTTTCCTGTAATTTCTTTGAATGGATTATTGGTATTGATGAATTTATCAGCCAAAGAAGATTTGCGTTCTTTCAATGACTGAATTTTTTCTTCAATAGAATTTTCGCTTATAAAGCGATAGACAAATACATGCTTGTCCTGACCTATTCTGTGGGCCCTGCTAATGGCCTGGTTTTCTGCTGCCGGATTCCACCAGGGATCGATAATAAATACATAACCGGCTTTGGTAAGATTAAGTCCAACGCCACCGGCTTTTAACGAAATAAGAAATACATGGTTTTCCGAATCATTTTGAAAATCATTAATCACACTTTCCCTGTTCGTTGTTTGCCCGGTTAAAATGCTGAATTTTCGATTTTGCTTTTCCAGTGTTTGTTGAATCAATTTAAGATGAGATACAAAGGAAGAAAAAATCAGCACTTTGTGTTTTTCTGCAATCAGGTTTTCCAGCATCGACATAATCTGCTCAAATTTACCCGAACTTTCATCAGTTTCATGGTTTAATAACGAAGGATGATTGGCCAACTGACGCAATTTTGTTAAACCCTGTAAAACCACAATTGTCGATTTATTCACTCCTTCTTTTTCAATATTTTCAAGTATCGAGTTCCTTATTACAGATTTTTCTTCTTCATAGGTTTTCCCTTGCTTTTCGGCCATTTTGCAATAAATAACCTGTTCGGTAAGCGGTGGCAAATCTTTGGCTACTTCATCTTTTTTACGTCGCAAAACAAACGGACGAATCATCAATTGTAATTGTTCCTGTTGTTTTTCATCCGAAAGTTTTTCGATAGGTGTAATAAATGCTTTTTGAAAGAATGTTCGGTTTCCCAATAATCCCGGATTTAAAAAATTCATTTGCGACCATAAATCAGAAAGGGAATTCTCGATAGGGGTTCCTGTTAAAACCAGTTTGTATTTTGAGCGTAACTGAACAATTGCCTTATAGGTTTTTGATGCTGAATTTTTAATATACTGGCTTTCATCCAGAATAGAATAATAAAACTTAGTTTTCGACAGTTTATCAATGTCGTTTCTTACCGTGCCGTATGTGGTTAAAATGATATCGTAATACGGAACGATATTTTCCAAATCGACAACCTTTTTTCGCTGAGACCCTACATATTTAAAAGTTTTTAGATTTGGTGTAAATTTTTTTATTTCATTCGCCCAATTATGCACCAACGATGTAGGTAAAACAATTATACTGGCCGGTTGAAAATCCTGCGATTGTTCTGAATTATCAAATAAATTTAATTGATTATCTGTCGATATCGGATTTTTCGGAATTATGCCGCTTTTTTCTCTCTTTAACTTTAACAAAAGTGCCAGAGTTTGCAGGGTCTTTCCCAGTCCCATATCATCTGCCAAACAACCACCAAAACCATTCTCATGGAGTTGAAACATCCAGTTATAACCCTCATTCTGATAACTACGAAGTTTGGCCTTTAATTTATCAGGGATTTCAGTTTTTCGATCTTTACTGAAATCCATCTGATTTAACCTTTCAGAAATTTTTTGAAATGAATTTTTGAGTGAATCTTTTATTAGCAGAAAATGATGTTTTTGAAAATGAAGTTTATCACCTTCAACTTTAGCAAAAGGCATTAATCCCTGGTATTTGGCAAACCATTCTTCAGGAAGAACGGCAATTTCACCATTGGGCAATTCAAATTCACGAATCCCGTTTAAGATGTATTTTTTTAATTTGATGAATGGAATTTGAAACTCACCAAATTGTACCGAAGCTTTTAAATCGAACCAGTCATCATTCTCTTTTGATACCAATTCTAACTTTTGTTTTCCTGTAAAAAACCTGATGTCAAATTTATCCTGAACAAATTGAATACCCAGCTTTTCAACTTCAGGTTTATTCTTGTTTAACCAGTTAATGATCTCATAAAGTGCTTCTTCGTCTGTTTTTTCAGAAAGTGATTCCGGATAAAAATAACCATTGATATTTGTAAGGTTCGTATTATTTAGTTCTTTGAGAATTTCCACCTCCCATTCAAAATCGCGATTAACTTTTGTGAAAATGTAGGTGTTATTTTTTTGTTTCAGGTTTACTGCAATTCGTTTTTTTGAATTGGGTAGAAATTTTTCCTTTCCATAATAAAAGTACAAAACAAGACGTGGTTGGTTTTTCAAGTTCTTTTCGAGACTTAAAACTGCTACTTTTTTCGCGCTATCTTCAATTACTTTAAAACCTTCTGTTTTTACTTCAAAGTCGCGAATTGCATTTAAAACAAATCCCTTATAATATTTTTCGTCAATTGAATGTGGAATGCTTATCTCTTCCTTTTCAAAAAACGGAATTAACTTTTTTGCATTCAATTTCTCAAAAACATACAATTTGTGGTTTTTAACAAACAAACAAGGTTCGTTGGTTATAATTTTGATATTGCTGTTAAGCAGTTTTATTTCTTTCTCATTCTGAAATATTTTTAAGCGATATCGGGTAACAGATTCAGTTCTGTTAAAATAAAATACAGGCTTTGCAAAAAGTGATTGTACAAATACTTCGTCCTCATCGTAAAGATTGGCGTATTTCATCTCTTTATTGAGAAGTCTGACCGGGCTTAGCATTAATATTGAAACCACGTCAAACATGCATTTCTCGATAAAAGGAGAAATGGTTCTTCTAAAATACTCAGGTTTTAATTTTGAGTAGAATTCGTTTACACTTCCTGCTCGTGAGAACTTCTTTGTTAATCGCTCATCGCTGTATTTTTCAATTATCTGAACTAACTCTTTTTCGTAGGGTTGAAACTGATAATCAGGTTCCGAATCCAAATCGCGCGGTTTTACATGTCTTTTTACCGTATAATACTGATCCTCTTTTTGAATGAGGTAGG
>CAJXZG010000158.1 GCA_913063265.1 uncultured Prolixibacteraceae bacterium | reverse complement strand
CATGTAAAAAGAAAAAAAACCCGCCGATGTTGCTTATGCTTGGGGATATACAGAATTTGAACATACAAACAATGCCACAACGGTTTTGGATAATATGATTCATAAAGGCAAACTGATGTATTTTGTTGATGCACTTTTACCTAATGCACATGACTCAGTAAAAATTGGTTACACAGCTAAACAACTGGATTGGTGTGAAAGAAACGAAGCGCAAATGTGGTCGCAACTGATTGAGCATAAAATGTTGTACTCGAATAACAGAATGGATATTGTAAGGTACACAAACGACGGACCCAGAACAAGCGGTTTCCCCTTGGAATCTCCGGGTAAAACAGGTGTATGGATTGGCTGGCAAATTGTTCGGGAATACATGGACAAATACCCGGAAACGACTTTGCCTGAATTAATGAAAAACAGTGATTACCAGCAGATTCTGAATGATTCTAAATATTTTCCGGAGTAAAAGTGTATATCATCTACTGATTAACTTTATTAACATGCGCTCTTAATTTTGTTCTCAATTCGTCCACAACTGCTTTATATTCTCCTTGGTCTGCAACATTAACATTTTCCTGAGGATCTTTCTCCAAATCATAAAGCATATTCGATAGATAGCTCCCATCATTTTTATTGTAATATTCAGTATAAGTATATTTTTCTGTCACCACAGTTTCTCCATGCGGGTAGCGTGTAAATTCCAGTCCGCCTGTTATATCAGGATTGTTCAAAATTCCGACCATACTTTCTCCATGTAAATGTGCCGGTAAATCAATTCCGGCCAATTCGCACAAAGTTGGATAAATATCGACATACGAAACCAATGCAGAACTTGTTGATCCCCTGTATCCGGGGGCCTTTATAATCAATGGCGTATGCATGGCATTATGAAAACAGGTATGTTTGCACCAGTGAGTGTGTTCTCCCAGGCTAAATCCATGGTCGCCCCATAAAATTACTATCGTATTTTCTGCAAGCCCTGTCTCTTCCAATGCATTCAATACATTTCCAATTAAGGCATCAGTATAACTTACACATGCATAATAACCATGTTTTAACCAGCGTGATGTTTCGTCATCCAAAGGTTCTCTGTCATTTGGAATGTTCGAGTAAGCCCGTAATTCTCCATAATTAAATCGTGCTTCTTCCGGGGCATCTTCCGGGAAAAACGGATTGGGTGCCAAATCGATTTGTTTGGCGGAATATAAATCCCAGTATTTTACAGGCGCATTAAACGGAAGATGTGGTTTTAGGAACCCGACTCCAAAAAAGAATGGTTTATCGAGTGCTGCCAGTTCTTTTATTTTTTTAACTGCTCTTTCTGCCATTTTACCGTCGTAATAAGCATTGTCAGGAACATTTCCTTTTTCCCATGCCGGACCTGCCAGCCCCATCGGAACAGAATCCACCAAAGTCCACATGTTTTCTTCGTTATGATAATCGCGCCAAAACTCCTGACTGTGCAAATCAATATAATCCGCACGCCATGGATCTTCGCTCCAACTGCTTAAACCGTCATCAAGATGGTGAAATATTTTACCATAACTTGCTGTGTAATAGCCATTGTTTTTTAAATGTTCGGGCAATGATTTAATTCCGGGAGCATCTTCTTCAATTCGGGTAAGATAACTTGTAAATTTTGTGCGGGTAGGGTAAAGACCTGTTAAGATGCTGGCTCTTGATGCTCCGCAAACAGCAATGTTGCAATAAGAACGGGTAAATACCATTCCTTCAGAAGCGAGCTTGTCGATATTTGGTGACTGAACCGGTTTGCCAAAACAACCCAATTCAGGCCGTAAATCATCAACTGCAATGAAAAGTACATTAGGTTTTTGTGCTTCTTTTTTTTCCTGGCAGGAAATTATAGTCAATACAAAAAGGATAATTAAACAAGTCAGGTTTAGTAGTTTCATAATATCAGATTTTTTATAAAAATAGAAAAGTTAAAACTTGCAGTAAAATTTTACTTTCATCTTTATTCATTTTGAATGATTAATTTTTTTACTGATGTGAATTTTTCATTCGATAATTTTACAATATACATCCCTGATTTACCCCAATTCCCGGATTTTATCAGCAATTCATTATCCATAAAATATTCAGAATGTACCAGTTTACCCTCAAGGTTGTAAATCTCCGTTTTATGCGTAGCCAATAAAGATTGATTCAACTTTATTCTAAATTCAGTTGACGCGGGATTAGGATAAATCCTGACTTCATAATTTGATTTTTCTGTTTTCTTGGTTCCGGTTGTAAAATCTTTACCTTTTGCGTCAACCATTACATCATCAAACCATGTAGGATTCCAATCGGTATAAAGCCCGATTTTTCCAAAAGCAAAGTCAGTGGTTGGAATATTCTCAAAAACAACTTTATCGCTTATTGACAAGGTTGTAGATTTTCCATCATTTTTCACCTCTATTTTAATCCAGTTGTATTGTCCTCCGCCAGTGTAATCTCCGGTTCTTAAATCTGTGGTAATTCCTTCTTTTACTCTTTTTAGTTTAACTTTTTTAGTTTGAACATGAAGGTCTGCCACATAATAATTTTTACTGTCCACGTAATTAAAAATTACACCGTAATAATTTCCCCAATCAGGATTTGCTTTTACCGAAAAAGTATAATCTGCAAATGTTGTTCCTTCGTATATACTTCTTTCATTACCACCGGTTGTTGGATTTCTGTATTGATTATTTTGAACCTTCCATTCACCATTTACAGGAATCCAGTCCTGAGCTTCTCCATCATTAAAATCCTCGAAATAGAAAATTGCTCCACCCTCTCCTTCAACAGTGAATTTTACCGGCTTGGAAACAACACTTTGACCGGAATCGTCGGTAGCTTTAACTGTGATATTATATTTCCCTTCTTTGGCATTTTCAATACTAATATTATAAGGGCTTTGATCAAGCTCCCCAATTTTTATTGTGTCATTAAAAAATTCCACTTTAACAATTTCTCCGTCCTGGTCATTTGCTTTGGCTATAATTTCAATGGTGGATTGGAATTCAAACTCAGCTCCATTATCAGGAGAAACTATTTTTACAGCTGGTAGTTGAGAAACATACATTTTTACCGGTATTGTTCCTGAATATGCTTTGTTGCCTTCAACATCGGTAGCTTTTGCAAAAACCATGTGTTCACCTAATTCTATATTTTTCCATTTAAATTCATATGGAGCAATTGTATCAATAGCTAACAATTCTTCTCCATTAAAAAATTCAACTTTTGCAATATCGTTAGTATTATTTTCGACCTCTGCAGCAAATGTTACCGAATCGGGGTATACATAAACAGTATCAATAAGCGGAGAGGTCATTTGAATGGTCATTTTATTTTCCGGAATTGCTTTCCATATTCCGTAACAACCTCCTGTGCACCACAAATCACGTGTTGCAGGATTTACCTGTAACCCAAAAACTTCATTGGCTGCATCGCCCTGATCAATTCCGTTGTTGGTTCGATTGTTTGGTGTTATGATTTCCCAGGTTAATCCACCATCAACAGAGCGTTTAACGCTGGCATCGGTTTTATAAATGTCTTTTGTACCGGCAGTAAATACTATTTCCGGGTCGTAGGGGTCGATCGCTACAGTTTTTATTGCAATATTTCCAAACTGGTCTTTTGGAATTCGGTTTGTTAATTCAATTAAGGTATTGTTTTGGTATTGAAACAAACGGTTACCGGCAATCACTATAAATAGTTTTTTGTTAATATGGTCGATTGCAATATCCATAACCGAGTTGGGAAGTGTGATAACATTTTCCCAATAAATACCTTTATCTCTCGATACAACAACTTGTGAAGCATTGGCACCATAAACTTCTTTCTCACCAAATAAATTAGCTGCGAGTACACCTTTGCAACCCTCCATTTTATTCCAGGTTATTCCTAAATCATGACTATAATAATCGCTGAAATAAATCACATTGGAATCTTTTGCATCTCCATTACCCACTTCAAGTCCGCCGCAAATGATATTGGTTTTTGCAAATGTTTTACCACCGTTTCTGCTGATTGTAATGGGGCCGGGAACATGCCATTCAGGCGAAACCTGAGTTACCAAAACATTTTCGCTGGCGGCATAAGCTCCGTACGTAAATCCTCCCCAGCCATTCCCGCTTGCATTACAATAAAGCCACGTCTTCCCGTCGTCAGAAGAAAAAGCCCCATTGTAATCCTGTGAAGCTACATAAAGCAAATTAGGATTTGTAAGATTAAACCGGATTTTTCCGCCAACTAAAATACCATTGTATCCGTTCGAATCCCATTCAAAATTTTCTCCTCCATCTTTACTGCTGGTAATCCAGTCGCCCCCCAGTGCCCAAACTTTATTTTTATCGACAGGGTGCCATGCGAATTTTTGGTGTCGGTCGTTATATGGCATAAAAGAATTATCGTTATTTCTGATGGCTTTTTTCCAGGTTAATCCATTATCTTTTGAAAAATATATTGGGCCTCCCCAGTTATTTGCTTTATGGCAGACAACCAGATAGTTGGTATCGGCAGGGCTTACGTTTAAGGTTGCAACATTTGTCGGAAATCCTTTTGTCCTGACCGGCGTAAAAGTTTCCCCATGGTCCGTAGATTTAATAAACCTGTTTTTTGATGCAGCATATACCTGGTTAGGTGCCGTAATCACCAAATCGAATCCAGTAATTTCAGCATCAAATTTTTTCTCAAAAGAAAGACCTCCATCCACACTTTTAAAAATACCTTCTTCATTGGCAATAAATACAAAACCACTATCGGGATGCACTTTTAGAAATGAATCGCCATAATTTGAATTTACTTTTTTCCAGCTTTCTCCTCCATCTGTTGTTTTATAAACACCACCTGAAGGACATGACCAGTAAGCATCAGTAGAATAACCCAAATCAGGATTAAAACTTGACTTTACAAAATCGATTTTATCTTTAAAACCACGATATCCATCGTAATCGCTTATTTTTAGAACATGTTTCCAACTAGCTCCCTGATCGGTTGACAGGTAAACTCCATGATTGTTGTTTTTCATGCTGTTGCCACCGACCGCCAGTACTCTGTTATTATTGTTGGGATCAATAGCAAATCCAAGGTTTCCACGCGGATGGTAACCAATATTTGACGGTGCCCAGTTTTGCCCACCATCTGTACTTCTGTAAATTCCACCAACATCGGTGCCCATTAAAAGAAAATCACCATTATTATGGTCGACCTTAATTGCTTCTATTACCTGGCATCCTTCACCTCCCGTATATCCATTATCGAGAATTTTTTGAGAAACCAGTGGAACGGCCTTCCAGGTTTGAGCATTTAGAAAATTAGAAAAACTTGTAGCTACAAGTAAAAAAATAAGAAAATTTTTAGGTCGGTTCATTGGT
>CAJXZG010000157.1 GCA_913063265.1 uncultured Prolixibacteraceae bacterium | reverse complement strand
TTCCTCCGTCTTCGGTCTTCCGTCTTCGTGCTTCAAGCTTCTTCTTCCAACTTCCTACTCCTCAATTCCTTTCAATCTTAAATTTTGTAAAAAAAAGCTCAAAACATATTGCTGTTTCATTAAAATTAGTACTTTTGCAAGCCGTTTTAGGGGGGTAGTATGCTTTTTCCTCTCATAAACGCTTGGAATTAAGGATTTTTGCATACTTTTGCAGTCCAATTTTGTAAAATTTATTAACTATATAAAAAACAGGTAGTTATGCCAACTATTTCGCAATTAGTTCGAAAAGGAAGACAAAGTAAAGTTGAGAAGAGTAAATCTCCGGCTTTAGATTCATGCCCGCAACGTCGCGGTGTATGTGTGCGTGTTTACACAACTACGCCAAAAAAACCAAACTCTGCAATGCGTAAAGTTGCAAGGGTAAGGTTAACCAACGGTAAAGAAGTAAATGCTTACATTCCGGGAGAAGGCCACAATCTTCAGGAGCACTCTATTGTGTTAGTACGTGGTGGTAGGGTTAAAGACCTTCCTGGTGTTCGATATCACTTAATTCGTGGTGCATTGGATACAGCAGGAGTTGCAGAACGTTCACAAAGACGTTCAAAATATGGTGCTAAAAAACCTAAAAAATAAAAATTAGAAAAGAGTAATTAACTGTTATTTCAGTGGTTTGGTTGAGTAAGTAATTCTCTCACATGTCTTCCGGAGAAGAGCTGAAGACCGCCTTAGGGCAGCCAATTTAGATAACACTAAAAAAAGTAAAATGAGAAAGTCAAAACCAAAGAAGAGACATCTGTTACCGGATCCAAAGTTCAATGACATTTTGGTGACCCGGTTTGTCAACGATCTAATGGTGGATGGTAAAAAATCGATTGCATACAGGGTTTTTTATGATTCACTTGAACTTGTAGAAAAAAGAATGAAAGACACTGAGCTTGCTCCACTTGACGTTTGGAAAAAAGCTTTGGAAAATATTACACCTGCTGTTGAGGTAAAAAGCCGCAGGGTAGGTGGTGCTACTTTCCAGGTTCCAATGGAAATCAGGCCTGAAAGAAAGGAAGCTATCAGTGTTAAAAACATGATATTGTTTGCCCGTAAACGTTCGGGTAAATCAATGGCTGATAAATTGTCTGCTGAGATTATCGCAGCTTTCAACGAAGAAGGTGGTGCTTTCAAAAAGAAAGAAGATACTCACCGTATGGCTGAGGCCAACCGTGCATTCGCACATTTCAGATTTTAGTTTAGCAAAGGATTTAGATTAGATTAGAAAATAGATTAGTAAAAAGGATTAGAAAGTTTTAAAATGGCTAAGCAAAATTTGAAATATACCAGAAACATCGGTATTATGGCTCACATCGATGCCGGAAAAACAACGGTATCGGAGCGCATATTATTTTATACCGGATTAACTCATCGTATTGGTGAGGTGCATGATGGTGCTGCAACAATGGATTGGATGGAGCAGGAGCAGGAAAGAGGTATTACTATTACTTCTGCAGCTACTACAACATTCTGGAATTACAAAGATCAGGAGCACAAAATTAATATTATTGATACACCCGGACACGTAGACTTCACTGTTGAGGTTGAACGTTCATTGCGTATTTTGGATGGTGCTGTTGCATTATTCTGTGCAGTTGGGGGTGTTGAAGCGCAATCGGAAACCGTTTGGCGTCAGGCTGAAAAATACGGGGTTCCAAGAATTGCATTTGTAAATAAAATGGACCGTCAGGGAGCTGATTTCTATAATGTATATAACGACATTAAAGAAAAACTTAAAGCTAATCCTGTACCGGTACAAATTCCTATTGGAGCTGAAGAAAAATTCGAAGGTGTTATTGACCTTATTGAAATGAAAGCCGTACGCTGGTACGATGATGCAACAATGGGTACAAAATACAGCCTGGAAGATATTCCTGCTGAATTAGAAGAACAAGCTGAAGAGTGGAGAGGAAAACTGGAGGAATCAGTGGCAGAAGTTGATGATGAATTACTGGAACGTTACTTTGAAGATCCGGATTCGATTACCAAAGATGAAATGTTGAGAGTGATTCGTCAGGCCACATTGGATGGAGTTATTATTCCGATGATGTGTGGTTCAGCGTTCAAAAACAAAGGAGTTCAGCGTTTGCTCGATTCTGTATGTGCTTTCTTGCCAAGTCCTTTGGATAGTGGTGAAATTACCGGAATAAATCCTGTAATTAAAAAGGAAGTTACCCGTTCTGCAAATGTTGAAGAACCATTTGCAGCATTGGCATTCAAAATCGCTACCGACCCATTTGTAGGGCGATTGGCATTTATGCGTGTTTACTCAGGTAAAATTGAGTCTGGTTCAACTGTGTTAAATTCTCGCTCGGGTAAAAAAGAGCGTATTTCACGTCTGTATCAGATGCACTCAAACAAACAAAATCCGAAAGACGTAATTGAAGCAGGAGATATTTGTGCTGCGGTTGGATTTAAAAATATTCGTACAGGTGATACACTCTGCGATATTAAAAATCCTATCGAGCTTGAAAGTATGGATTTCCCTGATCCCGTAATTGGTGTTGCGGTTGAGCCAAAATCTCAAAAGGACGTGGATAAACTTTCAAATGGATTGGCAAAACTTGCAGAAGAGGATCCAACATTCCAGGTGCAAACCGACGAAGATTCGGGTCAAACAGTAATTCGCGGAATGGGTGAGTTACACCTTGAAATTCTTGTTGACCGTTTGCGTCGTGAGTTTAAGGTAGAATGTAACCAGGGAGCACCTCAGGTAGCATACAAAGAGGCAATCAGCCAAAAAGTTAATTTGCGCGAAGTGTTTAAGAAACAAACTGGTGGTCGTGGTAAGTTTGCTGATGTAATTGTTGATGTTGAGCCAGCTGATGATGGTAAAACAGGATTACAATTTATCGATGCAGTAAAAGGTGGACGTATTCCAAGAGAATTTATTCCTTCTGTTGAAAAAGGATTTACAGAAGCTCTAAGAAACGGACCGCTTGCAGGTTTCCCTGTCGACAGCTTAAAAGTTACTTTACTGGATGGTTCGTTCCACCCTGTAGATTCAGACCAGTTGTCATTCGAAATTTGTGCAAAACAGGCATTCCGTAGTGCAGCATCAAAAGCAGGGCCGAAATTGTTGGAACCTATTATGAAACTGGAGATCGTTACTCCTGAAGAATATATGGGTGACATTATTGGTGACCTTAACCGTCGTCGAGGTGAGGTAGCAGGTATGGAAGATAAGAGTGGTGCTAAAGTAATTACAGCAAAAGTACCATTGGCAGAGCAATTTGGTTATGTAACCGTGTTACGTACACTTTCTTCGGGTAGAGCTACATCTTCAATGGAGTTTAGCCACTACCAGGAGGTTCCAAGAGGACTTGCGGAAAAAGTGCTTGAAGAAGTTAAAGGAAGAATAGATTTATTATAATTAATAATTATTACAATTTCTCAAAATGAGTCAAAAGATCAGGATTAAGCTTAAATCGTACGATCACAATCTGGTTGACAAGTCAGCTGAGAAAATCGTAAAAACAGTAAAAACTACCGGTGCTGTAGTAAGTGGACCTATTCCGCTTCCAACTCACCGCAGGGTATTTACAGTTTTACGTTCAACCTTCGTAAATAAAAAATCGAGGGAGCAATTTCAGTTGTCGTCATACAAAAGATTGATTGACATTTACAGCTCAACCGCAAAAACAATTGACGCCTTAATGAAGCTGGAGCTTCCAAGTGGTGTCGAAGTAGAAATTAAAGTTTGATAACTAAAAAGTAGTCGAAAAATGGCTGGTATTATTGGAAAAAAAATCGGAATGACATCCGTATTCAGTGTTGAGGGGAAAAATATCCCATGCACTGTGATCGAGGCCGGTCCTTGTGTAATCACACAAGTGAAGACCGCCGAAACTGACGGCTATGAAGCGCTTCAACTTGCTTATGGTGACAAGAAAGAAAAGCACACCACAAAAGCTGAGTTCGGGCATTTCAAAAAAGCTGGGGTAACACCTAAGAAAAAAGTAGCCGAGTTTCACAACACCTACCAGGAAGAGTACGAAGTGGGACAAGTTATTGATGCAAGCATTTTCCACGAAAATGACTATGTTGATGTTGACGGAGTCTCAAAAGGTAAAGGTTTCCAGGGAGTAGTAAAAAGGCATAACTTCAGAGGAGTTAACGATGCCACACACGGACAGCACAACAGGTTACGTGCGCCAGGTTCTATTGGTGCATCATCTTGGCCATCGCGTGTATTTAAAGGAATGAGAATGGCAGGAAGAGACGGTGGTAAAAGTATTACTATCGAAAACTTACTTGTTATTAAAGTAGTTCCGGAGAAGAATTTAATTGTGGTAAAAGGTTCAGTACCTGGAGCCAAAGGTTCATACTTAATGATTAGGAAGCAATGGAACTAAAAGTACTGAATAAAGAAGGAAAAGAAACCGGAAGAAAAGTTACGTTAAACGAACAGATCTTCGGTATTGAGCCTAATGACCATGCGATTTACCTCGACGTAAAACAATACATGGCCAACCAAAGGCAGGGAACAAGTAAATCGAAAGAACGCGGAGAGATTACAGGAAGTACCCGTAAGATTAAAAAACAAAAGGGTACAGGTACAGCACGTGCCGGTAGCATAAAATCTCCTTTGTTCCGTGGTGGTGGTACTATTTTTGGCCCACGTCCACGCAATTACGATTTCAAACTGAATAAAAAAGTAAAACAATTGGCAAGAAAATCTGCACTTACTTATAAAGCTGCAGAGAATAGTATTTTGGTGGTTGAAGATATTAATATTGAGACTCCAAAAACCAAAGAAATGGTGGCAATCAGAACTAATTTGCAAATTGCTGATAAAAAGTCACTTTTCGTTTTACCAGTAGAAAATAATAGTATATATTTGTCCTCGCGAAATTTGAAGGACGTATCGGTTGTAACTGCTTCTGAATTAAATACATATCAGATTTTGAACGCGAAAACTATTGTTTTCATGGAGGGATCTGTTAGTAAAATTGAAGAAGCATTTAAACTTTAAGGCGATTAAGAAATGGATATTTTAGTAAAACCATTGGTTACCGAAAAAATGACACAGCAATCTGAACGATTCGATCGTTACGGATTCGTGGTAGATCGCAAAGCAACAAAACCACAGATTAAAAAGGCTGTTGAAGCTCTTTATGATGTGAATGTAGTTGAAGTGAATACCATGGTGTATGGTGGAAAAGTAAAGTCCAGATATACTAAAGGAGGTATTATTACCGGTAAAACAAAAGCTTTCAAAAAGGCAATTGTTACTTTGGAAGAAGGACAAAGTATTGACTTTTATAGTAATATTTAATATAAAATGGCAGTAAGAAAATTAAAACCAGTAACTCCGGGTCAAAGGCACAAGATTATTGGCGCTTTTGATACCATTACTGCATCTACGCCTGAAAAATCATTGTTGGAGCCCATTAAAAAGTCCGGTGGTCGTAATAACCAGGGACGCATGACAATGAGGTATAT
>CAJXZG010000156.1 GCA_913063265.1 uncultured Prolixibacteraceae bacterium | reverse complement strand
GAAATGCACCGAGAAGAATATCCAATATCCCGCTTGTCAATGTCCATTGCCATTCAATATGTTTTTGTCTGTTTCTAAATGCCAGCCATACTTCCAGCAAGCCGCTTATAATTATTAAAATTCCAAAAACAATACTTAATTTAACAATATTTTCTGCCGGAGATCGTAAAATCCAAATTCCAAAAACAATGAGCATTGCCCCCTTTAATAATGCAATCCACCAGTTTGCATTACTAAAACTTCTATTTTCTGTTGTAGTCATAAAGTTTGATTTTCAATTGTTTTATTAAATCTAATCAATGTAAATGAAAAATAACAGCTATCAATCGATTATGTTTCAAAATATTTTAAATAGTTGACAATAAACAAAAAGAGGATTCTGGTAAGTTCAGAATCCCCATTAAAATTTTAGATTTTAAAAAACTTTATTTATAAATTTCTTCTTCTTTCTGATATCCTTCAGAAATTACGGTTAGTTTCAGATTTTCACGGTTAACAATCATCCCGTCATGAAACACTGCAGGTACTAATCTTTCACCATTACTAATAGTTTGAAAGGTTTTCTCACTTTCTTCTCCCCTACCAAGTTTTATCGCCAGTTCTGCGGCTGTGGTAGCTAATTTTTCATAGGGTTTATAAACCGTGCAGGTTTGATGGCCTGCAACAATTTCCTGCAGATTTTCAAGGTCGGCATCCATACCGGCAATTAATACATCTCCTTCCTTCCCAGTTTCGCGCAAAGCTTTTATTGCTCCCATTGCAATTGCATCATTTCCGGCAATAATGGCATCAATCTCCTCTCCCATATTCAGAATTTTATTCACATGATCATACCCCTCTTCTTCGCTCCATTCATTGGTAAACTCATTATAAACAACTTTAATATCGCCTTTTTCGATAAGTGGGGCAAGTTCATTCATTTGTCCAAGTGCCAAAAAAATACTGTTATTATCTGTCTTAGCACCGCCAACAATAGCGTAATTACCAACAGGTTTAATTCGTGTAAGATAATTGGCTTGTAATTCTCCAATTTTTACATTATCCGTAGAAACATAAAAATCAAGTTTACAGTTTTTAATTAATCGGTCGTACGAAATTACTTTGACTTCACGTGCATGTGCTTCTTTTACAATTTCGGCAGCAGCAAACTGATCAACCGGAATAACAACCAAAATTTCGGCACCTTTAGCCAGCAAAGATTTAGCCTGTTCCAGCTGTTTATCGGCATCATTATCCGCTACTTCCACCATCACACTGCCGCCAAGTTCTTCTACTCTGTTTACAAAATAGTCTCTGTCATTTTCCCATCTTTCACTATCAAAAGAGTGAATCAATAAACCTACGTTTACATTTTTTTTATGATTTGTAAAGCATGAATTTAATAAAAAGACTGAAAGGAAAAGTACTGTTATAAGTTTAACCCGGTAATTCATAATATTGATTTTAGTATCGTTATTATCAATTTACGGATAATTTCTAAAAAGGGTTTTTATTACAAAACTCAATATTTTCTGTTTTGTAACATTCAAAATTTTGAAACCTAAATATTCTGAGTGTTAAAATTTAAGTATTTCCGAATAAAGTTGCTGAATTGGCAATCCCATTACATTGTAAAAAGAGCCTTCGATGTGAGTAATTCCTATGTATCCAATCCACTCCTGTATACCATATGAACCAGCCTTGTCAAACGGCTGGTATTCAGAAACATAATATTCTATTTCTGTTATTGAGAGGTCTTTAAATTTTACATTTGAAACTGAAAAAAATGAATTCTGTTTTTTTGTAGAAGTCAGGCAAACTCCGGAAATTACCTGGTGTTCTTTCCCGCTCAATTCCTTTAGCGTCTGAATTGCCTCCGATTTATTCGCAGGCTTCCCTAATACTTTTCCATCAAACCAAACAATGGTATCGGCTGTAATCAAAAGATCGTTTTCAACTAAACTGTTCCTGAAGGACTGAGCTTTTAGTTTGGCCAAAAAAACAGGAATCTCTTCTTTTTTCAATGATTCCGGAAAATTTTCGTCTCCATCCTGGACCATAACTTTGAATTGAACACCCAGAGATTTTAAAAGTTCTTGTCTGCGTGGTGATTTTGAGGCGAGAATGTAATTGTATTTAGGCAACCAGTCCATTAAAATGCATTTTGAAAAAGCATATCTTTAGTAAACCATTTATTCTGGGCCCGAAGTGCTTGTTCTATAACATCGCGAACACAACCTTCACCCCCATTTTTGTCAGAAATATACTTTGATATTGCCTTTATATCTTCCACTGCATCTTTCGGGCAAACCGGAATTCCAACTACTGTCATCACCTGATAATCAACCAGATCATCGCCCATAAATAATATATTCTCCGGACGAATTCCTGTTTTTTCCGAAAAATCGTTTAAACATTTTACCTTGTCGCGAGCATTGTCGTAATAATATTTTACTCCCAGTTTTTCATGACGTAGCCGGACACCTTCCAATCCTCCTCCTGTAATCACGGCAATTGGAAATCCAAAATTAATTGCATTTCTGATTGCAAAACCATCTTTTACATTCGATGTCCGAACCGGATCTCCTTTTTTATTTAACGGCGAAACATCTTTTGATAAAACGCCATCAACGTCAAAAATAAATGCTTTAACATTTTTAAGTTCTTCCTTAAAAAATCCCATTTTTTACGATTTGTGATGTTCAAAAATACGCTTTGAAATCGATTTGTACAATTCGTGGTAATCACCAAAATTCTCTAACTCTTTCAAATGTTCATTAATCACGTTTTCATCAAAACGAACTGCAGGACCGGTTTGAGCTAATACCGGCTCCATTTCCTGTACCTTTCTTGCTGTTTCAAGTATTAGTGGTTTAATTACATCAAATGAGATATTATTGGATTTTAAAATATCCGCAGCCACAGTGTACATGTAATTAACAAAATTACAGGCAAACACAGCCGAAACGTGTAAAATCTTTCTTTGTTCTGATCCCATATTTTCCACCTTTTCTGATACTTTTTCAGCAATAGATTTTAATAGTTCTTCATTTTCCTTTTTTTCAGATTCTATAAAAACAGGAATTTCAGAAAAATCTACAAATCTTGATTTTGTAAAGGTTTGCAAAGGATAGAATACTCCACAATTATCAGAATAGTCGGTTAAAACAGAAAGTGGCAGACTACCTGAACAATGAACAATTAGTTTGTTTTGAAAATCAATTTGTGCTAGTACCTCTTTTATTACCGAATCTTTTAAGGCAATAAAATAGATATCTGCATTTTTATCAATCTCCTTTATGTTTGTTGTATAACTAACTGAAAGTATTTCAGCCAGTTCTGTAGCGGATTTTTTACTTCTACTGTATACCTGAATAATTTTAAAACCGTTGTTCTGAATTGCTTTTGAAAGTTGTGACGCAAGGTTACCTGCTCCAATAAAAACTACTTTTAGACTCATATTTGATTATTATTATTCAAAAATAATAAGCTTGTATCAATGAACAAATAGAATGGACATGATTGTCGAATCAGGAAATTCATCTTTTCATATTCAAAAATAAAACAATGATTTTTTGCTATTTATTTTTCAGGTATAAATACGATTTTCTTGGGCGTATAATAAACAGACAAAAGAAGAAAACAAAGAATGAACTCCCCATATGTGATTCAAAGTTTGAATCGGCAAAATTTGCAAATAACATAAACACCAAAAAAACAAGAAATAATGAATCTGTATAACTTTTAGTTTTGATGACCGGATAAATCAATAAAAAAAGAATAATTAATAAACCGACAAAACCAAACTTAACCCAATAATTTAAATACTGGTTATGAGATGATGCATATAGTTCTTTTCGCAACTTTGAATTACTCGACTTGTATGTTTGAGCAAACTCTTGTTTCCAGTTTCCACTACCTACACCAAACCAAAAATTTCTTTTAATAATAGATAAAGCAGCTTTTGAAAATTCAATACGTTGTGAAAATGATTGATAATTTGGATCACCAGTCTCTGAATACATGTAAAATTCCCAAACAGTCTGATAAATTCGAGGATACAGTGAGTATTTTTTTTCATAAATAATATTCGCCATACCATTTTCTACATTTTTAATATCCTGTTTGGTCATGGAATTAAATCCATTTGCATCCTTTCGCAGTCCCTTCGAAGTCATATAGCGTATCAAAACAGAATAAAGTGGAAAGCCGTTTGGCAAATCATCATCGTATTTAATATCCGAAATTTTATTCCATTCATCGCGTAATTCATCATGACATATATATAAAAAAGTGTAGTTCCCATTTTCTACAGATTTATTTTGTAAGTGATGCTCATACAAGTTTCCATTTATTGTTTTTTCCTCAAGCTCACTAAAACTAACTTCTTCTATATCATAAAAAGAATAAACCACCCATGAGACATAAATTATTGGAATTATTGTAAACAAAAGCAAAAACGAAATAATAAGATTTCTATATTTCTTTTGAAATTGAATAATCGAATAAACAAGAAAAAATAAAACACTTGTCACAAATGCAAAAATTCCGGTTAACGATTGTTGGAAAAATAAAAATCCCGTAATAAATGCCGTTAATATTATTAAACTCAACTTTTGATTAAATGAAGTTGTATTCTTATTTTTTGAAATAAATAATATTAAAAACCAAGCTGCCAAAGCAAGTTGAAAACTGAATCTGATATGAGATATAATACTTATACTATGAACCTCAAAATTTTCCGTTTGACTTAAAGTAAAATAGTTAAATAGCGCTAACAAGATGGCTACAAAAACGGAAAATACAAACGCATAAAAGAGAAACCGCTTTTGTTTATTTGATAATGGTTTACCAAAAATAAATCCAACGGGCAATACAAGGAAAAACATTGCTTTTTGAAGATCATATGTTGAACTCCCTTCCCTGTAAAACAGTAAATAGCTAACTATGTACATAGAATAAATAGCTGGAAAAGCTAAAAGATATTTGCTTTCTTTTAGCCGGTCTATTTTATTCTTCCAATTGTCTTCAATTAAAGCTATAACAAAAATAACACCTCCAAAAATCGAAACTAAAGCATGAGAAAATGGCAATACAATGATAAACCCCAGGAGGGCAATAAAAAACCAAGAAAATTCGAGTTTACCTGGTAAATATTTTATCATAGACAAATTAGTTTAGATTGAAACGAATTTACAATTTAGTTATTGTTATTTGGCTGTAATATTACCTTATGCAAATATCAGATTACAAATTTTTTGTTCTAAAGTAAAATGTTTCTATTGCAAAAGGTTTGCTTTTGAAAAATAAAAAAGCCTGACTCTTAAAAAGAACCAGGCTTTTAATAAAATTGGCAGCGACCTATGCTGACGATCCGCCAACCGGCGGATATCTGCATCCCGACATTTATCGTCGGGGCTCTCCCATATTCCTTTTAATAAAAAAAGCCTGACTCTTGAATAAGAATCAGGCTTAATAAAGTTGGCAGCGACCTACTCTCCCACTTTTACGCAGTACCATCGGCGCTGGCGGGCTTAACTTCTCTGTTCGGAATGGGA
>CAJXZG010000155.1 GCA_913063265.1 uncultured Prolixibacteraceae bacterium | reverse complement strand
TTTTGCCTATTACTTTTACCATCAAATGATGGGGGAAAGTGAAGGAACGGACGATATGAAACGTATCGCTTATCACGTTCGATGTGGCGCTATTGCATATCTTAAACAACAATACAAAATTGTACTGTGTGTTTTTATTGTCATTACGGCTCTGTTTGCCTGGCTTTCCTATGGTTTACATGTCCAAAATAACTGGGTATGGTTTGCCTTTTTGACGGGTGGATTCTTCTCAGGGTTGGCTGGTTTCTTTGGGATGAAGACGGCGACTGCCGCCAGTTCACGTGCGGCTTATGCTGCAAACCAAAGTTTGGATCATGGATTACGCGTTGCTTTTCGCAGCGGAGCTGTGATGGGACTCGTTGTTGTCGGTCTTGGCCTTTTGGATATTTCTCTGTGGTTTATTACGTTGAACTACTTTGTTGATTCAGCAACCGAATCGGAGAAGTTGATCCTTATTACGACAACAATGCTGACTTTTGGTATGGGAGCTTCTTTGCAAGCTTTGTTTGCCCGTGTCGGAGGTGGGATTTTCACTAAAGCAGCCGATGTTGGAGCTGATTTAGTGGGTAAGGTCGAAGCTGGTATTCCCGAAGATGATCCACGTAATCCTGCAACAATTGCTGATAATGTTGGTGATAACGTAGGTGATGTTGCCGGTATGGGTGCCGATCTTTACGAATCTTATGCAGGTTCTATTTTGGCTACTGCCGCTTTGGGAGCCGCACTTCCTGCAATTGCACTGGAAAAAACAGGTATTGATCCGATTAAAGCCGTTACTGCTCCAATGATCGTTGCGGCAATTGGAATTGTACTTTCTATTATAGGTATATACATGGTTCGTACAAAAGAATCTGCTACTCAAAAAACATTATTAAGAGCACTTTTTATCGGAACATTTGGAAGTTCTGTTTTAATACTTCTTGCTCTTGTAGGACTGGCATTCGCAGGTTGGATTACCTGGGGTGTTTTCTGGGCAGTAATTATCGGTTTGGCAGCCGGTGTGATTATTGGGCAGGCAACCGAATATTATACTTCAGATGAGTACAAACCTACAAAAGGTATTGCAGAGCAGGCTCAGCAAGGACCTGCTACAACTATTATAGATGGTATTGCTGTTGGTATGAGTTCAACATGGATACCGGTTGTAACAATTGTACTTGGAATTCTTGGTGCATTTTATGCCGCCGGAGGTGCTTCTCAATTTGCTATGGGTGTATATGGAATTGGATTTGCAGCTGTAGGTATGCTTTCAACTTTGGGTATCACTTTGGCAACAGATGCGTTTGGACCGATTGCGGATAATGCAGGTGGTAACGCAGAAATGTCAGAACTTCCTCCTGAAGTGCGCGAGCGTACTGATGCTTTGGATATGCTGGGAAATACAACTGCTGCAACCGGAAAAGGTTTTGCTATAGGTTCGGCAGCGCTTACAGCTATGGCACTGATTTCTGCATATATGGAAGAAGTTCGTTTGTGGTTTGGTAAAATTGCAAAAGCTGGCGAGGGTTTTGTAACAAAAGGTGAATATGTATTCTATTATGATATAGCACCAAAAGTTGAAGAAGGAATTAAAGCAGTAAAAATTTCAACTGCTTCTGTTAAAGATTTTTCAGCTGCTTATGATATTACATTATTCAATCCTATGTTCCTTGGTGGAATTTTTCTGGGTTCTATGATGGCATTTTTGTTTAGTGCTTTAACTATGAAAGCTGTTGGTCGTGCAGCAGGTGCGATGGTAGAAGAAGTTCGTCGTCAGTTCCGTGAAATTAAAGGTATTCTTGAAGGAACCGGAACGCCTGAATATGCAAAATGTGTTGAAATTTCAACAAAAGGTGCACAGCAGGAAATGTTGTTACCATCCCTGGTTGCAATCATTGTTCCAATTGTAGTTGGTGCTGCAATGGGAGTTGCAGGTGTTATTGGCCTTTTGGCAGGTGGGTTGACCGCTGGTTTTACATTGGCAGTATTTATGAATAATGCCGGAGGTGCATGGGATAATGCTAAAAAATTCATTGAAAAAGGTAATTATGGAGGGAAAGGAAGTGAAGCACACAAAGCAGGAGTTGTTGGCGACACTGTTGGTGATCCTTTTAAAGATACTTCCGGTCCATCCTTAAATATTCTTATAAAATTAATGACAATGGTTTCAGTTGTAATGGCTGGATTAACCGTGACCTTAAGTTTGTTGTAAGCTTATTTTAAAACATTTAGGAAAAACCATCTGTCAACTGGCGGATGGTTTTTTTGTTTCCATACCCAAATTGTTTATTTTTTTTTGATTGTTTTGTTGAACAAAATATCACTATTTTAGTTTCTGATATAAAAACGTTTAAAATCAATAAAAATCAATAATTATGGCAGATCTTTCAACAACTTATATGGGTATTAAATTGAAGAACCCGTTAATTCTTGGTGCAAGTAACCTTGTTGCAAAACCGGAAACAATAAAACAAATAGAAGAAGCCGGAATAGGGGCGATCGTTTACAGGTCTCTTTTTGAGGAGCAAATTCAACTGGAAAATCTTCAGATGGATGAAGATTTATCGGAATACGAAAACAGAGGCGCAGAAATGACCAAGCTCTTTCCTGATATTGAACATGGTGGACCAAAAGAGCATTTGTACAATTTGAAAAAATTGAAAGACAGTGTTAATGTTCCTGTATTTGCAAGTTTGAATGCCATTTATGAACCAACCTGGGTGGAATATGCAAAAGAATTGGAAAAAACCGGTGTTGACGGATTGGAAATAAATCTTTACGCAGTTCCGGGTTATTTTGAAGTAACCGGGCAATCGTTGGAAGACAAGCAGATTCAAATTGTTAAGGCAGTTAAAAAAGCAGTTAAAATACCGGTAAGTGTAAAAATAAGTATGTTTTATACCAATCCGCTTAATTTTATTAAAAAAGTTGATGAGGCGGGTGCAGATGCCTATGTGCTTTTTAACCGTTTTTTCCAACCCGATATTGATATTGAAAAAGAGGAATTTCACTATCCATGGGAATTAAGTAACCCAAAAGACAGAATGCTGGGTTTACGCTATGCCGGCTTATTATATGGAAACCTGGATGGAAGTATTTGTATCAGTAGAGGAGTTTATGATGCCAACGATGTTATTAAAATGATTTTGGCCGGAGCTGATGCGGTTCAAATGGTAAGCACTATCTATCGAAACCAGCCCGGAGTTGTTTCCGATATACTAATTGAATTGAACAAGTGGATGGACGACAAAGGATACAAGTCACTTGATGATTTCAGGGGTAAACTGTCAAGAAAAAGCATTAAAGATCCATTTTCATACCAACGCGCACAATATGTTGATATATTAATGAAATCGGAGGCTATATTTAAAAAGTATCCAATGGTTTAAGAAACTTGATTTTAATTATATTATTTAAAAACAGAAACCGACAGGTTTCTGTTTTTTGTTTGATTTCCATTCTTTACATATAAATTATACCTACCCAAAGATTTCTGTTGTTTTAAACCTGAACTTTTTAAAATGTTTTAAAGCCAGTTTATTATTCAATTCTAAATTCAGTTTTTTCTTTCTATTTCTTGAGTTTTAAAACTAATCTGTAGAATTTATGTGTTTTTTCACTTATGTATATTCCACAAGAGAAATATTTATTATTTCTAATTTGTATTGATTTTTCAATAATTATGGCCTGCCAAAGTTAGTTTTGTTCAATACTATATATTTAGGAAGTCCTTTCCTTTAAGTTGAATTTATATTGTGTGAAACTTATGCATTTCTCTGAAAATCAGGGTGAATATTTTCCCTTTTCAGTACAATTTATAAAAATGAAACTCATTTTTCTCTGTAATTATGTAAACTTTGTTCAAAATAGGTAAGTCAGATTGAGCTATTTTTCAAAATTTATTTTCAATAATTATTTATCAAAAACGCCATAATAAATAAGGATTGTATACTTAAAATAATTTAACGATAAATACCAAATTAAAATTTATTAATATAATTAATTGGTAAAAGAGAATAAAAGGTCGTAAATTACTTTAAGAAATTTATACCTGATTAATCTTACAATCACTCAATATGAAAGATAGAAGAAATTTCCTTAAACTATTCGGTACGGGATTAAGCGGTGCGATCTTAACTTCTTCCAAAGTTTCAGCTGAAACTCTCAGTATTAAAAATGGTACACTAAAGGTGGGTGTTTTACTTCCTCAATCAGAAAATAACAAACAATATTCTGAATCTTTTTTAAATGGTTTCAAACTGGGATTGAATGAAAGGAATAGAATTGAGTTAAAGAGTTTTGATGTTTTTACAGAATCTGTAAAATATGGTTCTTCATACCTTGCATCAAAAAAAGCAAAGCAATTGATTTTTGAAAACAAGGTAAATCTTATTGTTGGTTTACTTAATTCGGAATCTACGCTGGAACTTGGTGAACTCGCACAAGAAAATAAATTACCAGTTTTAATTGCTAACGCTGGAGAAAACTACATTTCAGATACAAAAAGGAAAAATCCCTACATGTTTTTTAATTCCTTAGATTTATTTAAGAATTCATATTTAACAGGAAAACTGGCAGTTGAAAAGTACGGTAAAAACATTGTTGTTGTTAGTTCCTTGTTTGATAGTGGATATGATGCTTTAATAGCCTTTTATAAAGGTGTGGAAGAGGCAGGTGGAACAATTACCAAAACCTTCGTAAAAGGACAGAATGACAACGAATTTTTCCATAAGACATTTGATAATATAAAGGAATTAGAAGCAGACTGCATTTATGTTTTTTTGAATGGAGATTTTGCAAATACGTTCTTCAATATCGCAAAAATTCAGGATATTAATCTGCCATTACTTTCAACATCATTTGCAACTGATGAAAATAATTTGTTACGGTCAGGGACTACTGCCAACAAAATAGAAAACTTTAGCTGCTGGAATAAAAATGTAAAAAATACAGAAAATAGAAATTTTATTTCATCCTACCTGCAGGCATATTCAAAAGATCCCGGCCAATTTGGATTTTTAGGTTACGAAACCGGACTGATAATAAATTCATCGGTGGAAAACTGCAGGAATGAATTGTCAGGAATTCATTTGGCAAATGCTTTAAAAAACTGCAAGGTAAATTCACCTGCAGGAAAAATAACCGTCAATAATAACGGATTGGTAAACAATCCTGTCTATCTATGTTACACAGGAATAAAAGGAAATCAAATCCTTACCAACAAGATTGCCAAGGAAATTAACATTGAAGGGGAGTTTGATCTAAGCTTCACTGATTTGCATACAGATATTCGCTCCGGGTGGTTGAATCCATACCCTTTTATTTAAAATGAATTAAACGAGCATGATAAACAATTTCACAAAGACAGATGAATATTCCGATAGCTTTCGGGACATGTGAGTTCCATCTGTTATTATTATAAATAAACAATTTTAGACAGATGAAAGATATTAACCATTAAAATTATACAATTATGGAACCATTTATTGGCCAGATTCAGGCTTTTGGATTTAATTTTGCTCCCCGTGGCTGGGCAAAATGTGAAGGGCAATTGTTGCCAATTGCACAATATCAGGCACTTTTTTCTTTGTTAGGAACCCAATATGGTGGCGATGGAAGAACAACGTTTGCACTTCCTGATCTTCGCGGGAGGGTACCGGTTCATTACGGGAATGGGCCAGGTTTGGCACCAATAAGTATAGGTCAAAAAGGTGGGACAAATACTAATAACTTAAC
>CAJXZG010000154.1 GCA_913063265.1 uncultured Prolixibacteraceae bacterium | reverse complement strand
GAAAAAAATATCACACCTCGAGATGAAAAATTACTGTTGAGTTTAATTAAACATAATCCGTCACTAGCCAAAGAATTATATGATTACCGAACTTTATGGCAATCTTCAGAACTCGTTTCCAGGTACAATGAATTATACCTGGCAGAAGAATGGTCAACCCTACTTGAGAAAGTAAAGGCCAAAGAAAAAGCTACATTAGATTCAAAAGGATTATTTTTACACTGGTTACCTCGAATAGCTGCTGTATTTTTGTTAGGTGCGTTATTATCGTTTGCCGTTTCCTATTCAATTTTTAATACAAAATCCAAGCATTTATCTTATTATGAAATAAATACACCACAAGGTGCAAAATCAACTGTTACTTTGCCCGATGGCTCGAAAGTATGGTTGAATGCCGGAAGTAACCTAAAATATTCAACACAATTTGGCCAAAAAGAAAGGGTGCTTGAACTTTCAGGCGAAGCATATTTTAATATTGCAACCAATCCTGAAAAAGTATTTATAGTTAAAACCTCAGAACTTAATGTAAAAGCTTATGGTACCACTTTTAATGTAAAATCCTATCCGGAAGAAGGTACCATTGAAGCCACACTTATTGAAGGAAGTATTGGAGTTACAAGAACAAACTTTGCAAATAAAACCACGGATGAGGTAATGCTGAAACCTAACCAAAGGGTTGTTTATTACAAAAAAACAAATGAGGTGAAGGAATTTGCAGGTGATGAGAAAAAGGTTGAAAATGAAGTAAACAATGTAGCAAAGAAAGAACAAAAACTTACCTACCTGATCTCCAAAGGAATTGATCCCAAAGAGTTTACCTCATGGAAAGATGGAACACTTTTTATTTCAAGCGAAACATTGGAAGAGTTGGCTGTAAAACTGGAACGTAAATACGATGTGAAAATTTATTTTGAAAATAAAAACCTCAAAGCACTGAAATTTACAGGTTCACTTGAGAACGAAACCGTTGAGCAGGTAATTGAAGCAATTAGTATTGCTGCTAAAATCAATTATGAAATTGATGAACGTGAAATTTGGTTAAAAGAACAAACTAAATAAAGGTCCATATAATAACTATCAGAACTAAATTAGAATTTATGAAAATAAAACTGACAAGTCTAATTTTCTGTTTTGTTTTTGTTTCCAATGTTTTTGCACAAACAGAAAACATAAGCCTTAGTATTGAGAACCTTGCCTTACAGGATGTATTTAAAGCCATACAGGATGAAAGTGGATATCGGTTCTTCTACAACGATGATTTGATTGATCTTAAAATGCCGGTTTCATTGAAAGTAAGGAATGTAGGAATCCAAAATGTAATTGAAGAACTAAACTCACAAACAAATTTGACCTTTCGCTTAATGGAAGATAAGCTAATTGTTGTGGTGCCTGCAGGAGAAGAACAGCAATCGGCAATAATTTCGGGTAAAATAACATCGGCCGCCGAACCGCAGGGATTACCGGGGGTAAATGTAGTTGTAAAGGGAACAACACAAGGTGTTATAAGTGATATGGATGGAAACTTTTCAATAAATGTTCCCGATAAATACGCTGTTTTAGTATTTTCATTTATTGGTTTTGAAAGCCAGGAAATTCCTTTAAACGGTAGAACCATACTTAATGTTGAATTACAAGAAAACATAGAAGCAATTGATGAGGTAGTTGTTACCGCATTAAGCATTCAACGCGAAAAACAGTCGTTGGGATATTCCATTTCACAGGTAGATAGCGAAGAAATTTCAATAGCCAAAGAGAGTAATGTGATAAACTCTCTGGCAGGAAAAGTGGCGGGGCTTCAGATTAACACCACACCCTCGGGTGTTGATGGTTCTACACGCGTTGTTTTACGGGGAATCTCGTCATTATCCGGAAATAACAGACCCCTTATTGTAATTGATGGAATTCCGGTTGCCGGAGGTACTTTTGGGACAGTTGGAACCAAAGGAGGTGAACAGAAAGATATGGGGGATGCCTTATCTGATATTAATCCCGAGGATGTAGAATCGATGAGTGTATTGAAAGGTGCCGGTGCTTCTGCAGCTTACGGTTCAAGAGGGGCGAATGGAGTAATATTAATTACAACCAAAAAAGGTACGCATCGAAAAGGCATAGGTGTTTCTGTAAGTTCAAATTTTACTGTTGAGCAACCCTATTTGTATCCCAATCTTCAGAATGTTTATGGACAGGGTGCATTTGGAGAATATCCACCTGATATTCTGGCTATTCGAGGAACGGAACCATACATTTGGAGTTGGGGACAAAAAATGGAAGGGCAAATGGTTACCAATTACCTGGGAAAGGAAGTGCCCCTGGTACCACAGCCAAACCCATTTAAGGAATTTTATGAGATGGGAACTTCAATGCAAAATACAGTAGCTTTTGAAGGTGGTGACAGTAAAACCAATTTCCGTACTTCCATTACCGATCAGCATAGTAATGGTATTATACCCAATAATACTTTGAGTAAACAGACATTGAATTTACGTGGTTATACAAAGCTTGGGAAGGTGGTTGACGTGGATGGTAAAGTTACCTACATTCATCATAAAGCTAAAAATCGACCCGATCTGGCGGAAGGAGTTTCTGCTGCAGGTTGGTCTTTTAACGGAATGCCACGAAGCGTTAGTTTAGAAGACCTTAAAAACAACACTGTCGATAGTAACGGACAAGAATTTTGGGCCTGGGACCGTTCCGCCGGAAATCCTTACTGGGGATTGGAAAACAAGCACAACGAAGATTCGAGAGATCGAATACAAACACTTCTGTCGGCTAAATTTAATATACTGGAAAATTTAAGCTTGTTAACGCGTTCCGGATTCGACTTTATGAATAGAACTGCTAAAGAGTATTCAGCAAAGGGAAGTAAAAATCACGCTAATTTTAAAGGAGATTACCGACAAGGATTTGAAAACAATATCGAGTGGAATACAGATGCCCTGCTTACTTACAAAATCCAGCCATCAGAAAATATAAAGATAGATTTAAATGTGGGTGGAAACTACAGATATAATCAGAACAAAGGAATATATCAAAGTGGCGACAATTGGAGGGTTCCCGGTTTTTATACGATGAGTAACCTGGAAAACTTCGGAACCTGGGAAAGCTTCAATGAAAAGGAAGTTTGGTCGGCTCTCGGATTAGGGCAAATTTCCTTGAAAAATTACCTCTATTTTGATTTTACCTTGAGAAACGATTGGTCGTCTACACTACCAACAAAGAATAATCAGAACTCATATTTTTATCATTCTGAAAATATAAGTTTTCTTTTCACTGAATTGTTAGACATCAAATCATCGGTATTTAGCAGTGGAAAACTTCGTGGGTCCTATGCAAAAGTAGGTAACGACACAGGTGCTTATAACCTGAACGATTATTACAGTGTTGACCAGTCGCAACTACCATATTCTACCGGAGGCATGAGTGGCACACTTGCTAACTCAAACCTAATGCCAGAGAATACTTATTCCCTGGAAATAGGTACAAATCTTGGTTTTTTCAACAATCGTCTTGGAATAGATTTTACCTGGTATGATGCGTATACAGTTAACCAAATTATGAAAGTAAAAACGGCAGTTTCATCAGGTTGGAACGATCGATGGATCAACTCGGGTGAGTTATCCAATAAAGGTTTTGAATTTCAAATTAACGGAACTCCTGTTGAAAAGGCTGATGGCTTGCGTTGGGATGTAACTTTCAATATGTCGAAAAATATTTCGGAGGTAGTTAGTTTGTATGCCGATGAATACCAACAGGTAGAAAACATTGTATTGAGAACATCAATTTTTGACTGGGCGATAGTAGAGGCTCGTGTTGGTGGAGAGTTTGGTGAGATATATGGTATCGATTATGCACGGGATGAAAAAGGTAACATTTTAGTTGATCCTGCCGGATTCGGGATGAAAGGAGATTACAAAAAGCTGGGATCGATTAATCCTGACTTTATTGGAGGCTTGTCAAATAATTTTAGCTATAAAAATTTTAATCTTAGCTTTTTGATAGATTTCCAGATAGGAGGTGAATATTATTCACAAAGTTTGCTTTACCAGGATTTATTTGGTACAGGAGTAACTTCACTTGAAGGACGCGAAGAATGGTATTCTACCCACGAGGGATTTGGACACTTTTCACCAATTCCGGGAGTATTTCCCGATGGCTATATTCAGGATGGAGTGAATGTGGAAACAGGGCAACCCAATGATATCCCGGTACAACCAATATTCAGACATGTTGAAACAACGTTGAATCGTGGGATTGTAGCTGATTACATCAAGGATGCTTCTAATGTTCGTTTAAGGGAAGTTGTGTTAGGATACAATCTCCCAAAGAAGTGGTTGGATAACTCTTTTATAGCTCATGCAAATCTATCACTGGTAGGAAGAAACTTATTCTTCCTGTACCTCGCTACTGATAGTATTGATCCGGAATCTGGTTTTAATGCCGGTAATTTTGGTTCTGCATTCGAATGGAATTCAATGCCAGGAACACGTAGCTTTGGATTCAATCTTAATTTAGGTTTCTAAAATTATCTCATCAATTAAAATAAGAGCATGAAAAATACAATCAAAAATAAAAAGAGAAATGTGCTGAAAGGGATAATTGTTCTCTTTATAATACTGCTAATAATTCCGTCTTGTAACGAGCGTTTTGAAGAAATGAACAAAAATCCAAATGCGCTGACTGAAGTGCCGGATGATTTTTTGTTCGCCAGCCTGGTTCGAAATGTGGCCCGCGATCGTCTGGAAAGATGGCAACAAGATTTTGGAGCTCAATACGCGCATCAGGCCATATCCAACTCCTGGCAAAAAAGTATCGATCAGTATCTCGATTCACATCAACAAGGCGATATTGCTGAGGAATTGTTCAAGGGAGCATACGGAAATGTTATAAAGTATGCCAATGAAATAGTTGTAATGAACTCGCAAGAGGGAAATATAAACGAAGTGAGGATTGCAATGGCAAAAACTATGGCTATAGTAACTTTTGCAAAACTCACTGATTATTTTGGAGATGTACCTTATTTCGAAGCAGGTATGGGAAAATACGAAATTCTTCTTCCTAAATACGATAAGCAAGAACTTATATACGCCGATATGGTAGAACAGCTTGAAGCGTTTCGCACTATCATAGTAAATGCTGATCCTGAGGATGGATTTTCTAGTCAGGATCCTTTGTATTACAATGATTTGGAGAAGTGGGAGCGTTTTATTAATTCTTTGAGGTTACGGCTTGCCATGCGTGCCCGCTTTGCAGATCCCGGGAAATACAATGCCATTATTGCCGATTGCCTGACGAAACCCTTAATTGAAGATAATAGTCAAAATGCAAAGTTGGAGCATTGGGAAAGCGACCGGGGAGAATTGTACAATCCATGGTATAACTTAAAGATTGAATATCAATCCGGTACCTATCAGTATAATGTTAGTAAAAAATTAGTTGACTGGTTAGTTGCGAATAATGATCCAAGGTTAGAGGCCCTGGTAAAACCAAACCCAGATGGCGATTATGTTGGAATGCCAAATGGTCTCACAGATGCGGCATTAAGTTTTTATGTAAGATCTAATATCTCGGTACCCGGAGATTTAATGTTGAACCGTGATCAACCTATTGATATAATGACAGCTTCGGAAATATGGTTTTTACGTGCCGAAGCTGCCTTATTCAACCTTGGTGGTGAAGATGCAAATGAGTTGTATCAAAACGGAATTAAACAAGCGATGGCTCGTTGGGAAGTTGATGCCAGTGAATACATTACTTCATCTCCTTTAGCAACTTTAAGGGGCAGCGATGAAGAAAAATTTAGACAAATTAGTGAACAAATGTGGGTAGCATTTATACCCAACCATGTGGAAGCCTGGAGTAATATGCGACGAACAGGATATCCTGTTATTGAAAGACGCACAGACCCTATGCTTTCGAAGGGAGTTACCGACGGATACCTTCCCAAAAGATTAATTTATCCTTATACCGTTGAAAAGTCACTAAATGGAGACAATATGCAGGAAGCCATTGACCGGATGGGAGGTGTAGATAAAATAGATACCCAGGTATGGTGGGATGTTAGAGATTAGTAAAATTAATTATTTAAAGTAAAATTATATTA
>CAJXZG010000153.1 GCA_913063265.1 uncultured Prolixibacteraceae bacterium | reverse complement strand
GGGTAAATAACCGGCTGCCGGGAAAAATGGTTCATAGTGTATTTATATTATTACTCTTCTTCTGAGATATCTTTTTTTACCGATACAGTTGTGTCCTCGTTAAACCTGATTTTGAAATTTAGTTTTCTGAATACAGAAATCATTGGTTTGTTATCCTTTGTTGTTTCTGCAGCAAGGATTTTAACACCACGTGATTTGGCTATATTCATACAATAATTGGTAAGTATATAACCCAATTCTTTTCTTTGCCAGGCATCAGTAATCAGGATGGCATATTCCATCACTTCAACATCCGGGTCGGCAATTAACCGGCCAACACCAATCAATTTTTTTCTTCCTTCCTCCTCAATTTCAGCAACAATTGCAATTTCACGGTCATAATCAATAAAGCAAAACTGTGATGCAATATCGTGAGAATCAAAATAAAAATCGTATCTGAAACGATGGTAGATGGATTCTTTCGAACAACTTCCCAACAGCTCAAGCCAGAGAGGTTCATCCTCCGGTTTAATCGGTCGAAGCAAGATATCAGTACCATCTCTTAACTTATCTTTTTTAACCAGACTTTCAGGATACGGTCGTAAGATGAGGTGTGAATATTCCTTAACCGGATTTTTCATTATTTCTTCATCAACAACAATTCGGGCATCCAGCGCAACAACATCTGTTGGTGTCACAATCAGTGGATTAATATCCAATTCAGATATTTCGGGATAATCGGCTGCGAGGTATGACATCCGGATTAAAGCCTCAATCAGTTTATCAATATTTTTTGGAGTATCTCCACGATATCCCGTAAGCAATGGATAAATTTTCAAAGATTTTAACATCTGGCGGGCGAGGGTTTCATTTAATGGTGGAAACTCCAGTCTTTTGTCTTTAAAAAGTTCTGCAGTTGTTCCTCCCATACCAACCAGCATTACTGTTCCAAAAGATGGATCTTTTTTGGTTCCGACAATTAATTCAATACCATCTTTGGTATCTACCATTTTTTGAACGGTTACGCCTTCAATTTTTGCATCGGGTCTTTTCTCCTTTGCTGTTTTAACCATATTTCTAAAAGTTGCCCTTACCATTTCTTCATCGGAAATATTTAAAGCAACACCACCCACATCAGATTTATGCGTAATGTCAGGGGAATAGATTTTAAGTACAACCGGATAACCTTTTTGTTTTGCAATGGCTACTGCTTCGTCTTCTGTTGCAGCAGGAGCGGGGTGAGTTGTGTCAATGCCATAATCATTTATCAGCATTTTCGAGTCATCCTCATTTAAAATTTTTGCTTTCGGGAATACTTCTTTCAGATATTTGTCACGCAATTCGTATCGGTCGTATTTAAACGAAACTGGAACCTCTTCCGGTGTTTCGTATAACATCTCCTGGTTTTGTGAATAATTGGAGAGTGTCATAAATGCGCGGATTGCCTGCTCCGGAGTTGAATAACTTGAAATTCCTGCATTATTAAAAACCTGAATACCATCGCGCATATTTGCACCACCCAACCATCCTGCCATAACTGATTTTGTTGAATTTAAGGCAATTTTTACAATAGCTTCTGCAGTTTCCGTTGGGGCGGTCATCGCCTGCGGTGTAAGTAAAACCAAAACAGCATCCACATTTTCGTCTTCCAATACAATTTCTGTTGACCTGGCAAATCGTTCAGGAGTTGCATCTCCCAAAACATCGATTGGATTTCCGTGCGACCAGAATGGCGGCAGATAATCATTTAATTTCTTCATGGTTGATTCAGTAAGTTCAACCAATTTTCCTCCCATAGAAATTAATGAGTCGGTTGCCATAACACCCGGACCACCAGCATTGGTTACAATTGCCAAACGATTTCCTTTAGGTACTCTTCGGCGCCCGACAAGGTCGGTAAAGTCGAAAATATTTCCAAAATCAAATACTCTGGCTAATCCAGCTCTTCTGAATACGGCATCATAAATTGAGTCTTCCGAGGCTAGTGCACCTGTATGTGAAGCGGCGGCTGCTGCTGATTCAGGGAAACGACCGGATTTATAAACGATAATTGGTTTTTCACGGGAAAATGCCCGTGCTGCTGACATAAATGTTCTTGCATTCGCCAAAGATTCCACATAAAGAACAATCGATTTTGTATTTGGATCCTGACCAAAATAGTCGATTAAATCTCCAAAGTTCACATCCATCGAGTTACCAATAGATACGAAGTAGGAAAATCCGACATTTGAATCGTAAGCCCAATCCAGAACCGAAGTACATAAGGCTCCTGATTGCGAGATAAAAGCAACATGACCTTTTTTAGGCATACCATCTGCAAAACTTACGTTCATATTCAAACCTGGTACTAAAATTCCCAAACAGTTAGGGCCAATTACCCGCATATCGGGGAATTTTGCTTTCTCGGCCAAAACCTGTTGTTCAAGTAATTTTCCTTCCTCTCCTGATTCTTTAAAACCGGCAGACATAATGATTACTCCGTTGATACCCGCATCTCCGCAGTCTTTAATAATTTGAGGTACCCATTTTGCAGCTGTCATGATAACAGCCAAATCGGGAGTTTTTGGTAAACTTTTTACATCGGGGTAACAAGGTATTCCAAAAACGGCCTCACGTTTTGGATTAACAGGGTAAACCACACCATTAAATCCTCCTCCTACCAGGTTTCGTAATGTAATTCCTCCTACACTGTCAGGATTATTTGAAACGCCAATTAACGCAATACGTTTTGGCTTAAAAATGCTGTTTAATTTTTTTATGGCCATTTAAAAAAGTTTTTGGTTTTATATTATGTTTTGGTTCGTTTTATTACAACTTTAGGTTTATCGATTTCGCTTATAAAAGTCTTAAAAAAATATGATTTTAGAAAATTTTAATCTTATGTTTTATAAATTTAATATTACAGTATGAAAAGGCTTAAAATCAGTTTTCTATGATATTGTTTTCCCCTAAAAATTGAATCAGTATGTTTAAAAACAATCCTGTATTATCCTGTTTAAAAACATGGATTTTCTATTTCAAAAGAAAAGCGCCTTTATAAAGCGCTTTTTTTATTCAGGATTTGATATTTTATTTCTTGGGTGATTTAATAAATAAAATAATAATTGCACCTAAAATGCAGGCAACTCCAGCAATTATAAAAGGTGTCAGCCATGCTGCCGGTGTTTCTGCACCCTGAGCTGCATCTTTAAACAATCCGGCAATTTGCGGCCCCACTATTCCGGCAATACCATAGGCAAAAAATACAAAACCATAATTTTTACCAACAGTTTTATTGCCAAAGAAATCTGCAGTAGCTGCAGGGAACAGGGCAAAGTTACCTCCAAAATTAAATCCAATGATGGAAGCAGCAATTATAAACGACATTTTATTTGCTCCCAGTTTAAATAACATAAGCATAATTATTCCCTGTAATAAACACATCAGGAATATCGATAACTTTCTTCCCAGTTTATCGGAAATAATACCCCAGATAATCCTTCCCAAACCATTCAGTATAGCATAAACAGCCATAGCTGTTCCGGCAGTGGCACTGGCCCAGGTTACAGTATCTTGAAACTCAGGGCTTGAAGGATTTAAGGAACCCAGCCTGGCATAAGTTAGAGCATCTATTCCAAAAAGTTTAATACAGTAAATTACCATCAATCCGGCCAGCGCAGAGAAAACAAATGTGGTAAACAACATATAATATTGGGGAGTTTTTAGCATCTCGTTGGTTTCGAAATTGACTTGCCCACTAGCCTTTTCCGAGTTGGCTTCAGGAGGTGTATATCCTTCAGGCAGCCATCCTTTTGGCGGATCTTTCATCACCATGCTTCCCAAAAGAACCATTAATGCAAATATTATTCCGTACAATATAAATACACTTCTTACCGTATCGAATCCAAATAATTCGAGGTTGTTTAATAAACCTCCGCCCCAGGCACCTGCCCATTTTACCCAAATGGTAGCACCAAATCCAAAACCGGCAACTGCCAGACCTGTTAACATTCCTTTTCGATCGGGGAACCATTTTACTCCAACGGCAATAGGCACTACATAAGCCAGGCCAATTCCAGATCCACCAATTACTCCAATAAAAATCAGTTGTGCAATAAAACTATTGCCAAAAAAACCTGCCAGGATGTATCCTAATCCGAGCGTTAATCCTCCGGCCATTGCCAGTTTTTGCGGACCTATGGAAGCCAGCTTTTTACCTGCCCAAACCATTACAAGGGCAAAAAAGAAAAGTCCGGCAGAAAAAATCCAGGCAGCCTGTCCTGCTGTAAATTGATAGACTCCTTCCGAAGCTGTTAGTTTGGGTGTAAAAACCGACCATGCATAAATGGCTCCAAGTGCAAGTTGGATTAAAATAGCTCCTACGACTACAAGCCATCTGTTCATAACTTTTTGGTTGTTCATAACTAGGTTTTTAGATTAATAAAAAAAGACATTCTCAATTGAGAATGCCTTTTGAAAACTTTTTAAAATTATCGTTTTACTTCTACTTTTGCTCCGTCGATAATTTCATCAACAACACCAGGATCGAGTAATGTGGACGTATCTCCAAGATTCGTTGCATCACCTTCTCCAATCTTACGTAAAATTCTACGCATAATTTTTCCTGATCTTGTTTTGGGCAGGCCACTAACAATCTGGATTTTATCCGGTTTTGCAATTGGTCCAATAAATTTTGTTACAGTAGCCCTTATTTCTGCTTCGATATTGGCTAATTCAGTATCGGTAAGATCCTCACAAATAACGTAAGCATAAATTCCGGCACCTTTAATATCATGAGGATATCCAACCACAGCAGATTCATTTACCTTTGGATGTTGATTAATTGCATCCTCAACTTCGGCTGTTCCTATTCTGTGCCCTGAAACGTTAATTACATCGTCAATTCGGCCAATGATACGGTAATATCCTTCTTCATCGCGTTTAGCTCCGTCACCGGTCAGATATAATCCCGGGAATGCAGAGAAGTATGTTTGATAACAGCGCTTGTGATCTCCGTAAGTTGTGCGTAACATTCCTGGCCAGGGATGTTTGATACATAGTATACCTTCCACCGCATTACCTTTTAATTCTTTTCCTTCCGGATCGACCAAAATGGGTTGCACTCCGGGTAGTGGAAGTGTAGCCAAAGAAGGTTTGGTTGGTGTAATTCCTGCAAGAGGAGTAATCATTATTCCACCGGTTTCTGTTTGCCACCAGGTGTCTACAATCGGGCAACGACCTTTACCTACCAAATCATGATACCAACGCCATGCTTCTTCATTAATTGGTTCTCCAACCGTACCCAGAACTTTTAGCGAACTGAGGTCGTGTTTTGTAACCCATTCATCTCCTTGTGCTACCAGTGCCCGGATTGCAGTTGGCGCGGTATAAAACTGATTAACTTTGTATTTATCCACAACTTCCCAGAAACGTCCTGCATCAGGCCAGGTTGGAACTCCTTCAAACATAATGGTGGTTGCACCTGTTAAAAGCGGACCATAAACAATATAAGAGTGACCGGTTACCCAACCAATATCGGCCGTGCACCAGTAGATATCTCCATCACTGTATTGGAAGACATTTTTAAAAGTATATTCGGCATACACCATATAACCACCTGTGGTGTGAACAACTCCTTTTGGTTTTCCTGTTGAGCCCGAGGTGTAAAGAATAAATAAAATGTCTTCAGCATCCATCTCTGCTGCAGTATTCTCTGTGGAAACATCTTTAATAACGTCATCCCACCAAATGTCCCGTCCTTCAACAAAATTAATGTCTTCTCCGGTACGGTTTAAAACAATTACATTTTCTACAGTGGGGCAATTCTCCACTGCACTATCAACAATGGCTTTAAGCGGAATACTTTTTGTGCCACGGAAACCACCATCAGAGGTAATAATTACGTTGGAAGTTGCATCGTTTACCCTGTCGGCCAATGCAGTAGCCGAAAATCCTGCAAAAACAATGGAGTGTATTGCACCAATTCTGGCACAAGCCATCATTGCAATTGCGAGTTCAGGAACCATTGGAAGGTAAATCGCAACCCGGTCGCCTTTTTTAATTCCCAGTTTTAGCAAACCATTGGCAAATTGTTTTACCTTGTCAAAAAGTTCACCATAAGTAAGTTTTACTTCAGGTTCTTTTGGATCGTTTGGTTC
>CAJXZG010000152.1 GCA_913063265.1 uncultured Prolixibacteraceae bacterium | reverse complement strand
ATACGAGACCCGTACGTACGGTGGTGTGAGAGGTTCTCCGGTAGGCTTTACAGCCTATCGGCTACCTACTCGATTAGCTGCTGGTGTTCATTAATTATCAGTTAGTTATCAATATTTTATAGTCGTAAATCAGCTCAATCGAAGCACTGTCGTTTCCGAAAAAAACAGTTTTTAGTGTCGGCAAAAAAGCGGTGGCAGACAGACAAGCTCTTTTGTAATTTTTGGCTGTGTGTCGGCTTGTGCGAATTGCAAATGTGCTTGGCTGTGTGGGCTGAATCATAACACAATATTTCGTTTATATAATCTTTTTTCTTCCAATAAATATTCTTCTTCTTTTTCAATCCACGGAAAACCTGGTCTTGATAATGTCAAAATCGCTCCATCGTCTCGGGTTGTTTTATACTTAATCATGCTAAATCCGAAACGGCTTGTAAATATTACGGTTTCAGTCATTAAGTCTTTTGATAAAACCGTTTTTCTTTCATTTGTACATAATTTCATATTTTCAACAAAAGAAGAATACTTCGGCAAGATATTGTCTATTTGGGTTTTTATATCACTTATTAAATTCAGGTTTTCATTTGCTGACAATTTATGGCGAATGTTCATTTCTTCCGTGAATTGATTTAAATTCAGTAATTGTTCGGAATCTTTGGGAAGAAAATGAACTGCATTAATCAATAGCAAATTTTTATATATCAGTTCTGAATTACTCCATTTTGCTTGTGCAAGACAAAAAACACAATGATAAAAAGCTTCTCGTCTTAATTTTTCTAATCGCTCATTTAAATAATCACTATCGTATATTTTAAATCCTCGTGTGCATAAAAGCAGAAATTTACCAATCAAATCTGCATTAATAGCAGGAAGATTATCATAATATTCAAATCCGTAGGATTTTATAATTGTTTCATGATGAGTTTCTTCATCAATCGTATATTGTCTTTTATTATCCGTGTAATAAATAGCGATATAAAGAGCAATTACGAAATTTGACAATTCAGTTATAGATACTTTGCCTTCTTCATCAACGTTTTGGTTTGATTTCTTAATCAGCCTATTAACTTCTTTCTCTAAATAGTCGTTATACCTTTCAAAGAATTTTATTATTCTTGATTTCTCGCTGTTAAACGCCGATTTGGTAACGGATTTTAATTCAGGTTGGTCTTCTCTTCCTTGAGTATCATCAATTTCTAAATCCAATTCTTCATCATCAAGTTCAGCACTTGCAATTTCTTCTCTTGTCTTGATTGATGATAAAGAAGATAAAAAGTCTGCAACACGGTTTGAACTCGAATTTAAAACATAATACTGGTGTTGTATGGAATCATAAGAAACGTCCTTAAATTCCTCGTAATCTAAAACTTTACCTTTTATCTCAATATCTTCTTTTTCTTCGTTAGTCTTTTTAGCACTTACTTTCATTGAAAAATTTCGATTCTCAGCACTAAAATCATCAGTTGAAATGCAATCAATTAGTTTGGAAAATAAAAGTTCATCACCTTGTTCAATACTACTAAAAAGAACATCCAGTATTTGTTTTTGTGGGTCAGGATTTGTCTTTGCTAAAACATATACATCCTGAATAATCTGTTTATTTGAAATAATTTCGGTGGTTTTAGAATCTTTCAAACAGCCATACATTGGGTTAAGTAGATTTGACGGAATTTTTAAATAGTAATGATTATTCTTTTCAGTTAGCTTCCCGTTATAGATTACTTCTCCCCAATTGTTGAATATTTGTATTTCAATATCGGCTTCCAGAATATTATCTACATAAACATTCAAAACACTTCCTTCTTTATCAATTGCCTCAATATTATATTTGAATGCTACCGAATTTTCAAACACAGTACTTTCATCTAAACCCTCTGCAAAATCAGTTAGATTCTGACTTTTTTTAGGATTTATCTTAATGCCTAAATCTTTGAGATAGGCTTGGTCTGATGAATTTATAAGAATCGATACTTCCTCGTTTATAGCTGAAATATTTTCAGTTCCAAACGCTGCAACAGAAGCATTTGCACTACCTAATAAACATAATTGAGAATTATCATTAAGTGAGAAATTGAAAAGTTTTGCATGAAGCCTTGAATAATCCTTATCATCATCTTTGTTTGAAAAACAATCGTTCCAGTGATAAAAATTAACTTGATTTGCAATACTTTGGTCTAACCCAAATGGCAAAATACCGTTTTTATCATCTACCAGAACATTAATAATTGCTTTAGGTAATAATTTTGAAAATAGCTCAATGATTTTCCCTTTAGAATCAAAATAAGGCGCAACAATAGTAAGTTCTTTGACTTTTTCATAAGGCACAAATTCAGAAAGTTGTTGAAATATATTTGTTTCGGAATTGTTATTTAAAAAGGCAATTTGTGTGGAACTATCAAGTGTTTCGAAATTTGTTGAGTTTGGCGAAGGCAAGGTTTCAATCCAAGGAGTATATTCCTTAATCCATCTAATTTTTTCTTTGGCAAATCCTTTTACATTTAGTGATACTTTTTCAAGAAATGACCATGAATTAGAAAATAGTTGAGAGTATTTCGGGTCTGTTGCATCGAAGTGAAAAGCTCCCCAAATTTCATCATTTTTTCCATGACCTGATGAAGTAAGGTTTCCAGAACCAATTATCAAAAGTCCTTGTTTTTCACCAAAGAACATATACACTTTTGGATGAAAACAGCCATTAGAATTTATCGGGCTTATTGAATAAACTCTCGAATTACTACTGCCGATTTTACCAAGTATGCCCTGAAAAATGTTATTGTCAATAAAAATCGAAATATTTCCTATGCCTTTTGACCTTAATATACGCATTACACTTTTTTCAAAGTAATAGAAGTCAAAAGAGTAAGTTGTTATTAAACAAGAATGATAGCTTCTGCCACTTACTAAATCCCATATATTTTCTTTCTGTGGCATGATTAAGCTCCGATTAATTGTTTACCGATTTGTGATATTTTGTTTTCTTTTGTCACATAACCAAGGTCTTCGAAGAAATTATACATAGCATAGATTCTTGGAGTAGTCCAAACAGGACTCATTGTTTCTACATGCTTCAAAAAATTATCTTCATAACTAAATTTTAATGTGTTTTTAGTTCCAGAGCCCATTTTTCTATATGCAACTTCTAAATGTCGATTGATTACATTTTTAAGAACAAATTTTTCTAAAACATCAGAGATAGATTCGTCAAGCCTAAAAGAAAAGTCTTTTAGTCCATTAATGCAATCTCCATCGCGTACCATACCGTGAAAAGCTGCAAAGCTTTTTAACTTATCAAATTCATTTTGGTTTTGTTTGTAGATTGTAAGCAACATTTTAAAACCTAAAAAAAGGCATTTGGGAATATCAGTAGCTTTTATGCTTTCTCTTATTTGTTCTGATAGTTCCCAATTATCAACATCTTCAATTGATTCTATAATTTCATTTAGGTTTTGAGATTCGTTTTCAACGAAGTTGAATTTAATCAAAGAATCTAAAAATTTCCTATCAAATTCTTTCAAGAAAGCCGAAAGCTCTACCTGAAAATGTTCGATTCGTAGTGTTTCAAGAATGCTCCAAAATATTGTTTCTACTCCGAAATGCCAATATTCATTGAGTTGATAATAGTACCATCCAAATGAAGATTTTGATTCTTTATCTAAGAAATCTTTTCCTTTTTGCTTATAAAGCTCACATGTAAAGTAATCCCAACTGTCTGCTGTTTCATTCTGATTGATATATGATAAAACAGTCAACATAGAATCTTTCCTAAAAAATGTTTGATTGTCAGCGTTTTGAAATAATGGCTGGTCATTACTGAAAAGTAACTTTGTATATAATTCCCATTCATCAGAATCTTTGGTAATTGAAGTTATTGACAACTCATTATAAAGCTTTTCTGAATCAGACTTTTTTAAAACTCCATTTTCTATGTTGCTTAGAAATAGTTGTTTTGAAGAATCCGAAATATTTTGGTCAAAAGCTTGTGCTAATACCGTTCCTGTTACAATTAAATCATCCTCATGTTGAGTGCAAACAAAAACTGGCGAATCTTCTCGATGAATAATTAATCCAATAGTTTGTAAAGCTCCTGAATAATACTGACCAAAGGCACCAGACGAATATTTCCAGTATGTACTTTTACCTTTATCAATGTCTGCTCCAAATATTAGACTAAATTCAGAATCTGCTTCTTTTTTGCTTATTTCGTCAGCTGCAAATAAACTCCCTGGTATTTGAGTCGTGTCCTTTTCATGTAACTGCATTAATAAAGCAATCTGATATTCTCCTCTTCTGATAAATTTATTCTGTACTTTCGGATTAGTGTCTCCAATTTCTTTTGCGTAAATTTCAAGTAACCAACAATAAAAACCATAATACCGAATTCGGTTAGTCAAATTGGTTAGTCCCGGTAATAATGTTGAATAACTTGCTTGAGATGTAGTTTGTAAACCTAAAGAATCACGTCCAGTAGAATAATCATTACTTTTTCCGAAGAATGGAGCTTTCCAATTACCTTTTTTTAGTACAGCCATAATTTTGTTATTCGGTTTTTGTGGGGTGGCAAAAATTGCACTCTTTTGCAAATTTTGGTTTGTGCGTCAGCCTGTGCGATTTGCAAATGTGTGCAATGTGCGTCGGCTTCCCTAACTGTCCCGAAGGGCAGAAGCGGGTAGGCAAAAACTGTTTTTTTCATGCACCAACCTTCAATCAATGAGACAATATTTTCAATCCGTTTTTTCAATTTATAATCAGGTTTCAATGTTGTAGTGTCGTTTTTTACACTTGCAGCTAACGGTCGATGCATGTTGTCGTGGCGTCCGAACCTCCCCGACGCTTCATTAAATGCACTGCCGTTTCAAAGTTTTGAATTTTGCGGGAGGTTAATTTTATAAATTTTTAAAATGAAACGATTTAAAATCATTTTATGGTATCTAAAAGAGATGTTTCGCTTTGATGTTTCAAAAGATAATCTAATTGAACATCCATTCGGTTCAGTTCTCCTTCTAATTTTAATTGCTTCTCAGTTAGTTCTTTATTTTTCCCTGAAATAGTAAAATTTAGAACAGATAATGTTATGGTAACTATTATGAAAAAAACATTTAAAACAAATGATATATTTCTTCTGAAACTTTTGTATAATTTCTTTTGCCTTAAAGCAACAAACGAATTAAAGTCCCAACCCTTTTCGGTTAGCCTTACGGATTCCTTGCCTGCCCCAATATCCGCAATTAACTTTCTATCTCTTAATCCGCCCATTATTGGAAATTTATTATCAGATAGTCCGCTAATGTTTTTATATAGGGTTTGCTTGGAAACATAATTACCATCTTTTTTAAGAAAAAATATAACTTCTTCTGCTATATGTTTTTGTTTTTTATTCATGGTGACACAAAATTGTTTTTAGTTAAATATACCTTGATAATAAGCAATTATAAACATTACTAAAATTGTTAAAATCATGAGTGCAACTATTGTAATATGTCTTTTGCTTTGTTTGTCTAATCTTGTAATTGGGTTTTTGTATATAAGATTTTTAAAAGACCAAAATAATAACCACAAGAAATAAGGTTTATAGTTTTTGGGGACAAAAGAGAGATTAAAATGAGTGTATAGATTTTTATTAACTTTTTTAAATGAATCAACAGTATGCTTGTCGTAAAACACAATAGACAAAATGTTTGGATTAGAAATATCGCACTGGATGAATCTGTGCATTTGTGTGTATGTATTATAATTTTTCATTTATATCTCTCTTTAATCAACAATCAAAACGGTTTTGCAAAAACCGACTGCGTGTCGGCAAAAAATTTAAAACTTACCACTGCCTTGTCATTGAAAAGCCAAATAGCCATGCAATATGCATTTTGTTACCAAGCGGTTTTTCGCTTTTCAAAGCGCAATAGTGAATGGTTCTTATCTTATATTTCACGGCTTGCGCTTTTTAAACTGCTTGGTAACGTAATAGTATTTTATCCATCGTGCAGCTAAAGTTAGCCAAAGCAATTAATTTATCATAATTGTAAGATGTATTAATCATCACAAACAAAATGATGGATAAAATATAGTTGAACGATGGCGGATACTGCTATGTACTTTTTATTGCCGGCCAAAGGTTTTGCCATACTTTATTTGTTGGGTTAATGAGTCTATATGTTG
>CAJXZG010000151.1 GCA_913063265.1 uncultured Prolixibacteraceae bacterium | reverse complement strand
TCTTCGATTTCCAAATAATAAACCCAGTAATAATTGTATGTTATAACTAGTTTCGGATCATAAAAAATTGCCTTATCCAGTAACATTTTTGCTGAATCCAATAATCGTTTTCTTTTCTCTCCAAAATTGTATGCTTTTGCATCGTCAATGTAATAAGAAGCCAATCGGGCATATGAATCGGCAAATGTAGAATCTTCTTCTATCGCCAGTCTAAAGCATTTTTTTGATTCAGCCAATAAATAGAATTTTGTTCCATAAAGGGATACCCAATCATGAGCATCAATTCCCTTGGCATAATGTCGATAAGCTAATTTGTTTTCTGTTTTTTTTGATTTTATTTTTAATTTTTCCTTTTCAGTTATCTCGACATTTAAAACCTGATTGATATCCAATAAAATTTCTAATAGCACTTCCTGAATGTCAACTGTACTATCCACAAGATATTTGTGGTGAAAAATATCATCGTCCCGGAATACATCTGTTATAATCAGTCTAAGATATTCTTTACCATTTAAATTCTCTCCACTACCGGTAAGAAGATGTGTTGCTGATAATTCTTTGCCAATATCAGCTACTTTTTGACCTGTACTAACAAATGCATCTACTGATAATTTTGATACCAAATTTAAACTATCGATATTTTCCATTTTATCAAATAATTCCGAACGAATTCCATTTATAATATTTAATTTTCCTTCAGATGAATTATCAGTAAAAGGTAATATTGCCAGTCTGTAATGCGTTTTAGGTGTTTAAATTGGTTTAATGATGATGAACAGAATAGTTGCTAAAACCGCCAACACAAAAGAATAAAGCAAAATCTTAAGAAACCTCTTTTTCCCGGGTTTTACGTTTACAAGATCCGGTTCAGGTTTTTTTTCATTCTGATGTAATTCCACTTCTCCGGGGGTATAACCATAGTAATCGTGAAAACACTTGCTAAAATATGCAGCACTTGAAAAACCAACATTAAAGCCTATTTCGGCAATGGTTCCTGTTTTATTTTGTATAAGTTTGTGGGCTCTTTTTAAACGTGCTTCACGAATAAACTCACTCACCGATTTTTTAATGATAGATTTTACCTTTCGGTGGAGTGTACTCCTGGTCATTCCCAATTCCCTGGCCAGCTCAGAAACACCAAAGTTTTCATTATGCAAATTATCATCGACAACCTTAATTAGTTTATCGATGAATTGTTGATTCATGGAAGAATTGGATTCCATTTTGAATAAGGTATTTTGTGGGCCTACTAAAAAACAACGTTAAAATTTACAAAAAATAAGCGAGTATAACAATGGGAGGCAGGAGAAGTGATGAGGTTTAATGTAGGAAGTATTCACCTGGTGAATTGGAGTCACCAGGTGAATAACTTTCTATGTTAAGAATAAACTTTTTACTCAATTTCCCCAAATTCCCGTAACACTTCCTCAACACACTTCTGTTTGGGCAAATAGCGGTCTTCAATGCTTTGTACAATTTCCTTAAATTCAGGCTCATCCCTAATATTATCAAAAAATGGCGAATATTTTAATAAATATAATTGAGTTGAATAAATGCGGTCATAATTTTTCAACAATCTTAATTGCTCAAAAGCTTTTTCCTTTTCGCCAAGAGCCGAATAAGTTTCAGCAAGCCAAACCTTTATAAGGTAAGTAGCCCATACTTTATTTATAGCTTTTTCCATACGCTTTGATTCCTGTTCAAGGTAATCTTTTCCTACTTGTTCGTTCCCTGTTTTTAGATAAATAAAACCAATAAAACCAATATAGTTTTGCCAGCCAATCCCTTCCCCGTTTCCTTCTCTGTAAGCTATTAATTCGGGCAAATAAGCAGCAGCTTTTTTATATTCCCGTAGGTATAAGTGTGCACCCAAACTATAATATTTATAATACTGTTTGGTCGTGTCTAAGCTGTAACAACTATCGGCATAATTTAAAACCATTTGATAGTTTCTGTTGTCCATATAGGTGTTAAGCATATTAAGGTTATATTCTTTAGCATCTTTATTTAGTCTGTACACTTCTTTATTATACTTTCTTGAAACTTTTGGGAAACCAAGTAAATTTAAATGGCCACAAAACATCATTAATCTAGAAATATAAACAGGCTCATCTTCAGGCAACAATTGCAGGTACTTTAAAAAAGCTTCTATAGCTATACATGGATGTGTAAACCGATTATGTTCAAATATTTCTCTATATTCTTCTAAGGTCATTCCTTGTTCTCTTGCAAGTTTTAGGAATTTTTGGAACTCTTCTTCCGCCTTTTCGTACTCACCTATGCGACCGAAATATGCAGCATTTAAGCGATAAGCACCGGCATCATTTTCATTATAACTCAAATATTTATCAAGCATTATTTTTCCTGTGTCCAAATATAGTACCCTTTTTTCCGAACGTTTCCATAAATAATCTAAATAAATGTGTGCCAATTGGAAATACGCATCCATAAAATCAGGATCTTCCTGAATGGCATATCTCAAGTACTTTATGGCTTTTCCCAATTCATCATCCACCTCTCCACCAAATGGGTCCATATAATATTTTCTGTTTAAGATATCCATCCCAAAAGTATACCACTTCAGAGCCAATGGGTTATCTGTTTTTTTTGTTTTATAATTTTCTTCATTGGCTAATTCCACCTTTAATACGCTGGAGATTTTTAATGAAATAGTTTCCTGTATCTCCTGTATATTCTTATTTACATCTACTTTGTATTTTTCTTCCCAAATATGTTCATCGGTACTCACATCAATTAGGTATACCCTAAGCACTGCTATTCCATTATTTGTTTCACCATCTCCAGTTAAAATGTGAGTAGCTTTTAATTCTTTGCCAATTTCTGAAGCTTTCAAAGTTGTGTTATAAAATGCATTAGAACTAACCATAGAAGTCAGTTTTAAATTATCTAAACTTCCAAGCCTATTAAATATTTCGGCACGTATTCCATTTATTACTTTGTATTCTCCATCAGGGGAATTATCGGTAAAAGGTAGAATTGCCAATCTGTATTGTGTTTTTGGTGCATAAATTGGTTTGATGGTGATAAATAGAATAGTAGCTAAAACCGCCAACACAAAAGAATAAACCAAAATCTTAAGAAACCTCTTTTTCCCCGGTTTTAGGGTTACAAGGTCCGGTTCAGGACTTTTATCATTCTGATGTAATTCCGCTTCTCCGGGAGTGAATCCGTAGTAATCGTGAAAACATTTGCTAAAATATGCTGCACTTGAAAATCCAACGTTAAAAGCAACTTCTGCTACTGTCCCGCTTTTGTTTTTTAATAATTCATAAGCTCTTTTTAAACGTGCCTCACGAATAAATTCACTCACCGATTTTTTGATAATGGATTTTACTTTACGATGGAGGGTGGCACGGCTCATCCCCAGTTTTCCGGCAAGTTCAGAAACACCAAAACTTTCGTCATGCAAATTATCATCAACAATCTTAATTAGTTTGTCGAGGAATTGTTGTCCCATAGTAGTGTTGGGTTCCATTTTGGCACATGATTAATTTGCATATTGAAAAGGAAATAACAACTTAAGTTACGAAAAAAAGAAAGGGAGGTTGCAGTTTTATGTGGATGGGGTAATTAACAGTATTTTCCTTTTACTGACATATTGGTTGATAGTTTTAAAAACAGCTAAAATTATTTTTTTCAAAGTATATGCAACATGGATAAGACAAAATTGATGGTTTTGATACAATTTTGATTGAAAGTGCTTCATTAATGATAAGTTTTGATGCGGTATTTTTTAGAACTTGTATCTGTTAATTTGAATAAACGAACACAAAAAGATGCCTATGAAAAACAATAAACAAACAACTTGAAACAAGTTGTTTTTCACCCGAAAATTTTAGTACTAAAACGATTGGGCAAAAACTGTAATTGCTCAACGATGTAAATGTTCAGAGAACTGTTTGAATGCAGTAATTTTCGCATAATGCATTAAATATGCCTTGTTGATAGTATTGGAGGATTTCCCGAAATTTTATCTGTGAATCTATCAGAAGTGTTAAACACATTTCTTGCTATTGAATTATCTCAATAATCTGACATTTACTAAAACGTGCCGTTTCATTCGGGTTGAGCTTTACACAAATGAAAACTCAACAAAAATGAAAAGCCATGAAATTAGTACTTATTTTTATCACAGTTATCTTACTTTCTCATTTTTCGCCCGGTCAGAATCCAAAAGATTATGTTGTAAATATAACTACTTCAGTATCTGAGAATCCTCCTTCAATTTCATTCAAATGGGAACCCGTTAAAGCAGGAACCAAGATTTATATATGTCGGAAGCATCCTGATTCGGATAATTGGGGAAAAGCTTTGGCAATTCTTCCAATTAGTGAAACAGAATATAAAGATGATAAAATTGAAAGCGGAGTTAAATATGAATATAGATTTGTAGTAACAGGGAAAACATTGAAATACAATTATTTATATGCCGGTATTAAATGTAAGGAAATTGAATATCGCGGAAAACTGATTTTGTTGGTTGATGATAAATTTACCAAAACATTAAATTATGAATTAAAGCGACTTGAATCAGATTTAATCGGTGATGGATGGGACGTGCTTCGAAAGGATGTTTCAAGAAATGCATCCGTAAAATCGGTAAAGGAAATTGTTCGAAACATATATAATAGCGATCCTGAGAATGTAAATACCCTTTTGCTTTTTGGCCATATTCCGGTGCCATATTCCGGCAACGATGCCTTTGACGGACACTATGAGGATCATACAGGTGCCTGGCCCGCAGATTTGTTTTATGGCGATATAAATGATGACTGCTGGACTGATTTAACTGTAGATAATCGGAGCGCCGCTAACAAGGCAAATTTTAATATTCCCGGTGATGGGAAATACGACCAAAGCCAAATTCCGGGAACAAATCAAATTTCTATAGCAATTGGCAGGGTAGACTTTTACAATTTGCCTGATTTTAAGCAATCCGAAACTGAATTACTTCGTGCTTACCTGGATAAAAACCATCGATTCAGACACAAAGTCAATATTCCTGTAATGCGTGCTCTTATCGATAATAATTTTGATGTTAATGATTATTACGGAACAAAGGAAGTGATGGCAATCTCAGGCTGGCGAAACTTTTCAGCATTGCTGAATTCTGAAAATGTTAAAGAAGGCAGCTTTTTTAGTGATACAAAAAATGCAAGTTATATCTGGTCGTATGCATCAGGAGGAGGTAATTTCGATAGTTGCAAGCATATAGGAAGTACACTTTGTTTTGTTCAGCAAAGTCCACAAACGGTTTTTACAGCCTTGTATGGTAGTTATTTTGGCGACTGGAATACCAAAAATAATTTTATGCGCGCAGCCCTGGCTTCGGATGGATGGATTTTAATAAGTTGTTGGGCAGGCCGGCCACATTATACTTTTCATCAGATGGGAATGGGGGAAACGATTGGTTATTGTGTACGTGCCACACAAAATAACAAAGGATTCTATCAGGCAGGATTAACATACCGTGGAATCCATCAGAGTTTAATGGGAGATCCTTCTTTGAGAATGCACATTGTTCATCCGGTAAATAACCTGAAGGCAAAAGTAAGCTCAAATAATTCTGTATTGCTTTCCTGGAATCAGGGGGACGACGATATTGAAGGATTCTATGTATATAAATTGGATACCACAACTAATGAATATCTTAGAATAAGCGAAAAGCTTGTTACCTCCCGTAGTTTTGAAGATGTTTATCCTGATACCGGGAACAATTATTATATGGTGCGCACGCTCAAGCTGTGTAAAGTGGCCAGTGGTTCGTATTATAATTTAAGCCAGGGGGTGTTTGATACGATATTTTATGATTCTGCTGTTTATAACTCAAATTTAAAAACGGATATATCCCGTTTTTATAAAGAAATAAATATTTATCCGAATCCTACCTCAGGAAGGTTAAACATTGACTTTGGATCCTCCATACCATATCAGGCAACGTTTGTAATTTATGATGTGCATGGTAAACAAGTATGTTTAAAACAATTTGAGTATTGTACCAATGCAGTTATCGATCTGAGCAAAGAAGCTAAAGGAGTTTATATTTTAAAAGGCATGGTTGATAACAAACCTGTTCTTGCTAAAATTTGTTTGCAATAATAGATTATAAGTAAAGCCAGATCATCATTTT
>CAJXZG010000150.1 GCA_913063265.1 uncultured Prolixibacteraceae bacterium | reverse complement strand
ACCATTAAAATACTAATTACTAGTACAATACTAAAGCCAACTCTTTAATTTTTGAAATGGAACGCTCAATTTAGGTTCAAGTCATACTTTGACAATTTTCTTATTCATTTAATTTCTCCTGTAACTTTTTTAATCATTTCTTCGTCAGAGGAGCATAATAAACAAAAACTAGAAAATGAAAAGATTATTTACGTTGATTTTATGCAGCCTGATAATTACATCAATTTGGGCACAAAGTACAGATACCACCAAAGTTAAAGTAGGAAAGAAAAACGTAGTAACCGTTGTTGACGGAGACGACCAGGTGCATGTTGTTGTTGGCAACAAAGATGAAGGAAGAGGTGTTGAAGTAATCACTGACGATTGGGGTGATACAACACATGTAAGGGTTGGACGACGGACTTTTAAAGTAATTGAGGGCAATAACGGCACTTATGTTAAATATGAAAAAGAAGATAAATCGAATAAATGGAGGAGCGGGAGGTTTAATCCTCACTGGGCAGGTTTAGAAGTTGGAATGAATATGTTTTATAATAGCGATTATTCTATTTATCAGGGAACAGAATATGAAGAATTTGGAGACGTTTTTGAACTTCGTTCCGGAAAATCTTTGTCATGGAACATTAATTTCCTTGAATTTGCTTTTAAAAACAAACAAAAAACTTTTGGATTAGTCACCGGAATGGGAATCAGTTTTAACGACTATGCCTTCGATTTACCCGTGACCATTGAAAAAGAAGATGGATATGGAATGATAATCCCTGTAAGTGTTCTCGCTGAAAACCGCAGCGTCAGAAAATCGAAATTGCATGTTTGCTATTTAACTGCACCGCTGATGTTTGAACTAAAGACTCCACTTAGAATGGGTAGCTCAAGATTATCACTGTCTGCAGGAGCCGTTGGGAGTTTGTACCTTGGCTCGCATACAAAATTCAGGTATTGGGATGGCGCTAAAGTAAAACAAAAAGGACGCTACCATATTAATCAATGGAAATATGATTTAACAGGGCGAATTCATTTCGGAGACTTTACAGTTTTTGCCAACTATAGTATGACTTCATTGTTTAAAGGTGGATTAGGACCGGATATTCATCCACTTCTTATCGGAATTCAATTCCCAAATATTTAATAAAACTTTTAGTATTTGATTATAATTAAAGTCCCCGGTTTTGCCGGGGATTTTTTATTTAGCTTACTTTGTTTTTAATGAATGGTTTCTATTTTATTCCGCCTGTAAGTTTTCTGCTCATTATTTTGTTGATTTTTAGCAGAATACTATACCTGAAGAAATTGGGTGTAAAAACCAGTTCTTCTTCTGATAAAAAAAAATCAATTCATTTATATCCTTTGTTTTTACTGATAATGCTTTTATGGTTGTATGAAATGATCAGACCGGCTTTTCAGGTTTCTTTTTCTGTATTACCAAACTTTATTGGCAACTTTATAATCGAATCTGAATTATTACAAATATCGGGAGTTACTATTATATCCTTGTCAATCTTTTCACTTTTTATTACGCTTCACAATTTTGGAAAATCTTTACGTTTTGGCCTTGATAAAAACAACATGGGAAAATTAATTACCACTGGTATTTTTTCTATTTCCCGAAATCCTTTTTTTATTTCAATTAATCTCTATTTTTTCGGAATCGCGGTTTTGCTGCCCAGCCCCTTTTTTATCTGCTTTTTGATAATATCAATTGTTGCCACTCATTTTTTTATTCTGAAAGAAGAAAAATTTATGAAAGAATGTTGTGGTGAAGAGTACCAAAAGTACTCCCAGAAAGTCAGGAGATATTTATAGCATTTTGCAATTTACATTTCAAATACTTTTTCTCCATTAATCCATGTACTTTCAATTTTAGTATTTAAAACTTCCTGTGGATTGGCATGCATCAAATCGGTATCCAGAATAATAAAATCTGCAAATTTACCAGGTTCAATACTACCTTTTTCATTTTCTTCAAAAGAAGATTTTGCAGCCCAGATGGTCATTGACCGAAGTGTCTGTTCACGAGTCAGCCCTTCTTCAATTCTCCATCCACCTTCGGGCCAGCCATTATGATCGGTTCTGAAAACAGAGGAGTAAAAAGTAAATATTGGTTCAATATTTTCCACCGGAAAATCGGTACCGTTAGGAAGCCAGCCATTTTGTAGTAATAATGTTTGGTAAGAATATGCTCCTTTTATACGTTCTGCTCCTACCCTTTCTTCAGCCCATGGCATATCAGAAGTACAGTGTGTTGCCTGAATAGAAGGAACAATAGAATACTTTCCATATTTGTCAAAATCCTCAGGATGAATAATCTGGGAATGTTCGATTCGCCAGCGTCTGTCATTTTTACCTTCTAAATACTTTCCATACGTATCCAGCATTAATCTATTTCCACCATCTCCAATACAATGTGTTGCAACTATGTAATTATTCTCGTAAGCCAGTTTACAGACTTTATCGTAATATTCCTGGTCGGCAATTTGAAGACCTTTGTTTCCGGGATCATCAGAATAATCTTCAAGCATTAATGCACCGCGTGATCCTAATGCACCATCCGCATAAATTTTTATGGTATTTATTACAAGTCTATCTGATTTTCTGGGACCATTTTTTACAAAAGTCTCAAAGTTTTCTTCCGATGGATTTAGCATTGCATTTATTCGCATTTTAAGCTCATTTGACTGTTGCATTTCCTCCATCATTGTTATGGTTGATTTACTTACTCCACAATCTGTAACAGAAGTTAAACCCACCGCAAAACAATTTTTCTGAGCAGCAAGTAATCCTTTTCTTTGCTGACCTTTAGTAATATCAGGGATATGACGCATGACCAAACTTTCGGCATTATCGATTAAAATACCTGTAGGTTCGCCATTTTTGATAACTACCTCGCCACCCTGTACTTTTGATTTTGAAGTAACTTCTGCAATTTCAAGTGCTTTTGAATTACACCATCCAGCATGACCATCCACACGAATCAAATAAACCGGTGTATCAGGAAAGATTTCATCCAGCTTACTTTTATCCGGGAATGTTTTGTTTTCCCAATCGTTTTGATCCCAACTCCGGCCAAGTACCCATTCACCACCAAATTGTTTGTGATGCTCTTTCAGTATCTCATAAATCTCATCGGGACTTTTTGTTCCTCTTAAATCTGCATATTGCATGAGGTTGATCCCATAACCGTTAAAATGACAATGTGCATCGTTAAATCCCGGATAAATATATTTTCCTTTTGCGTCAATAGTTTTTTCAGATGCATATTTCCCAATTATTTCTTTTGAAGTTCCGGTTTCTAATATTTTTCCGTTTTTAACTGCAAAACTTTCAACCTTAGAAAAAGAGTCGTCAACTGTATAAACTGTTGCATTAATTACAATAAAATCAACATTTTGTTTTTGGTTGCACGAAGTCATGATAGTAAATATAATTCCTGTAACAAGTAAGGCAATTCGTTTCATAAAAATTATTTTGATGGCAGCTAAAATAGATTATTTTTCTTCTCAACCAAAACAGAATTCAGTTCTGAACAGAAAGTAAACATTTACCTTCTTTCAAATCTTTGGATTTAGCAGTAATAACAATATCCTTTGTATTGCTATTCGTTCTGAGAATTAACTGACATTTTCCCCTGAAAGTATTTACCTCCGGTTTTTGAAAACTTTTCATGTCAGAGGGATTTCCATTTCCAACTGCCTGAATACCTGCATCACCCTCAATTTCAAATTCTATTGGAAGCGTTACATTTGGAACCAGCAATCCGTTTTCATCCAAAATTTCAACATTAAACCATTGTAATTCCTGCAATTTCCCAATAATGTTTTCTTCCGCACTAATTTTGATTTGTGCCGGTTTACCTGCTGTTTTGAGCATTTGTTTTGTAACCTCCTTACCCTCTTTTAATCCTGTTGCAATAAGTTCTCCCGGTTGATATGGAAATTCAAATTTTGCAGTTAATTTGGTATCGTGTGAGACCGGTTTTGTTGCAATTTCTTTACCATTCAGTTCCAATCTTACCTCATCGCAATTTGAATAAACATTTACCTGGATTGGTTTACCTTCATTGCCTTCCCAGTTCCAGTTTTTCCATTCATTTGGCCAACCCCAAAAACTTACAACTTCGGAATCACCTTCAGGAACAGGTTCATGAACAACTATTTCCAAATCACTGTTTCCCCATACCACATCGCGGTAATACATTTGTGGTTTTTTGTATCCTAATACACTAATATCACCACAATAGGCGTTGTACCACGGCCAGGGTGCCAGATGAATTACTCCATCCGATTTCATTCGGTTATGGCCTATTCCTGCCTCGCCAAAATAATCCATACCTGTCCAGCTAAAATCTCCGATTACCCATGAATTATTTTTTACCTGTTGCCAGTTTTCATAAGTTTCATTGGCAACCGACTCTGTACCTACCATAATACGTTCAGGGAAATTTATATGGTCTTCTTCGTATCTTGCCCACTGATAATTATACCCATGAACATCCATCATTTCAAAAATGGGTTCTGTATCTTCCCATGGTTTTCCGGGGTGTTCCCAAAAACGGCAAACCGCCTGTGTTACCGGTCGGGTTGTATCGTACTCTTTTGTTTTTTTAATTAGATTTTCAAATATCTGTAAACCTGAATCAAAACCGCGTTCACTGATTTCGTTACCTACACTCCAGATGATTATCGAAGGATGATTTCTGTCGCGTAACAACATCGATTCCATATCTCTTTCCCACCACTCATCAAAATAATTACTGTAATCCTGCTCTCTTTTAGGAACCTGCCACATATCAAATGACTCATTCATAACAAGAATACCCAGTTCATCGCAGGCATTTAAAAATTCTTCTGAAGGTGGATTGTGTGCACAACGTATGGCGTTAAAGCCGTTATCTTTCATTGTTTTTACCCTTCTATACTCAGCCGATTTAAACGCAGCAGATCCGAGTATTCCATTATCATGATGTAAACAACCTCCTTTTAAAAGAACCGGTTTACCATTCAGTAAAAATCCTTTTTCAGGAGAAAAACTAATACTTCTTATTCCAAAATGTGTTTGTGTTTTATCAATTATTTTACCCTGTTTTTTAATCTGGATAACAGCCGTATAAAGATTTGGATTTTTCGTATCCCAAAGATTTGGATTCTTAAGGACCACTTCATGAGTAATTTTTCCTGCGGAGGAGCCATTCGAGCTATAACTTTCTTCTACAGATGCTACAGTTTCCAGATTATCTCTTATTTCAACAGCAACAATAAATTCACCGGCTTCGCCACCAGAGTTTATAATTTCGGTTTCAATTTGAATTGTTGCTTCTTTTTCTAAAACTTCAGGAGTGGTAATAAAGTTGCCCCAGATATTAATATGTACCGGATTTGTTTTTATTAATTTGACGTTGCGGTAAATACCTGAACCACTGTACCAACGTGAATTTTCTCCCTCGTTTTTCACCTGAACAGCCAAAACATTATTTTCTCCGGTAGGATTTAAATATGGTGTTAAATCGTAATAAAAAGCAGTGTAACCATAAGGTCGATTTCCCAGATGTTTGCCGTTTATCCATACATCTGAATTCATATAAATTCCATCAAATAAGATTTGTATTTTTTTTCCCAGGTCTTCTTTACCCAGAGTAAAATTTTTGCGATACCAGGCAGTTCCGCCCAATACATGACCTGTGGATTCTTTTCCCGGACTCTCTTTAGAAAATGGCCCGAATTGTTCAATGCCATCTTTTTCAGGTAAATCTTCTATACTGAAGTCGTGTGGTAATTTTAAAGTTCGCCATTGAGAATCATCAAAATCCGGTTTTTCAGCTCCACTTATATCCGAACGAATAAACTTCCAGTCTTCATTGAAGTTTATTTCTCTTTGTGAGAACTCAAAACTTTTTTGATTTGTACATGAAATAATTGCCAGCAGGGAAAACAATATAATACTCAAATGAATAGGTTTCATAGTAGTTTATGCTTTGGTTAAAAGAAAGTGTAAATCTAAAAATTTATATTGATGAGTAAAAGATTTAGCGATTGGTCCAGGATTGGTGCAATATTATTGCTTTTATCATAGCATGACTTTAACCTAAATTGAGCGTTCCATTTCAAAAATTAAAGAGTTGGCTTTAGTATTGTACTAGTAATTAGTATTTTAATGGT
>CAJXZG010000149.1 GCA_913063265.1 uncultured Prolixibacteraceae bacterium | reverse complement strand
GATTACTTCATGCACAATAAAAGTTTAACGTTGCTTTCGTTTGTCTTATCGATTGTTGTCCAATAAGTCAAATTACGTTTACGTTTTTTACTTTTTTTAGTCAAAATATGACTTTTGTAGGCGTGCTTCCTTTTAATTTGCCCACTTCCGGTTAGTCTAAAACGTTTTTTAGCACCGGAGTTTGTCTTCATTTTTGGCATAATCCTACTTAATTAAAATGTTATCAAAGAACTTATATTATCTAAAAGAAACAGTTAAAACTATTTCTTTTTAGGTGAAATAAACATTGTCATTCGTTTACCTTCAAGTTTTGGCATTTGTTCTACCGCACCATAATCTTCAAGGGCAGTTGCCAGTCTCAAAAGTAATATCTCGCCTTGCTCTTTAAAAAGTATTGACCTTCCTTTAAAAAATACAAAAGCCTTAACCTTTGCTCCTTCTTTCAGGAACTTTTCGGCATGGCGAAGTTTAAAATTAAAATCGTGCTCATCGGTTTGTGGTCCAAACCTGATTTCTTTAATTACAACTTTTACAGTTTTAGCTTTCAACTCCTTTTGTTTCTTTTTCTGTTGATAAAGAAACTTTGAGTAATCAGTAATTTTGCAAACGGGTGGATCTGCTTTTGGTGAAATTTCAACCAAATCCAGTTCCAACTCTTCTGCAAGTTTTAGTGCATCCCTTAAAGCATAAATACCCGGATTTTCTATATTATCTCCGACTACCCTTACTTGCGGCACTCTAATTTTATGATTAATCCTGTGTTGAGGTTCCAGCGATTTTCTGGGCTGGAAATTCCTTCTGTGTCTAATAGCTATTTTAAATTCCTCCTTTTAAGTTAGTTATACAATCCTGAAAGTTGTTCTCTAATTTCTTTATTAATAAATTCTGCAAAATCTTTATTCTTCATTACTCCCTTATCTCCTTCTCCCTGGCGCCTCACAGAAACTGATTCATCTTCAGCTTCTTTTTCTCCAACAATCAGTAAATAAGGTACTCTTTTCAACTCGTTGTCGCGTATCTTCCTACCAATCTTCTCATTACGGTCATCAACAACGGTGCGAATATCGGAAATATTTAGAAAATCAGAAACTTTTTTTGCATAATCATTATACTTTTCACTAATTGGCAACACTACAACTTGCTCTGGAGTAAGCCATAACGGAAATTTTCCTGCTGTATGTTCGATTAAAACAGCAACAAATCTTTCCATGGATCCAAATGGAGCACGATGAATCATAATTGGTCTGTGACGATTATCATCCGCTCCAATATACTCTAAATTAAAGCGATCCGGTAGGTTATAGTCAACCTGAATGGTACCAAGTTGCCAGCTCCTGCCCAATGCATCTTTAATCATAAAGTCAAGTTTTGGGCCATAAAATGCAGCTTCTCCTAATTCGGTAACAGTGTTTAATCCTTTTTCCTCGCAAGCTTCAATAATTGCCTGTTCTGCTTTATCCCAGTTTTCAGCTGCTCCTATATATTTTTCCGGTTTTTCAGGATCCCGCAATGAAATCTGAGCTGTATAATTTTCAAAATTTAAAGCTTTGAAAATGATAAAAATAATATCAATTACTTTTTTGAATTCATCTTTTAACTGATCAGGGCGACAGAATATATGTGCATCATCCTGGGTAAAGCTCCTAACGCGAGTCAAGCCATGCAGTTCACCACTCATTTCGTAACGATAAACTGTACCAAATTCTGCCATACGAACCGGCAGGTCTTTGTATGAACGAGGCCACATTTTGTAAATCTCGCAATGGTGCGGACAATTCATTGGTTTCAGCAAATACTCTTCACCTTCAGAGGGTGTTGAAATAGGTTGAAATGAATCCTGTCCGTATTTTTCGTAGTGACCTGAGGTTTTGTACAATTTTACATCACCAATATGTGGAGTCATTACCTGCTGGTAACCATATTTCTTTTGTACTTTTTTCAAAAAGTTTTCCAATTGTTCTCTTAATTGAGCACCTTTTGGCAACCACAATGGCAACCCCTGACCAACAGAATCTGAAAATCCAAAAAGTTGCATCTCTTTTCCAATTTTTCTGTGATCCCGTTTTTTGGCTTCTTCCAGCATAACCAAATACTCTTCAAGGAATTTTTGTTTTGGGAAGGTAACCCCGTAAACCCTTGTAAGCATTTTATTTTTTTCGTCTCCACGCCAGTAAGCACCAGCAATAGCAGTAAGTTTTATTGCCTTAATATAACCGGTGTTTGGAAGATGAGGCCCACGGCACAAATCAGTAAAATTTCCCTGATTGTACAAAGTTATTGTTCCATCTTCAAGTTCGTTAATCAGCTCCAATTTTAGCTCATCATGTTTTTCTTCGAACATTTTTAGCGCATCCGACTTGGTAATTTCAGACCGAACTATATCATTTTTCTGACGGGCCAGTTCAAGCATTTTCTGCTCAATTTTTTGTAAATCTTTTTCTGAAAGTACCTTACCATCCGGTAAATCTACATCATAATAAAAACCGGTGTCAACTGTTGGCCCAATTCCAAATTTTGTTCCCGGATAAAAGAATTCAATTGCCTCAGCCATCAGGTGAGCCGAAGAATGCCAAAATGTTTCCTGACCTTCTCTGTCGTTCCATGTATGTAATTTTATACTGGCATCATTATTTATTTGACGCGACAGATCCCAAACCTCTCCATCTACCGAAATTGATAAAACATCTTTTGCCAAACGATTTGATATTGACTTTGCAATTTCGTATCCGTTAACTGGTGATTCAAATTCTCTTACACTACTATCCGGAAGTGTTATATTAATCATGTTTAATTTCTTTATACTTTTTTCTTTTTAAAAAAGAATTGCAAAGATAATTATTCCATCTGTATCTCAATACATAAAAGCTTTCTCATGTAATAGATTATTAACATCTGGTTAATTTCACTTTAATTAAATCCAAAAGAATAATTGTACATTTTTTAACTAATAAGGCAAGAAAATCAAAAGATGAATAAACAAATTCACAGAATATGTAATATAAAATATTCAAGAACCATAGTTAAAAATCATCAAATATATTACTATCAACAATATATACAAATACATACTGGATAAAACAATCAAATTAATTAATCATATGTTCGTTATAATTTTCATTTTTCAAGAAATTTATTATAACTTTGTATAAATATTTTAAACATATACTCATTACAACATGAAACTTGCTATAACATCCAAAGGAAATAAACTTGATTCCCAATTTGATTTACGTTTTGGAAGAACAGCTTGGTTTTGCGTTTATGACAGAGAATTGGATACAACACAATTTGTGCTAAACGAAAACTATGATTCCAAAATGGGAGCGGGTAATAAAACAGCAGAATTGGTTGCTAATCTGGGAGTAAAACAAGTTATATCAGGTGATTTTGGACCAAAGGCAAAAACACTACTTGAAAAATTAGATATTAAAATGATAGTTATAAATGAAGAAAAAAGTTCTGTTCAAGACATATTGAATAAACTTAAGAACTAAAATTCGCATGAGTCAACCTCCTTGATTTGGACGAAAAAATACATTCAAATTACTTATGCTTTAGGAATTAATAAATAAAATAAAAAAAAATGCCGGGATTTGACAAAACCGGACCATCGGGACAAGGATCCCGAACCGGAAGAAGGATGGGAAATTGCAATTCTGAAAACGTTTCAAATTCAGAGGAGTTAATTAATAGATTAGGTAGAGAACTAGGCCGAAGATTTGGCAGAGGATTCCGATTCAAAAATTCAGGAAATTTTTTCGGCCCAGGAAGAAGAGCCGGAAGTAGTGGTGTTTAGAATAAAGCTTTTTTAAAAGTCGTAATAATCGTACCTCAAAAGGGTACGATTATTTGTTTCCACAAACCATTAATAATTAAAGAAATATGAATAAAAAAATTGCTATTCCGGTTGATGCATCCGGATATTTGGATGGTCATTTTGGTCATTGTAAATTTTTTGAAATAATAGGCATCGAACAAAACGAAATTGTATCACAGGAAAAAGTTGTACCGCCTCCTCACGAACCCGGAGTTCTACCTAAATGGCTTTCGGAGAAAGGTGCTACAGATATTATTGCCGGAGGGATGGGGCATAAAGCTATCCAGATTTTCAACTATAATAATGTAAATGTTTTTGTAGGTGCCCCGCAACTAACTGCAGTCGAATTGGCAAAAGGTTTTATAAACAATACAATCGAGTTCAAAGCAAATTATTGTGACCATTAAAAACCTTTTGCTGCAATCATTGCTAATTCTTGCACCAATTAATTTTCAAATGACAATTAACAGACAAACTACATGAAAATAGCGGTTGCCAGCGGGAAAGGAGGAACAGGAAAAACTACAGTTTCGGTAACATTGTATTATTTCTTAAACCATTTCTACAATTTCAAAGTTCAACTTGTTGATTGTGATGTAGAAGAACCAAATGATGCTATTTTTTTTTCTGATGCAATAAAAATTAATGAAAGAAAAGTATTTCAACTAATTCCAAAAATAGATCAGGAAAAATGTACTTTTTGCCGCAAATGTGCAGAATGGTGCGAGTTTAATGCAATTTCGATTGTGAAAAATCTGGAATTTGCTGACGTTAACAACGATTTATGTCATTCCTGCGGAGCTTGTAAGATTGCCTGTGATTACGGAGCAATAAAAGAATATGAGCAATTACTTGGTGTAATTTCACTTTATAATACCGGAATTGGAAACGGATTAACCGAAGGAAAGCTACAAATTGGTTCTGCAATGCAAACTTCCCTGATAAAGCAAGTAAAAAATTCGATAGTTTCTTCAGATGAAATTATAATATTAGATGCACCTCCCGGAACAAGTTGTCCGGTTGTTGAAACTGTTTCAGATGCAGACTTTGTGATTCTGGTTTCTGAACCTACTCCATTTGGTTTATACGACCTGAAACTTATGGTTGATTTGCTAATTGAGTTGAAAAAGCCTTTTGGTGTAATTATCAATAAAGCCGGCATTGGGAATAACGACCTCTTCAATTATCTTCATTCGAATAATATTGAAATACTGGGGAACATACCATTTTCGAGAGAGTTTGCAGCGATATATGCTACCGGAGAAATCCTAAAAAAAATACCTGAAGAATTTGAAAATACTTACCGGATTATAGCTGAAAAACTTCTTGCAAAAACAGGTATGCTATGAAAGAACTAACGATATTAAGCGGGAAGGGCGGTGCAGGAAAAACAACCATTGTTGCTGCCCTGGCTTCTTTGGCTAAAAACGTGGTGTATTGCGACAATGATGTGGATGCCTCCGATTTACATCTGATTTTCAAACCGGAAGTTAAGGAAATGTACCCATTCGACAGTGGCAGTAAAGCTGTAATAGATACTAAAAATTGCAATAACTGTGGTTTATGTTCTGATTATTGCCGGTTCGATGCCATTCATCCCAATTCATCAGGGCATTATGAAGTAAATCCATTTCAATGTGAAGGGTGCCGCTTGTGCGAACGGGTTTGCCATGCTGAATCAATAACCATGATTGAAAACAAAAATAATCACTGGTTTATTTTTGAAACCCGTTTTGGCACCCTTGTTCATGCAAAAATGAGCCCCGGTGAAGAAAATTCGGGTAAACTGGTTACACAGGTAAGACGAAAAGCAAAAGAAATAGCAAAATCTATAAATGCTGATTACATTATCAATGACGGACCTCCTGGAATCGGTTGCTCTGCAATTGCATCAATTACCGGTTCAGGTTTGATACTGCTGGTGATTGAACCTACACTTTCGGGGTTGCACGATGCAGTGCGGTTGGCAGAATTGGTCGATTCGTTCAAAATACCTGTTCTTGCTGTAATTAATAAATTTGATATCAACCTTGAAATTACAGTTCAGGTAGAGAAATTTCTTGCTGAAAGGGAAATTCCATTAGCTGGAAAAATTCCATATAACACCAAAATGGTTGAATCAATAGTGAAGGGAAAAACCTTTATTGAATTTGCTCCTGATGACAAAACCTGCAAGGAGCTTGAACTCGTTTGGGAAAGGATTTCTTTGAACAGGAATTAGTTAATTTTATGTATAAATTTTTATTTGGACCGGCTCCCTCGCGCAGACCTGTTGTCTCGCCTGGCATTGACCTTGTTCCATATAAAATCTGCACGTTAAACTGTGTTTATTGCAAATGTGGTCCAAGTACCAAACTCACAAGGAAAAGAAAGGAATATATTTCAATTCAGGATGTTAAAAACGAAATCACCAGGTATTTATAGAAAAATCCTTTATCCTTGTACATTACTTTTCAGGTGCCAAAGAATCTACCTTAATTCTGAATTGTAATCTTACTATTG
>CAJXZG010000148.1 GCA_913063265.1 uncultured Prolixibacteraceae bacterium | reverse complement strand
CCCCCCCCTCCACAAAGCAATTGCAGCCCGAAGCTTGTCATTCCGATGCGTTGTGAGGAATCTTTTCTATTTTAATCAGACAGTAGTGTTTCTTTAAAATCCACAAACAAATTTTCAAAATTCTGTTTTATTTCTGACTCAAATTCAATAACTTGAATAAACAAAAATCAGAACCAATGAAAACTTTGAGACTTTTTAAACCTGCATTATTTATCCTTTTTGTTGCTGTATGTTCGATAAATCGTTGCACTTGCGATGATGATAATTTAGAAGTTCCGTCAGAGATAGATGTGGTTGGAACCTGGATTCTAAAAAGTGCTGAATTTCAAAATGACGATGTTGATCTTGACAGAGATGGACCAATGGGGCCTGTTAAAGACATTAAGTTCCTGTTACTGGGGTGGTTAGATGTGTACGCCAATTGTTCGTCATTAGAAGAAATTCCTTTGAGATTTTCTGAGGATCTTGCGAAGGAGCCTACTTCAGATGATCCGGATAGAAGATACATTGTTTATGCAGTTTGCCCCAATGGGCAAGGAGTAACCAGTCCAATTGCTGAATATTACATTGAAAAATACCAGCCCAATGCCTTTTATTTGCGGTTGAATGAGTTGAACGATCCCGCGAACCTAATCGAATGGAATGGTTCTATGCTTGTTTTTATAACCAATGATATAGTAAAAAATGGTGTAAGACAATTGCATGGGACGAGCAGTTTAATACCAAAAGGTTCAGCGAGGTATCAACACTTTAATTTTATTTTAGAGGAATATAGAGGACCAGAATGAGAAGAAAAGCTTAGCATTCTACTTTTCTTCGTTTTGATTATCCACTTCCTTCTTAGCTGTACTCTTAACCGGAGATTTGGGTAAAATATACCCAATTAATCCACCATACAATGTACTTGTATGCCAGTTAGATTGAATTACACAGGTTCCTGAGTTACATCCTATATAATACCAATAAGCAAAACCGGCTATTGCGCCGATTAAAACTCCAACAATCTTCCATTTATACAACCTGAGAAACTTTTCCATCTTAAACTTATTTTCTACAAATGAACAATATTTACCGAATACTGAATGTGACCTTTATTACAAAAAAATCCGGCCTGATAGCCGGATTCAAAATATAAAGTTGTCAAAAGTTAAATTCTATATTAATACTAAATTTAGAGGAGTAAACATACATCAAGACTCTCCCTTTTCTCCCTCTCTGCGTGTAGAGCAAGATTGCCATTTGCTCATATTATAAAAAAGGGGTAATTTGAATTCTTTCTTAATAAGTGCTTTGGTTTGGTTGTCAGAAATTAAAATTTTTCGATCTTTGCACGAAATAAAAAATAGCCATGACCATAGAACAGGTACAACAAGATATAATAGAAGAATTTTCTGTTTATTCAGACTGGATGGATAAATACGGATATTTAATTGAATTGGGCAATGAATTGGAAGATTTAAATCCAAAAGATAAAACCGATGAGAATTTAATCAAAGGATGCCAGTCGAGAGTTTGGTTAGTTGCAGAATTAAAAGATGGCAAAATTTATTTTCGTGGTGAAAGTGATGCTGTAATTGTAAAGGGACTTGTAGCATTGTTGTTGATGGTGGTATCGGGAAGAACTCCTGACGAACTGGTTACGAATGAATTACACTTTATCGATGATTTAGGGTTAAAGCAACATCTTTCGCCTACTCGTTCCAATGGCTTGCTTGCCATGGTAAAACAAATTCGATTATATGCTGTTGCTTATAAAAAAATAGGTGATTAAGGTTAGAAGTGATTGAGATGGATAAAAGAATAGATTTAATTATCAATAACCTCAAAGAGGTTTATGACCCCGAAATTCCGGTTAACGTTTATGATCTTGGGTTAATTTACAATGTAGACGTTGATGAAAACAACAATGCAAATATTGTAATGACATTAACCGCACCGGGTTGTCCGGTGGTAGATGTTTTGGTTGATGATATTACCCAGGCTGCAAAATCGGTTGAAGGAATTGAAAGCGTTAATGTAGACCTTACTTTTGAGCCTCCGTGGGATAAATCGATGATGAGTGAAGAAGCCCGACTTGAATTGGGATTCTTTTAACAAAAGAAATACTCAGCAGAAAATAGCCCGGAGAATTGTGATATTCTCCGGGCTATTTTTTTCAATTTAATTTCCCACTGTAAATCCAGAAAAAATGGCAAGAAAAAAGGCAGCTTCTACAAGCTGCCTCAAAGCCATGAAAACAATTAAACAATGTTCAGAAAACAGAAAACTAGAAACAATTAAATCGTCATTATATCTTTTTCTTTAGCTTTTACTAAAGAATCGATTTTTGTACCAAAATCATCTGTCAGTTTTTGCACCTCCGCTTCACCATCTTTCTCCAAATCTTCTGACAGACCTTCTTTTTGCAATTTTTTCAACCCTTCATTGGCTTCCTTGCGAACAGAGCGAACACTAATTTTTGCATTCTCACCCTCCTGATGTACCTGTTTTACCAGTGATTTTCTTCTTTCCTCGGTTAGTACCGGAATATTTATCCGAATAATTTCACCGTTATTATCAGGATTTAATCCAAGGTTGGCGTTTAAAATTGCCTTTTCAATATCGGGTATTAATCCTTTCTCCCAGGGTTGAACGGCCAGTGTTCTGGCATCAGGAGTACTTACGTTAGAAACCTGATTTAAAGGTGTTAAACTTCCGTAATACTCTACCATTACACCATCCAACATTGCCGGTGAGGCTTTCCCTGCTCTAATGTGCAACAACTCTTTTTCAAGATGTACAATAGCAGCTTTCATTTTTTCTTCTGTATATTCTAAAATAAAATCTACTTCTTCCTGCATTAAGATTAGCCTCTTTTCAATTAACTATTAGCAAATATAGAAAAAAATCAAATACGTGGAATTTAATCTTTAAAAATATCTAAAATCAGTTAAAAAAAATCAACGAGTAACCACGGTTCCGATTCTTTCTCCGGCCATAACTTTCTGTAAATTACCCTTGTTATCCATATTAAACACCAAAATGGGCAAGTTGTTCTCTTTACACATGGTTGTGGCCGTTAAATCCATAATTCTCAGATTTCGGTTATAAATTTCGTCAAAAGTTATGGTTTCAAATTTTTTGGCTGTAGGATCTTTTTCCGGATCTGTGGTATAAATTCCATCAACGCGTGTCCCTTTTAACATAATATCAGCTTCTATTTCAATTCCACGCAACGCACTGGCAGTATCGGTAGTAAAATACGGATTTCCTGTTCCCCCTGAAATTATCACAACTTCTCCTTCAGAAAGTGCATTGATAGCTTTCTCTTTGGCATAAAATTCACCTATTGGCTCCATTCTTATTGCGGTCATTACCCTTGATTTTACACCCTGATTTTTAAGTGCTGAATCCAATGCCAGGCTATTTATTATGGTTGCCAGCATTCCCATCTGGTCTCCTTTTACACGATCAAATCCTTTGGTTGCCCCGCTCAATCCCCTGAAAATATTTCCTCCGCCAATTACAATTCCTACCTGAACTCCGGAATTTACCAAAACAGAAATTTCTTCAGCATAATCATTTAACCTTGTTTGATCAATTCCATACTGCTGGTCACCCATTAAAGATTCTCCACTTAGTTTTAAAAGTATCCGCTTATATTTTGCCATATTTTATTTTTTTATCGAAGTAAAGATAATTGATTGTTTTACTATTTGGAAAATCAAAATAAGAGTTATTAAATTCTTTGAATAATTTAATAACTCTTTCATAAATTCATGAAGTTACCTCAAATACTTTTCTTCAGTATGAAGCAGATAGATATAATTTAATTTTTTAAATTATGGTAATCCCTTTCTCTCTGCAAAGTTCAACCGACAATTGTGATAATTTATATTTTTGAATCTTACCGCTGGCTGTAATTGGAAATTTGTTTACAAAGAAAATATATTTTGGAATTTTAAATCGTGCTATTTTCCCTCTGCAAAAATCCTGAATTTCTTCTTCCGATAGTTTTGTATTGTTTTTAAGTTTTACAAAAGCTCCAACTGCTTCTCCATATTTAGGACTCGGTACGCCAACAACCTCAACCGTTTCAATTTGTGGAAGACGATACAGGTAATTTTCTATTTCGCGGGGATATATATTCTCTCCTCCCCTGATTATCATATCTTTTATTCTGCCGGTAATTTTATAAAATCCTTCTTTGGTTTTTACGGCCAAATCACCGGAATGCAGCCAACCCTCTTGATCAATTGCTTTTTTCGTTGCCTCAGGATTATTATAATACCCTTTCATTACATTATATCCACGACAACAAATTTCGCCCTGTTCTCCGGGCTTGCAAGTTTCACCCGTTTCGTGATTTACAATTTTCACTTCAACATTTGGGTACTCATAGCCCACGGTTGTTGCCTTCACTTCAGCCGTATTATGTGTTCTTGTTGCTGTCATTCCAGGAGAGGTTTCGGTTAGTCCATAAACTATAATGATATCTTTCATATGCATTTTGGTCATGACCTCGTTCATGGTTTCAATCGGACACAGAGCACCTGCCATAATCCCTGTTCTTAACGAACTTAAATCAAACATATCAAACATTGGATGATTTAATTCGGCAATAAACATAGTTGGGACACCATACAAAGCTGTACATTTTTCCTTCTGGACGGATGCCATTACCAAAAGCGGATCGAATTCATCGGTGAATACCAAGGTTGCTCCATGCGACACAATCGCACAAACTGCCAGTACGCAACCAAAACAATGAAACAATGGAACACAAACTAACAATCGATCATCCTGCGTATAGTTCATACACTGACCGGTTGCATATCCATTATTTAGAATATTGTGATGTGACAGCATTACACCTTTTGGGAATCCTGTTGTTCCTGATGTGTACTGCATATTAATTACATCGTGGTAATTCAGCTTTTCCTTTACAGCTTCAAGTTCTGCATCATCAACATGACTGCCTAAAAGCAACAATTCAGTTGTGTTAAACATTCCCCTGTGTTTTTTTGGACCTATAAACACTACATTTTTTAACATCGGGAATTTTTCAGATTTAAGACTGCCTCGCTGCTGTTCTTTCAACTCGGGAACAAGTTGAAATATCATATCCACATAATCACTATCGCGGTAACCATCGATTAAACAAAGTGTATTAACATCTGCATTTTTAAGCAAATATTCAATTTCAGCCAGTTTGTAATTGGTATTAATGGTAACCAAAACCGCCCCTATTTTGGCAGTTGCAAACATTAGTGTTGTCCAATCCGGAACATTTTTAGCCCAAATACCAACTTTATCGCCCGGTTTAATACCAATATACAGAAGTCCTTTGGCCATTTCATCAACACGATGATTAAATTCAGCATAGGTAAATCTAAGGTTGCGATCGGGGTAAACAATAAAATCTTTTTCGGGAGTTTTATACGCCCAGTTTTCAAGCATTTCGCCTAAAGTAGATTCGAGTAATTCCATGAAATATTTTTGAAGGATTAATTTGAAATTAAAGCGGGCAATAAACTACTGCCAGAACTTTGGCTTTTTCTTCTCCGGTTGCATGCACATTATGCGCTACCACCGAATCAAGATAAATGCTGTCTCCTTCACCGAGTTGATATAATTCTTTGCCATAATTAATTTCTACGCTTCCTTTCAAAACATAAATAAATTCTTCACCCTCATGTGAAGACAATTTATAATCCGACTGAATGTCGGGTTCAATATCAATTATAAACGGCTCCATATGACGGCCCGTTTTATCCTGTGCCAGGGAATAAAAATTGAGATGATCTCTTGCTGATTTATCTTTTGTAGAAAAACTTAAAGCATTTTTTTCAGAACCTGACTTTACAATAACCGGTCCTACCTGCTCCTGATCATCAAGAAAGGTTCCGATACGCACTCCAAGAGCACGCGTTAACTTCATTAAATAACCCAGCGAAGGTACATTCCCTTGTTCTTCAATTTGTTCAAGTTGTTCCTCATTAAGATTGGCTTTTAATGCCAGTTCTGATCTGGAGATTTTTCTGAATTCTCTAAACTCTTTAATTTTCTGTCCTAGTTTATTCTTTATTTCCATAATGCTCGTTTTTCCGGATGGCAAATGTAGTTTTTGAATTGTTACTTTAAAATGACATATAAACATATAAAAAGGGTGCCCAACCTGAGCACCCTTCTATCTAATGATTTATATTTTTTTAAATCCACTTCACATAACTAAAATCCTGACGATGTGGCAAGTCTTTGTGTTTTGCAAAAATTCTAAATCCGTAATTAAATGCTCCCGGATGATTTGGATGCAGATTGTGTTTATAACAACAAACTGAACCTTCACATTTTTCTGCCAATAATTCTACAGTCTCGACAATTCTTGGGCCGTTACCTTCCTCATTCTCAGTCATAACCAGCTCAATACCAATTTCTTTACACGACAAATCTTTTAGATCTACATAAACTTTTACAGGATATTCCTGGCCAATTTTCATTTTATTGGTAATACCATCCGAAATCTCAACACTTTTTATTTCAATCGCCTTCCATGCTTTACTGATTTTATATTTCCAGGCAGCTAAATCGCGGGCCATTTTAAAATCTTTGGCAATAACCTTTTTGCTGCGTGCAAACTGTGGATTATAATACCTGTCCTGATAATCCTTAATCATTCTAGCCGTAGT
>CAJXZG010000147.1 GCA_913063265.1 uncultured Prolixibacteraceae bacterium | reverse complement strand
TATAACCTAATTCAAAATCGTTTAATGTTTCGTGCACCGGAGGTTCTTGTCCGGCAGGGTAATCTACGTAGGCAGTCCGGTTCGGTTCGCGATTAGCTCTGGCATACGAAAAATACAATTCCTGGTTATTTGCAAGCTGATAAAAAACTCCCAATTTAGGATTGAAAAAGTTAAACTTATGTTCCTGTGTCAAATCACGTAAATCATCGTCAATCCCTTCGATAGCATAATTGATGTTTCTGTATTGTACGTCAGCAAACAGGCTCAGTTTCTCTGTTAACAGAAAATTGTATTTAGCAAAAACATTAAAATCTTTTTTCAAACCATTGCTGCGATACCACTCGTGATTTGGGTTTTTAACTCCATAATTTTCAGCCCAGATTACGTTTCCAAAATGGTCACCGTCGTATACACTATAACCTCCCCCAAACGTAAAATCCGACTTGTTTTCGTTGTAATTTACTGAAAAAGTCAATCCGTAAAAATCATTGTCAAGCCATTTGCGGTTTACCAGGTTGGTTGATGAAATTGTATCAGAACCAATAAAAATTGGATCAAGTTGATAATCTTCCAAATCTTCATCTTCTTTATAATTTTCATAATAGCCGCGTCCGTAAGTGTAATGTCCTGAAGCATTAATGTTCCATGTTTGATTAAATTTATTAGAAAAGTGCAACTGGTAATGATCTTGTTGATAATGGTCAACCTGGTTTTCGTAGTATCGTATATTTCCTTCGTCATCGGTATATTCTCCGGCACTGTTGTAGGTTCTATTGGTTTCCAACAATTCTGACGGAATCCCATTCCAGGCCTGGTAAGTTTCCTCAAATCCGGAAAATATATTTAGTTTTATAACTGTGTTTTCGGCATAATAACCCCCCGAAACAAAAAACGATTTCAAGTCAGAACTGGCACGATCTATATATCCATCAGAAGTAACTTTTGATAAACGAACATCGAAAGCAAAATGATCACCTAATAATCCGGAACCGGCAGCGACTGTATTTTTAAAAGTATTAAAAGTACCGGCGGCAGTTCTAATTTGTCCATAAGCATCTTTGTTTAAGGTATTGGTTTGCAGGTTTATTGTTGCCCCAAAAGCTGCTGCACCATTGGTTGAAGTTCCCACCCCACGTTGAATTTGAACATTGTCGAGGGACGAAGCCAAATCAGGCAAGTCAACAAACCATGTTCCATGTGATTCTGCATCATTTAACGGAATTCCATTAACAGTAACGTTAATTCTGTTCAGGTCAGTTCCACGAATTCTAAAGTTGGTATAACCGATGCCTGCACCTGCATCTGAAGTCGCCACAAAAGATGGAGAAAGTTGCAGTAAATACGGAATGTCCTGACCCATATTTTTTTTGGCAATTTCAGTGCCATCTATGTTGTTGTATGCCATTGGAGTTTTTCCTTTTGCCCGGATTGCTGATATTAAAACTTCATCAGTCATTACCACATTAGGCTGAAGGTTAATTTCAATATTTTTATCGGAATCAATGTTTACTTCCACTTCTTTTGATTCGAATCCTACAAAAGAAACCTGTAAAGTATAATCTCCTTTTTTTAGGTTTTTAAACTCGAAACTTCCATCGCTTTGTGACGAAACACCGTAAAAAGTTTGATTGATTATTACGCTGGCACCGGCTAAAGGTTCACCATCACCTTTAACGGTTCCTGTTAAAGTAATTTGCCCAAAGGCAGTCGCTGCTACCAACTGTAAAAGCAGCAATACATTAAATTTTTTCATTGTTTTTTAGAAAATTGGTTATTAAACTAACCAATGAGGTAGGAATTTTCCTTGCACTCCCTTCGCCGGCATTACCCGGAGCAGGTTCTTTGAGTATAATCTCAGTCCGCCAGCTGGCGGACACCCCATTGCATAAATATCAAAGGCGAAGTTAAAACGGATTTTTAAAATGACAAAATTGAGGAATAGAAAAAGAAGAGGATTTAATCTTAATCTAATTTGAGTCAGGAATTAAAAACTTCTCAAAGTTTTCTTTATACTTTGTAATCTTACGCGAAGGACCCATGGTAGATTTATCGATAAACAATACTTTTTGTTTTGCCGTTGAGCACACTTCACCTTTGTCGTTTAAAAAACGAAATTTGAAATAAGCCGAAATATGAAACATTTCTGAAACCCAGGCTTCAATATGGACTTTATCGCTTAAAAAAAAAGGTTTTTTATAGTGTATTTCTGTTGAAGTAATTACTGGTAAAATTTCATCTTCTTTGGCGATTTGAGTTATTGTAAGTCCCATCGCTTCAATTAATTTTATCCGGGCATTTTCCAGCCATTGTATGTAAATAATATTGTTGACATGACCAACAAAATCGATTTGATAGGTATATATAGGTTCTATAAATTTTAGTTTCGGCATACCGATTAATTCTTTAAATCTTTTTTGATTTTTTAGTTCTTAATGTTAAAATTTAATTCTGAGAATTTTCTCTTTTTCTGAATAAAGAACTTCCACATTATACTTTTTGGATAAATTTCAGGGTGCTCTTTAACCACAATATATTTTTGTACTTCTTTTCTTTTATTTATCATGCTTCTTAAGTTATAGTAAAAAACAAAATGAGATTTTACTACAGCCCAGAATTCACGATAATTAAAACCCAGGATAAATTTTAATGCAGCTACTCCATCAAGAATCATACGTGCCAGAAATATTCTTTTAAACTGGTGTTTTGGCAGGTTCTTAAACAGCATAAACAAATTATTCCTGAAATTCAGGTATATCTTTCTGGGACTACCATATGACAATGTTCCTCCACCCAAATGATAAACCACACTTTTGGGTTGGTATACAATTTTGTATCCACGACTTTTCATTCTCCAGCAAAGATCGATTTCTTCCATATGAGCCCAAAAGTCTCCGTCAAAACCGCCAACCTGCTTAAAGGCCTCCGCTTTAACAAACATACATGCACCCGACGCCCAGAAAATAGCTGAGGAATTATTGTATTGCGCTTTGTCTTCTTCAATACGATTCAAAATTCGTCCACGGCAAAAAGGGTATCCAAATTTATCGATAAATCCTCCCGATGCCCCTGCATATTCAAATTTGTCAGGTTCGTTATAACTTAATATTTTGGGTTGAATTGCCGCAATTTTTTCATCTTCTTCAAATTTTGAAATACAAACATCAATCCAACCTGGAGTTACTTTTACATCAGAATTTAAAACGACAAAATAATGGGCTTTAATATTTTTTAAAGTTAGATTATAACCATCTGCAAAACCAAAATTGTTTTTAAGTTCTATGATTTGAATTGAAGGATAATTCTTTTCTAGGTACTCAACGGAATTGTCTGTCGAGCCATTATCAGCAATATAAATTTTGATATTTTCGGCAGCAGAGTTTTCGATGACAGAAGGCAGAAAAGTATCAAAAAGTTTCTTACCATTCCAGTTTAGAATTACAACTGCAATTTGCACGTTTTGGGCCATGTGTTTTAATCAGTTAATAATTTTTGAATAACCAGAATGAGTTGCTTTTTATCTAATCCTTCAAGGATTTTATTGATTTGTTCAGTTTTATCTTTTACTTCTGATTTTACCAGGGTTTCCAATTCACGAAAAGCCTTACCGGTTAACTCATCGTTTAGTAAATCCCAAATTTTTTCATTTTCTTTTTTCCCTTGCGGAAGTCCTAAGGTTTTTAACTCTGTAATAGCCGCCAACAAAATTTCTTCAGCTTGCAACAGAACCGGGTCTTTATCGCTTGTTTTACCGGCAGCAGCTGTATCTCTTAAATTCCAGCTTGAGTAATCGTATGCCAGATCTTTAATCATATTAATTTTGGAATTGTCTTTTCCAAAAATACGTTCGAGAAAAATTACCGTATGATTTTTCCATGCATCCAAATCAAATTTTTTCTCTTTTAGCCTTTTTATTTGTTCTTGTAATAAAGCAATTTCTGTGTCAGCCATCACCGTTATTGTTTTTGTTTGCAATTTACAACATAGATTAATTATTGGTTTAAAATAACTAAAAAATTGCTGCGAAATTTTTCAATATATTTCTAAAATGTAGGATTTCTTGAACCCATTTTAGGATTTATTTGTATTTTAAGTAGCTAATGCTGATATAAATTAAACTATCCTTTGAGAAAAATTTTCAAATACTTTCTGCTTTTGATTTTGATTTTGGTCGTGATGGAAAAAGCACAGGCACAAAAAAATGATACGATTTACCATGTAAACGGGAATATTCTTACAGGTGAATTCAAAAAGTTTGATTATGGAGTTGTAAAATGGAGTATGGATGGAATGGGAACAACAAATTTTGAAGAAATAAAAATCAATAAAATTCACTCCGGGAAATTTTTTGAAATAAAAACAAGAAACGGTGCATTGCATTTTGGTTCACTGGATACCACAAAAAGAAACCGAATGATTAAAATTGTTTCATCGTTTGATACAGTTGTTGTGCATATCGATGATATTGTTGAAATTTATCCTTTAAAGAAAAGTTTTTGGTTGAGGACAACAGGCAACCTTGGTTTGGGATTTAACTATTCAAAAGGGAGTAATATTGGCACAATCTCAGCCAATGGAAAATTAGATTACCGAAAGCAAAAATGGTATTATGAATTCTCCTTTGATGGCGATAACACATATCAGGGAGACTCGTTAATCTCAAATAAATGGGATATTTCTTTATTAAATCAACGCTTATATCGAGGGAGATGGTCATCAGGAGTTATGGTAAAGGCCAGCCAAAATTCGTCTTTGGGAAACAAACTCAAACTCGAAATGAATATTCTTGGAATTCACGACTTGATGTATAATTCCTGGAACAGGTTATATTTTGCAATGGGTTTAAATGGATCTCGACAAACTCCGTATTATAACGCCGAAATTACCAATGATATTGCAGCTGTTGTTGCCGTTGTATGGAAAGTGTATAAATTTACTTCGCCAAAAGTCTCTGTAGATGCAAACGTTCAGTATTTACCATATTTCACAAGCAATGACAGGTATCTTTTGGTTATGAACTTAAATCCCAGCGTAAGTTTGCTAAGCAGCAATTTTGAAGTAGGTTTAAAGTTCTATTATAACTACGATAATAAACCTCCGGCAGGCGCAATTGCAAAAACTGACTACGGAATTAACTTGCAGTTTTCGTACAAATTTCATTAGAATGGTGTTTAATGATTGCCCAATTTTGAATTGATGACCTGGAAAAATTCTTCGAAATAATTTGAACTTGACGCAATAATTTCACCTCCAAAAAGCCAGTTGTTCCCACCGTTAAAATCTGTAACTTTCCCTCCTGCCTGTTGAATAATAAATACCCCGGCTGCCACATCCCAGGCGTGCAGGGCATGTTCAAAAAAGGCATCAAACCTTCCGGCCGCAACATAGGCTAAATCAATTGCTGCTGATCCTAAACGACGAATCCCACGGGTAGTTTTCATCAGGTGTTTCATGGCTTCGATATAGTCATCAACGCGTTCGAAATCATAATAAGGGAAACCGGTGGCAATTAAAGCATGTTCAGAAGAACTGTTTGTCGAAACACTAATTTTCTTCCCGTTTAAATAGGCCGGACTTCCTTTCCATGCATAAAACAATTCACCTGATTTTACGTCATAAACCACTCCCAGAACTATCTCGTCTAACTCTTTTAATGCAATACTTACTGAATATGGTGTAATTCCATGGATAAAATTGGTAGTACCATCTAAGGGATCAATTATCCATGTGTATTTTTCGTTGTCATAGTTTGCAGTTCCTTCTTCGGCTACAAAACCTGCTTCAGGAATGAGTTTTTTCACTGCTGAAACAATTCGCATTTCAGCTGTTTTATCCACATACGTAACAAGGCTTGAAACTCCTTTAAATTCAATATCTTTGTCGGATATCTTTTCTCTTTCCTGAAGTATAAACTGGCCGGTATCTTTGGCAATTTCCTGAACCTTATAACAAAGATTTTTGTAATCCATCTTGTATTTGTTTAAGGCAAAAATAAAGAAAATTAGTCTGCAAATTCTATTGATACATTGCCATTCGGACGAATTGATTTAAGTGTAACTTTTCTCAATTCATTTACCAAATCGCGATTATGGTCGGTTTCAACTTTTATATAATTTTCTGTAAATCCAACCATCCGATCCTTTTTCGATTGCTCCTCAAAAAGTACTGTTTGCTCCGTATTCAGATTCTTTTCGTAAAAAGCATGAAGCTTTTTCTCAGAAAGGTTAATATATTTTTGAGTTCGCAATTTGCGTTCTTCCACTTCTACCTTCCATGGTATTTTAAGGGCTTGAGTCCCGCTTCGCTCTGAATAAGTAAATGCATGTAATTGGGAAATTTCCAGTCCGTTAATAAAATCATACGACTCATTGAAAAGTGTTTCAGTTTCTCCATTTGTGCCGGCAATAACATCAACACCAATAAAAGCATGAGGTATAATCTCCCGAATCCTTTTTACTCTTTTGGCAAATAAATCGGTGGAGTATTTCCGTTTCATCAACGAAAGAATTTCATCTGAACCGGATTGTAAGGGAATATGAAAATGTGGCATAATTACTTTTGAACCGGCAACCAGTTCAATTATTTCATCTTTTAACAAATTTGGTTCAATTGAACCTAAACGTAGTCGTTTTAATCCTTCAACATTTTCAAGAGCTTTTATCAGATCCAAAAAATTTTCACCTGTAGATTTTCCAAAATCTCCAATATTAACTCCTGTTAGAATTATTTCCTTATATCCTTTTTCAACTGCTTTTCTAGCTTCACGTGCAGTGTTTTCAATATTGTCGTTCCGGCTTTTACCTCTTGCATAAGGAATGGTGCAGAACGAACAATAATAATCGCAACCATCCTGAACTTTCAAAAAACTACGTGTACGGTCACCCCACGAAAATGCCTTGTGATAATTTTTAATATCTGCCAGCAGGGTGATTTTTATTTCGGTGCTTTTCTTTTTTTCAAGATTGCCAAGGTACGCCGGGATATGAAATTTTTCCTGTGTACCCAAAACCATATCAACCCCTTCAATATGTCCAACTTCATCGGGTTTTAATTGAGAATAACAACCTACCACGATTACCATGGCATTGGGATTTTTTCTTGCGGCTTTCCGCATAATATTT
>CAJXZG010000146.1 GCA_913063265.1 uncultured Prolixibacteraceae bacterium | reverse complement strand
TATTTACAGGTATTATATTCTCGTAGCGGGAGGAGTATTGATGTGGGTGGCGGCCGCTGTTGCAGGAAACTACGAATTAAATAATCAGTTTCTGATTCGCTCCATAGCCGAAGTAATTTGTTTTGTAATTCCGGGAGCTTTAATGTATTCGGCCCGAAAGAAATAAATTATCATGTTCAAAAATTTAGATCCAATATTACACTCACAGGTTAGACTTGCAATTATGTCTATTTTATTGAGAGTAAGTTCTGCCGAGTTTTCTTTTCTGCTTGAAAATACAGGAACGACAAAAGGTAATCTAAGTTTTCAGATTTCAAAACTCGAAGCCGCTGGTTATATTGAAGTTATAAAATCATTCAGAAAAAAATATCCTTTAACCACTTTAAAAATAACCCAAAAAGGAATTGAAGCATACGAAAAATATATAGATGCTATTTCAGCTTATTTCAAAATCTCAGGCAAAAACATGGAGTAAAAAATAAATCACGGCAATTTCTTGTATAATCTTTTCAGAAGAACTACAGAAATAAGAAATTATAACCTCCTTTTTTCACAAATCGGTTTTTATAGATTGGTCAATTTACAATATCAATTACTTTTGTACATCATTAAAAAAATCAAACTATGAAATTTGGATACTTCGACGATACCAACCGTGAATATGTAATTACCAATCCGAAAACCCCCTGGCCCTGGATAAACTATTTGGGAAATGAAGATTTTTTCTCTTTAATATCAAATACGGCAGGTGGTTATTCTTTTTATAAAGATGCCAAATTCAGAAGAATTACACGATATAGGTACAACAACGTACCCATGGACAGTGGTGGTAAATATTTTTATATTAAAGACGGTGATACAATTTGGTCGCCTGGCTGGAAACCGGTAAAAACAAAACTCGATAATTATGAATGCCGGCATGGAATGAATTATACCAAAATTAAAGGAGAAAAGGATGGCCTTACTGCCGAAGTACTTTATTTTGTTCCTTTAAATACACACGCTGAAATTCAGAAATTAACCTTGATAAACAATACAGAAGAAAGTAAATCGATAAAACTGTTTTCTTTTGTAGAGTGGGCCCTTTGGAATGCTGCTACTGATATGGAAAATTTCCAGCGCAATTTTTCTACAGGAGAAGTCGAGATAGAAGATTCAGTAATTTATCACAAAACAGAATATAAAGAACGCAGAGACCATTTTGCCTATTATTCGGTAAACGAAAAAATACAGGGATTCGATACTGATCGTGAATCATTCTTTGGATTGTATAATGGCTTTGATGAACCACAGGTTGTGGAAAAAGGAAAACCGCGAATGACTGAAGCTCATGGTTGGTCGCCCATTGCATCGCACTATATTGAAATTAATTTAAAACCCGGAGAATCAAAGGATTTGGTATTTGTTTTAGGTTACGTAGAAAATAAGGAAGATGAAAAATGGGAATCAAAAGGAATTATTAATAAAACCAAGGCTAAAGCAACCATTTCAAGATTCATTACTGCTGAAAAAGTAGATGTGGCATTAAAGGAATTAAAGGAATACTGGGATGATTTACTAAGTAATTATGTTCTTAATTCAGGTGACGAAAAATTAGACCGAATGGTAAATATCTGGAATCAGTACCAGTGTATGATTACCTTTAATTTCTCGCGCTCGGCATCATTTTTCGAAAGTGGAATTGGCCGGGGTATGGGATTCCGCGATTCCAACCAGGATTTAATAGGATTTGTTCATCAGATTCCTGAACGTGCCCGTGAAAGAATTATCGATATTGCTTCTACCCAATTTCCTGATGGCGGATGCTATCACCAGTATCAACCCCTTACAAAACGCGGTAACAATGATATTGGCGGAGGTTTTAACGACGATCCAATGTGGCTAATTGCCGGAACAGTAAGTTATATTAAGGAAAGTGGCGACCTCGGAATTCTAAACGAAATGGTTCCGTTTGACAATGACATGAGTGTGGCCCAAACTTTATTTGACCACCTGACTGTTTCATTTGACCATGTTATTAATAACCTTGGACCAAATAATCTGCCACTAATTGGGCGTGCGGACTGGAACGATTGTCTAAACCTGAATTGTTTTTCAAACGACCCGAATGAATCGTTTCAAACCACTGAGAATAAAACCGAAGGCTCAAAAGCAGAATCGTTAATGATTGCCGGTTTGTTTGTTTATTATGGAAGAGAATATATCGAATTATGTAATGTTATCGGCAAAACTGAAGAAGCAGAAAGAGCCCAAAAACATGTAGATCAAATGGTTAAGGCCGTAAAAAAACATGGCTGGGATGGCGAATGGTATTTGCGTGCCTACGATTTCTTTGGAAATAAAATCGGTTCGAATGAAAATGAGGAAGGTAAAATATTTATTGAATCGAATGGCTGGTGCGGAATGGCCGGAATTGGCAAAGAAGAAGGAATGGTAGAAAAAGCATTGGATTCTGTAAAAGAACGACTTGATTGCGAACACGGTATAGTTTTAAACAATCCGGCCTTTACGAAGTATTATATCGAATATGGTGAGATTTCCAGTTATCCTGCCGGTTACAAAGAAAATGCAGGAATATTCTGTCATAATAATCCCTGGATAATGATTGCCGAAACTGAACTGGGTCGAGGAGAAATGGCATGGGAATATTACAAAAAGATTTGTCCGTCTTATCTGGAAGAAATTAGCGAATTGCATAAAACAGAACCCTATGTTTATGCCCAGATGATTGCCGGAAAAGATGCATTTAAACCCGGTGAAGCCAAAAATTCGTGGTTAACAGGTACGGCAGCATGGAACTTTTTTGCGATTACCCAGCATATTCTTGGTATTCAGCCCGGCTATGATGGATTAATCATAAATCCATGTATTCCAAAGGATTGGGATGGTTTTAAAGTAACAAGAAAATTCAGGGGAACAACTTTTAATATCGAAATCCAAAATCCAAATCAGGTTTCAAAAGGAATTAAAGAACTTTGGGTTGATGGTGTAATTTTAGAAGGAAATAAAATTCCTCTTCAGAATAAAAAAAGTTGTGAGGTAAAGGTGGTAATGGGACTCTGACTTTCGGGACTTCGACTTTCCAAAGTCGTAGATCTTTGTCACGGACTTGGGAAAGTCCGTGTCCCCGGCCAATCCTGCCAATCCTTCACAAGACCAGCTTTTACAGGATTATTGATTAGATAATTCATCGAATTTATAAAATGTCGTTCATTTCGAATAGTGGTATCAAAACTTTCATGTTCCCATAACTGGCCTGTCCTGTTTTCGTTTTTGTTTATTCTTCTGGCTGTGTGAAGTTTAACTGAATGAAGAATATCCTGCAAATAAACCGGTTTGTCAAGGGACTGCAAGTTTCCAACTTGCAGAACAGAGTTGTCGGAGTTGGGAAACTCCGACTCCCGAAAATCCGATTCCCGGGACTTCGACTTTCCAAAGTCGAAGTTTTTTCTATCGGGATTTCCCTCGTCGAAGTTTTCCTTTTCAAACACAGTAAAAATCCAGTGAATATGATTGGGCATAACGCACCATACATGGTTAGTCATTCGTTTGTTTTCCCAAAACAACAGAGCTTCTTCAACAATACTAAGGTTTTCAGGTTTAACCAGATTAATACCTTTGGTAGATGTTTTAATTAAAATTTTTTCGTAGGCAAGCCTGTATTTTCTTAAAGCAATATGGTAATCTTTTTGTGCTTTTTGAAGTTTTTGAGGAGAAATTTCGGAGTTGGAAACTCCGAATCCCGGTGACTCCGACTCCCTCAACCGGATTCGGGCTTCCTCAAGCTTTTGTTTGTACCTGGCCATTGCTCCTTGTGGCATTGCTCCTTTCAAAATCAGTGTAACCGAATACCATTGTCCGGGTTGCTGGTAGTGAGGCATTTTGCGACGGTAGTGTTCTTTTTTGGGTTGCATTTGGATTTGGTTTTCAGGAGCAAAGTTAACTCTTTTTACAGGAACTAGGAAAGTCAAATTTACAATTGTCGGACTTAGGAAAGTCCGACTCCTGGGACTTTGACTTTCCAAGTCAAAGAAAGGACTTCGACTTTCCTTAGTCGAAGAAGCAAAATCACAGAGTTTGCAAACTCCAACTCACAGCTTTTTTTTCAAACTGCACAATTTAATTATCAATAAATAGTTGATAATAAAACCGTATTGTATAGATTTGTGCCACTTATGAAAATCCGGTTATTAACAATCATATTTTTTATAGCTTTAACCCTAAGCAGTTGGGCGCAAAGTAGCAATGCCACGCTTAAGGGGATTATAACCGACCAAAATGGCAAAGCGTTGGATATGGTAAATGTGGCTTTAAAAGATTATCCCTTGGGAACCAGTTCTCAGCGTGATGGTACTTTTATATTACGTGTGCCTGCCAATAAAAACATTGTTGTTGTATTTAAATCATTAGGTTATGCCACAGTTACCGACAGCATTTTTGCCAAGGCAGAGGAACTGGTAACATTACAAATTACCTTAGAACAGACGGATCAGCAACTTGGAGAAATTGATGTTTTAAGGAAACGAAGAGATGGGAGTAATGTACACCGAATAGACCCGAAAATGCTTGATCAGATTGCAGCTTCTGCCAGTGGCGCGGTTGAGTCCCTGATTAAAACACTGCCCGGAGTTTCGTCAAATAACGAATTAAGTTCGCAGTACAATGTGCGTGGTGGAAATTTTGATGAAAACCTTGTTTATATTAATGATATAGAAGTTTACCGACCAATGTTGGTTAGGGCTGGGCAACAGGAAGGAATGAGTATTATCAACAGTGATATGGTTTCTACCATTGAATTTTCTGCGGGTGGCTTTGGTGCTAAATACGGTGATAAAATGTCATCGGTTTTGGATATTCATTATCGTAAACCAAACGATTTTAGGGGCTCGGTAACTGCAAGTTTATTAGGTGCTTCAGCACATATCGAAGATGTTACAAAAAACGGAAAGCTGGCCCATATTTCAGGAATTCGGTATAAAACAAATAAATACTTACTGGGCAGTCTGGATGAAAAAGGCGAATACGATCCAAATTTTCTTGACTTTCAGACTTATATCACCTATTCATTAAATCCAAAATTTGATATTTCTGTTTTAGGGAACATTGCCCGTAATCAGTATAAATTTATTCCGCAAACCAGGCAAACTTCTTTTGGAACGTGGGATGCGCCGTTAAACACTACCATATATTTTGATGGTCAGGAAGTGGATGATTTTCAAACTTATTTAGGGGCAGTTTCGGCAAATTATCATCCCAACAACGAGTTAAATTTTAAATTTATTGCATCGGCTTATTACGCTACAGAAAATGTTACCTATGATATTTTGGGAGATTATTTCTTAAACCAGCTGGAAAGGGATATGTCGTCGGAAGAATTTGGCGATAGTGTTTTAAATCTAGGGGTTGGTTCTTTTATTGAACATGCACGAAATTCATTAAAATCAACAGTTTACAATCTGTCACATGTTGGCGCGTACGATACTGAAAACCACTTGATTAACTGGGGATTAAAATATCAGCATGAGGCTATAGACAGTAAAATTAACGAATGGACATTTCGGGATTCCACAGGATATTCGATTCCTTACTCTGATTCGGAAGTAAGTTTGTATTATACTTTAAATGGTAAGAATAAAATTAATTCAAATCGAATCACGGGATATATTCAGGATACATGGAGTTTAAAGGTTAAAAAGGGAGATTTCTATATCAATGGTGGATTACGATTTAACTATTGGGATTTTAACAATGAGTTTCTTTTTAGTCCGCGTGCTACTTTAAACTATTATCCCGATTGGAAAAATAAAATGTCATTCCGCCTGTCTGGGGGAATTTACTATCAAACTCCATTTTTTAAGGAGCTTTTGTTTAGAGACGGGACCATTGATTACAACACTCGTGCTCAACGTTCGTACCAGGTTGTTGCAGGAACAGATTTGGTTTTTTCGGCATGGAACCGGCCATTCAGGTTTACTACCGAAGCCTATTATAAATATATGAACAGGTTAATTCCATACCAGGTTGATAATGTTCGCATCCAATATCTTCCTGAAGAAGAATCGATTGGATATGCTACCGGAGTGGATATGAAAATAAATGGCGAATTTGTAAGTGGCGTACAATCGTGGGCAAGTTTGTCCTTTATGCAAACCAAAGAAGATATTTACTGGGATGGTCATGGTTATATCCCCCGCCCTTCTGACCAGTGGGTAAATTTCAGCCTGTTTTTCCAGGATTATTTACCGGGAAATCCAAGTTACAAAATGCAGCTTTCAGCGTTTTACGGGGCAGGATTACCAACCGGGCCACCCAATGGAGAACGTTACCAGGATGTGTTCAGAATGCCGGCATATCGTAGAATTGACCTGGGTTTTTACAAGGTTTTTATTAGCCAGGCCCGGCCTTCCAACAACGCATTTTTTAAACATTTTTCCGATTTGTGGTTAAGTCTTGAAGTATTTAATTTGCTGAACATCAACAATACCATTTCGTATTATTGGGTTTCCAGTATTCAGGGTGACCAGTTTGCTGTACCAAATTATTTGACCGGCAGAAAAATAAATTTGAAGCTCACGGTGAAGTTTTAGTGAGAGAAGTCGGAAGACCGAAGTCCGAAGACGGAAGACAACAAAAAACAAATAACCAACAACGAACAACCAAAATGAAACTTACACTTTATCAGGTTGATGCCTTTGCAGAAAAGGTTTTTCAGGGAAATCCGGCTGCAGTAATTCCTTTACAGGAATGGCTTCCGGATGAAACAATGCAGAATATTGCTCTAGAAAATAACCTTTCAGAAACAGCATTTTTTGTTCCGGTAAAAAATGGATTTCATATCCGGTGGTTTACCCCATTAGCGGAGGTTGATTTATGCGGTCATGCTACACTTGCTACGGCGCATGTGCTTTTTAATCATCTGGATTATAAAAAAAAGGAAATCAACTTTCAATCAAGAAGTGGAATTCTGAAGGTTAAAAAGCAGAATGAACTGATAGTTTTAGATTTTCCTGCGTCAGAGTTAAAAGAGATTGATATACCTGATAATTTAAAATCAGCATTCAAATATGAAGCTGTAAAATGTGTCAAAGGCAGAGATGATATTATGCTGGTTTTTAATTCAGAAAAGGAGGTAATTAACTTAAATCCTGATACTCAAAAAATTATTCAATCCAAAATCAGGGGTATTATTGCCACTGCTATATCAAATCAATACGATTTTGTTTCAAGATTTTTTGCTCCTGCGGTTGGAGTAAACGAAGATCCTGTCACTGGCTCAGCCCATACTTTGTTGATACCATTTTGGTCAAACGAACTTGGAAAAACTGCTTTGCTGGCTAAACAGGTTTCAAAAAGAGGTGGAATACTGGATTGTAAGTATTTGGGAGAAAGGGTTGAGATTGGCGGAAAAGCAGTAACTTATTTGATTGGGGAAATTGATGTTTAATCTATTCATCCGATGACTATGAGTTTCTTAGGGATGTTCATAAGTAACAAAAGCTATTGACAATTAAGTCGATAGCTTTTGTTATTTTTAAGAAAAACCCCGAAA
>CAJXZG010000145.1 GCA_913063265.1 uncultured Prolixibacteraceae bacterium | reverse complement strand
AATTGAAGAAGTTCTAATCAAAGAAAAACCGGAAATGGTAGTTGTTTTTGGCGATACAAATTCAACAATAGCAGGATCGTTGGCGGCAAGCAAACTTCATATCCCGGTTGCTCATGTAGAGGCCGGATTGCGAAGTTTTAATATGCTTATGCCTGAAGAGATAAACCGGATTCTTACAGATCGAATTTCTGATATGCTTTTCTGTCCAACACAAACTGCTGTTGAAAATCTTAAAAAAGAAGGATTTGATACTTTTGATTCTCAGATAATTGTGTCCGGTGATGTAATGTATGATGTGGCTTTGTATTACAGCAGGATTTCTCAAAAACATTCAACCATAATTTCAGAACAGGATTTGAAAAATAAATCTTTTGTTCTAACAACATTACATCGCCAGGAGAATACAGATGATTTAATCCGTTTGAATTCAATAATTGAAGCTTTAAATGAATTGGCTAAAACACAAAAAATTATTTTACCGATTCATCCTCGAACAAAAAAAATTATCGAAAGAGAAAAGATAGAACTAAATTTCAATCCTGTTGATCCCGTGGGATATTTTGACATGATTGAGTTATTAAAAAATTGCAGTTTTGTTATTTCAGATAGTGGTGGCTTACAAAAAGAAGCCTTCTTTTTTGAAAAGAATTGTTTGGTGATCAGGGATGAAACCGAATGGACTGAGTTAGTTGATTTGGGTTATAATTTTATTGTAGGAGCAGATAAACAAAAAATACTCGATACTGCAGGAAAGATTAGTGAAAAGCAATCAGAATTTATAGAGAGGCCTTATGGTGAAGGGAATGCCGCTGAATTAATTGCAAGTCATATCAAACAATATTTGGAACCAAAAGAAAGTTAGATTTAAAACCGGAAATTTATGCATACTATTCACATGTCCGATTTGTATGGGCAGTATTTGACGATGAAAGACGAAATAGATGAGGCCATTCAGGATGTAATCAAATCGACCAGGTTTATAAAAAGCGGGAAGGTTCTTGATTTCGAGAAAAAGCTTTCTGAGTATCTGGATACAAATGTTATCGCATGTGGAAATGGCACAGATGCGTTACAAATAGCTATGATGGCACTGGATTTGAAACCGGGAGATGAAGTTATCACAACTCCTTTTACTTTTATTGCCACCGTTGAGGTAATTGCGCTTTTAGGTTTAAAACCTGTATTTGTTGATGTTTTTTCAGGAACTTTCAATATTAATTACAGGGAAATAGAAAAAGTTATCTCATCAAAAACCAAAGCGATAATTCCAATCCACCTTTTTGGACAATCTTCAAACATGGAGGAAATTTTAAAGATTGCAGAAAAACATAAGCTTTTCGTTATTGAAGATGCCTGTCAGTCATTAGGAACAGATTATATTTTCTCTGATGGAACAATACAAAAATCAGGAACGCTTGGGCATATTGGATGTAACTCATTCTTTCCTTCAAAAAACCTCGGAGCTTTTGGAGATGGTGGCGCTATTTATGCAAAAGACGAAAAACTTGCTTCAATTATCCGTTCCATTGCAAATCATGGAATGAAAGCAAAATATCAATACGAAAGAGTTGGGGTAAATTCAAGATTAGATAGTATTCAGGCAGCAATTTTAGAAGTAAAACTAAAGTACTTTGATGAACACATCAAAGCACGTCAAAATGCGGCTGATTTTTACGACAAGCAATTAAAAAGTATAAGTAAAATTGAAATACCGGAACGTGTAAATTACAGTACACATTCGTTTCATCAATATACAATCAGGACGGGAAAAAGAGATGAGCTTCAGGCATTTCTAAAATCAAAGAATATTCCGTCAATGGTGTACTATCCGGGAGCTTTACATTTGCAGGAAGCGTATCAATATTTGGGCTATAAAAAGGGAGATTTCCCAATAACCGAGAGTTTAACAGAAACTGTGTTATCTTTACCCATGCATACCGAATTGCCGGAAGAACAACAACTTTATATCATTAATGCGATTAAAGAATTTTTTACATCAAATTAAATTGTGGATAAAAATTATTACATAAACAAAACTGCAGTTGTCGATAAAGGAGCTAAAATTGGTGCAGGCACTAAAATCTGGCATTTTTCTCATATTATGGGTAGTGCGGTAATTGGTGAAAATTGTGTTTTGGGGCAAAATGTTTTTGTCGGGAGCAAGGTTATTTTGGGTAATGGTGTTAAAGTTCAGAATAATGTTTCAATTTATGAAGGAGTGATTTGTGAAGATGATGTTTTTTTGGGCCCGTCAATGGTTTTTACAAATGTCATCAATCCTCGAAGCAATGTTGAACGAAAAGATGAATTTAAAGAAACACGGGTTAGAAAAGGAGTAAGTATCGGTGCAAATGCCACAATAGTTTGTGGAGTTACACTTGGAGAGTATTGTTTTATTGGTGCCGGTGCAGTGGTAACCAAAGATGTGAAACCTTTTGCTTTAATGGTTGGTGTTCCTGCTGTGCAAAAAGGATGGGTAAGCAAATCAGGAATTGTTTTAAACGATGATTTGGTTTGTCCTGAAACACAGGAAAAATACGAACTCAAAAATGGATTTTTACAATTGGTGGAGTAATTTTATAATTCACCTGACTAAATAAAAAACGAAATGAAACAAGCATAATAAAAAGTCTTTTTCTTACGCGGGATTATGATTATGCGGGTTACATGAGTTACCAAAAAAATAAACAATTATAAGCGAATGAAAAGATTTGCCATGATTGGCGCGGCAGGATATATTGCCGACCGTCATATGAAAGCAATAAAAGAGACCGGAAACGAATTGATTTGTGCATCGGATAAATTTGATGTTATGGGGCGCATAGATAGTTATTTCCCCGAATGTGAATTTTTCCTTGAACACGAAAATCTGGATAAATACATGGATGACCTGAAAATGAAAGGGAATCCGATTGATTATGTAACCATTTGTACTCCAAATTTTATGCATCCTTCACATATTCGTTTTGCTTTACGAAATGGAGCTAACGCAATCTGTGAAAAGCCTTTGGTAATTTATCCTGAGGATATGCATATCATTAAAGATATTGAAGGAGAAACGGGAAAAAGAGTAAATACAGTTCTTCAACTTAGATATCACCCAACCATACTTGCTTTAAAAAAGAAAATCGATGAAGGTGAAAACAAAATCTATGATATTGATTTGAGTTATATCACAACGCGTGGGAAATGGTACATGAAAAGCTGGAAAGGCGATGTACAGAAATCCGGAGGTGTGGCAACGAACATTGGTATCCATTTTTTTGATATGATAACATGGATTTTTGGTAAAGTAAAAGAAAATATCGTCCATATTTACAATCCCAATAAAGCTGCCGGCTTTATGCAGCTTGAAAAAGCCCGCGTACGTTGGTTTTTAAGTCTTGATTACAACGATCTGCCTAAAGTTGCAACTGATAAAGGAATGCGTACTTATCGTTCTATTACAGTGGATGGTGAAGAAGTGGAGTTTAGTGGTGGTTTTACTGATTTACATACAGTTACCTATCAAAATATTTTAAATGGTAACGGCTATGGTATTGATGATGCGGCAGAAAGCATTATTCTTACTGATTATGTGAGAAATTCAAAGCCAATTGGAATGAAAGGAAACTATCATCCATTCTTAAAAAGCAGTAAATAATTATTTCAACAAAAGGTCTGTAAATTTTTTGGCCAGGTTCTTTCTGGAATAAGCTTCAAAAGCCTTTGATTTTGAAATTAGTTTATCTTGTTTAAAAAGACTGAACATATTATTTAGCGAAGTTTTAATCCCTTCAATATCTTTAAAATCATGTACCACACCAGATTGAGTTGAATTTATAATTTTTGCAAAATCAGCTTTTTCAGGTCCAATAGCAAGAATGGGTCTTTTGAGTGCCAGATATTCAAACATCTTCCCTGTTACAATTCCCATTACATTTGGCGAATTATTAATAGGAAGTAATAATAACTGCGATTTACTTATCTTTATTAATCCTTCCTTGTGTGGCAGATGGTCAGTCTCTTCTACGTTTTGAAAAAGGTTATTTTCTTTTATCGATTTTAATACTGATTCATCAATCTGACCAATTAGCTGAATTTTCAATAACTTTTTAAATTCCGAATTTTCTTTTGATATTTCTCCTAATGCATTCCACAATGACACTGGATTTCGGTCTTTGTTAAATGCGCCAAAATGAGAAATGGTAAATGACTTATCCGGTTTTTGAGGTTCGAAATTAAAATCATCCGGATCAAATCCGTTATAAATTATTTCAGTTTTTTTACCCGAAATATTATCCAAATCGTTGGCACAACCAGGGCTCACTGTAACCACATGATCAGCATTTTTTAAAACTTCCTTTTCCAGTTTATGATGCTTTTTGTCTGCCCGTTTTGTTAACTTCAGTTTATCATAGAAATCAATATTTGTCCATGGATCGCGAAAATCTGCTACCCAGGGGATATCAAATTTCTTTTTTAATCCAAGTGCAATTAAGTGCATACTGTGAGGCGGCCCGGTGGAAACTATTGCATCTACCTTATTTTCTTTTAAATATTTTGATAAAAACTTTATAGATGGTTTAATCCAGAACTTTCGTGGATCAGGTATCAGAAAATTCCCGCGAATATATACAGAAAGTTTATTCTTCCAGTTTCCCGACGATGCTTCAGAAATATAACCCGCTTTAAATTGTGCATCACCTTTTTTGCCAGTAAGTTTTCTATAATAATTATAGGGTTCCCAAATCGGAGTTTTTAATTCTATTGTATTAGGATGAATTTCTTCAAGCAAACTCTCGTCGATAACCGAAGAATCAGGATTCTCGGGAGTGTAAATTATAGGTTGCCACCCCAACTCAGGAAGAAATTTTGACATCTTCAACCATCTCATAACTCCACCTCCACCACTTGGAGGCCAGTAATAAGTGATAATCAAAACTTTCTTCATCGACTTTGAATTTTTTTAAAAGGTGAAGTTACAATTAAAAAGAAATTGAATTCTGTTCTATTTTAATACTTTATCGCTTAAGGCTTGTAAAGTTACTTTTTTATGTTCGGTTGGCACCAATACTGAAATATTATAACGGCTTCCTCCGTACGAAATCATCCTGATTGGAATTCCATCTAATGCTTTAAAAACTTTCGATGCAAATCCTTTTTCCTCGCTGATAATATCTCCAACAATGCATACAATCGACATGTCAGGATCAACATCTACATTTCCAAAAACTTCTAATTCTTCTCTTATTTCGTTTAAATATTTGGTATTGTCTATGGTTAACGACACTGCCACCTCGGAAGTTGAAATCATGTCAATGGGTGTTTTGTATTTTTCAAAAACAGAAAAAACGTTTTTAAGAAAACCATATGCCATTAACATGCGACCCGAACGTATTTTAATCGCCGTAATTCCGTCTTTTGCAGCAACCGCTTTAATACCTGAGCCATCGCTTTCTGAAGTAATTAAGGTTCCTCCGTCAGATGGATTCATAGTATTTTTTAAACGAACAGGGATATTATGTACCCTTGCCGGCAACACGGTTTGAGGATGTAAAATTTTTGCACCAAAATAAGCCAACTCCGCAGCTTCAGTAAATGAAAGTTGATCAATTTTTTTTGTATTTTCTACAAAACGTGGATCATTGTTGTGGAATCCGTCGATATCGGTCCAAATTTGTATTTCCTCAGAATTGATTGCTGCCCCAACCAAAGATGCCGTATAATCACTTCCCCCACGCTGCAGATTGTCGATTTCTCCATCAAAATTAAGACAAATAAAACCCTGTGTTATATAATAATCTGCATCACCGGCTTTTTCTATAACAGGTTTTATAAGTTTCTTTATATTGGTCAAATCAGCTGATTTGTCTTTATCAATTCGCATAAAATCAAGGGCTGGTAATAACTTTGCGCTGTACCCGTTTTCAATCATTGACAGCGCAACAAGCTGTGTTGAAATTAATTCTCCCTGTGCTAAAATGGTATTTTCTGTAACCTGAGAAAAATCCTTAGACGCAAGAGAACGCATAAGATCAAAACTGGTTTTTATAATTTCTAATCCTTTCGATTTATTTTCATCTTCTTTAAAAAGTTCATCAACAACCTTTAAGTATTTAGCCTCAAGTTCACCAATTAATACACTTGCAGTAACTTTGTTTTTCTTTTGAAGATAATTTGAAATCTCTACCAGGGAATTGGTTGTGCCCGACATGGCCGATAATACAACTATTTTTTTCTGTCCATCGGTAATTAAACTGATTACTGCCTGCATGTTTTCAGGAGATCCAACCGAAGTTCCACCAAATTTCAACACTTTCATATTCTATGTTTTATTCTGCTCTGTTTAAGCTTGCAAATATGAATAAATTTTGTGTCATTTTAAAGAACGCAAACACAAAATGTATAAAAATACAAAAATGATGAATTTATATGCGGGCGGTATGATAACTATCATACCATGAATTTGCTTTTTATCATGGTTAAAGATTAAGTTTGGCCATTATAATTTGAATTTATAACAGGGAGTGTTAACTGATTCATTACAATATTGTTAGAAGCTTTGAAAATGGAGTAGTTAATTCTCCTGCTATGGATTGGCAAACGACTTAATAATTTATAAACAAAATCAAACCAAATGAAACAACTTATTCTAATCCTTACAATTTCATTATTGACCTGTAATTTAGTTTTTTCTCAGGAACAGCCAGTTTATTACGAGGTGGGTAAGACATCAGAAAATATTGAAGCGATCTCGAAATCAGTTAAATCAGCATTGGAAAACAAAGATTTTAAAGTAATTGGTGAATACCATCCCGGGAATGATGAAAACCTTTATGTCATTTGTTATACCAGGCCTGATCTGGAAAAGATAGCTTTGAGTTTTTCAGATAGAGGGGCACTCGCAGCGGCTCTGAAGGTAGGTTTGAAAAAAGAAGGTGATGTTATAAAAATAAGTATGCTGAATCCAACATATCTTTTTTACGGATATTTTGTTGAAGGTATCGATAAACATGAAGCTAAACTTTTGGATATAGCCAATGAAGCCAAAAATGCAATGCGTGCAGTAGGGACAGAATACAAGCCTTTTGGAGGTGAATTAAGCAAAGAAAAATTACAGAAATATCATTATAAAATGATGATGCCTTATTTTAAAGATGCAGAAAAGCTGAATGATTTTGAAACGTTTGAGGAGGGATTAAAAACAATACAGAATAATCTGGAAACAGGGAAGGCAAATACAAAAAAAGTATATGAGTTGGTTTATTCGGATAAAAAAGTTGCTGTTTTTGGTGTTGGACTTTTAAATCCGGATGACGGGGAATCGAAATTTTTACCTGTTATTGGAGATGATCATGTTGCAGCAATGCCATATGAAATAATCTTACAGGGGAACGAGGCAAGTATTTTACCTGGCCGATTTCGTATTGCTTTGCACTGGCCCGATTTAACCATGGGAACTTTTATGAAGATTATGAGTACTCCCGGTGATATTAAAAATACATTACAGCAATTAACCGAATAGCAGGATTATTCTGGCTTGAGTTTTTCAAGAAAAAAATCGACCAGGTCCTTACCGGAAGGATCGTTGATTCCAATTTCGGGTGCATAAACAATGGCTTCCAG
>CAJXZG010000144.1 GCA_913063265.1 uncultured Prolixibacteraceae bacterium | reverse complement strand
CATGGTAGTAGTTATTTCGACTAATTTTTGAGTCTCAGTTGTACCTGCATGAACAAACTCAAGACCTAAAAAATGTAGTCCGTTGGTCATGTTGTCAGGCGTAAAAATTACCTCAGTTAAGAATAAATACCATGCAGCAATATCAAGTAAAGCAAAACCAACTACAACTAATCCCATTACAGCCCCACTTCGGAAAGCTACCTGTAAACCTTTGTTTAAGGACTGAGAAGCACCGTGAGCAGTACGTGCAGATGCATAGGTTGCAGTTTTCATTCCAAGGAAACCGCAAAGACCAGAGAAAAAACCACCGGTAATAAATGCGATTGGAACAAACGGGTTTTGAACTTTAAAGAAAGCCATAATGGCCAGCAGGATAAAAAGTACTACAAATACAATTCCTACTACTTTATACTGACGTTTAAGATATGCCATTGCTCCATCGCGAACATGCTGTGCAATTTCTTTCATGCGGTCAGTACCTTCCGAATTTTTCATTAAGGATTTAAAAAAAATCCAGGCAAACACCAATGCCATAATTGAGGCAATCGGGACTATTAAGAATATATTACTCATAAGAAAACAATTTTTTGTGTAACCACTGTTACAGTTAAGTTTTTTGTATAATTTGTTAAGTCTCGGTCTTCGATTGTGTAAAATGGAAATTTTCGGAAGACAAAGATAATTTTTAAAATGAGACACAAATATTTTGAAAACCTATTTGACAACAGGTTGAAAATAAATTAACAAATAGGCTTACAATTTGAAAGAGTTCAAGGTCTTTTATTATTCTTTTGAAACCATTTTTACAGATGAATTAAAGCTTTTCTGTCACGTCCGTCCATTAAAATTGAAACAGGACTTTTAAATCGAACATGTTTTACAAATTCTGTCTCAGAAATTAGTTCCTGTTTTTTTAATACTTCTAAATTTAGAATTGATTTTTTTGTTTTATGAGAAATCGAAAAATATCCAACATTCATGGAAGTAACATTATGGAAAAAATGTGAACCCAATGAAGCATCCAAATGAAAATCAGGTAAACCAATTTCGATTACAATTTTAGCCTTTGATATATTTGCCCATAAAACCGGTATTCCTGTAAAATGATCTCTAGAGCCCCATCTGCCCGGCCCTATCAATATATAATCTCTTCCCAGTTTTTCCAGTTCCATATTGATATGGCCAATTTCTTTAGCTATTTGTTTTGTTTTAAGCTTATCAAACTTTTCTGTATCAACATAAACAACATCGCAAATATGTTCTAATTTCCCGTTTCCCATTCCATGTTCGGCATACATAATTACCTTTTTATCCTCTACGTCTTCCAGGTCTATTTCGACTCTGTCTTCTATTCTGATCAAAGGTTTTATTTGAAGAATATAAAATGTCGGTAATCCATGTTCTCCAGGTTCCAAATCAATGGCATACTCTATTTCAACCGGTGAACCCATTGCCTCTTTAAGCATTTTCAGCAATAACTTAAGTGTCTGTGCAAGAGGTAAATAATTATATTTCAGAATATTTACAAAATCAATTACACGTGGTCCTTTTATCTGAACACCCGGAATCAAAATATCATTTTCATAGTCGTATGTAGAAGCTAAATGTTCAAGTGTACCATCCTGCTCAGCCTCTTTAATTCTGAATTTTCTGATATTTGCCTCTTCACCATTGGTCACCAAATCAACATTATCACTGGTTAGATCCATGGCATAGAACATTTTTTGCGAATCGCGTATCTGATCATTAACAGAGGTTGGATTAATATCAGGGTATTGAGGGCAAAACCGATGTGCACTTTCTCCACCAACTACATACATTCCCAAACCAACTGCTGCCACCGAAAAACCATCTTCCGGTTTCATGTACGAGACCGGATAATAATTATAAGACTGAGCCACACCTGAAAGACTGGGATAATATTTATTACTGTAATTATGACCAATTACTTCCTGTACAACCACAGCCATTTTTTCCTCTTCTATTTTGTAATTCACGGCATCAAAATAGGCCTGAGCTGATTCAGTAAAAATACTGGCATATACAAGTTTTATGGCTGTTTCAAGCTGCTTGTATCTTACATTAATATCAGGATGATTATTGGGTATAAGATAAGTTGCATAAACCCCTGAAAATGGTTGTAAAAGAGAGTCTTCAAACAAACCGGATGACCTTACAGCCAGTGGCTTTTTAATTTCGTAAAGATATTCAAGGAGTTTTCTTTTAATCCTTTTATCAAATTCACCATTCAGAAATAGGTTACGAATCGTTTGGTAGTTATTTAACGAATAAATTTCGTCATACAAATTGTTTATTTCCACAAACTTATCGAACTCCAAAGCACCGATAACAGCAGTTGCCGGAATTCTGATATTCATACCCTTGATTAATTTTTCAAAATTTATGTTCTCGATAAAATTGCAAACGAATGCAATACCGCGACCTTTTCCTCCAAGAGATCCTTTACCCAACCGAATAATAAACCTGTTATAATGAACTGCCCCTGAGTTAAAATTTACTATGGTGCCTTTTAATTGTTCAAAACGAACTGTTTTAAACACATTTAAACAAAACTGGCGTAATTCTTCTGCAGTTTTAAAATCACGTATTTTTACCGGTCTGAGTTTTTCGGCCATATTTATTTCACCACGTGCCATTAACCAGGTTGAAAAAGAGTTTCGTCTTCCATGATACAAAAGGGCTTCAGCAGGAATTTCCTTGAACATTTTTTGAAACTCAATTAAGTTTCTTGCCTCACTAATGGGTTTTCCATCTCGCCCTTTAAAAACAAAATTTCCAAAACCCAGTCTGCGATATAAAAAATTCAGAATGTCCATTGAAAGACTTTCTGAATTTTTATCTATAAAATCAGCTCCAACGGTTTTTGCCCTGCTGGCATTTGATATATCGTGCGACTGAAGCAATAAAGGAATATGGTATTCATAAGTTTCTTTTACATATTTTAAAAGTTCGATACCTGCATCTTCATCTTCGACCCCTCCTTTTTCGAATTTAACATCAGAAATTACAGATAAAATATATCTTTTATAACTTTTAATTATTCTGACCGCCTCTTCATATGTGCTAACCAAAATTACTTTTGGACGGGCACGCATTCTTAATATTTTATGAAGTTCATCGGTTGCATCTTCTTTAACCAAAATCTGAGTTTGAGTCATTACGGTAGTATAGAGCATTGGCAAGTATCTTGAATAATACTGAATACTGTCTTCAACTAACAGAATAACTCTGACGTTACCGTTTTGTGTATCGCGTGCAATGTTTTTTTGGTCTTCAATATATTTTATCATAGCCAAAAAAACATTGGAGTTTCCATTCCAAACAAATATACGGTCGATAAAATCCAGTTTTCTGCCCTCCTGTTGAAAAAATGCCAAATCAGCATTATTATTTACAAGCAATAGCAGGGGTATTTTTGGCCTTAATTTTCGAATCTCACGAGAGGTTTCAATGGGAGTATCTTTGTCAACACCCGCCATAACAATAATCATATCGAAATCTTTATGATGCAAAGTAAGCAATGCATCTTCTTTCGAATTTACACTTGTAAACCTGGGTGCAGCGTAAAGATTTAGCTGGAGATACTCACCAAAAATTTTATCACTGAACTGACCTTCCCGAACTATAGAATAAGAATCGTATAAAGTAGCTATCAACAATACCTCTTTTACCTTTGTGGGCATTAATTCCTGAAATATGTCACGGTCGGTTTTTTGACGTTTATAAATGCTTGCAAGAGAAATATTATCAATATCCATACTTTTAATTTTAGGTTGATGAAGTTAGGGAATTTTGAGGGATTGGAAAAGATTGATGGGAGATTGATGAAGATTGATTGAGATTGATGAAGATTGATTGAGATTGATTGAGATTGATTAGAGATTGAAAAAAGATTGGGGCTTTCCTATATCAATCTTTTTTCAATCCTTTCAATTTTTTCTAATCAAGTTTATGAATAACAAGTCCAGAACGTAATTTTGGTTCGAACCATGTTGTTTTGGGTGGCATAATATTACCACTGTCTGCAATATTAATAAGTTGTTGCATTGACACCGAAAACAAAGCAAATGCAGCTTTCATTTCACCTGAATCTACCCTGCGTTTCAATTCTTCCAATCCACGAATTCCTCCTACAAAATCAATTCGTTTTGAGGTTCTTAAATCCTTGATATCAAGAATAGGTTCTAATACCTGTTTTGATAGTATTGTTACGTCCAATACTCCAATTGGGTCATTATCGTCGTAAGTTCCGTTTTTTGCTGTTAGTTTATACCAGTTTCCCGACAAATACAGACTAAACTCATGTAAATCTATAGGTTTGTATATTTCAGAACCTATTTTGTCCACAATAAATCCTTTAGATAATTCAGCAAGAAATTCCTCATCAGTAAAATCTTTTAAATCTTTTATTACCCGGTTATAATCAATAATCTGCAACTGATCATCCGGAAAATGTACTGCCATAAAATAGTTATAATTCTCGGCTCCTGTGTGATTTGGATTCTGAATGGTTTTCTCAATTCCAATTCTGGCCGCAGCTGCTGTTCTGTGGTGCCCGTCTGCCACATAAGTAAATGGCACTTTTTCTTTAAATAGTCTTTCAATTTCCCTGTTAATTTTGGCATTATCAATTACCCAAAAATGATGTCCAAATCCATCCCCGGCAGTAAAATCGTAATCCGCATTTTTTTCGTTTACTAAATTTTTTACAATTTCATCAATTTCCGGAACTGCTTTATATGCAAAAAATACCGGTTCTATATTGGCATTCAGATAACGAGTCAAAACCATTCGATCTTCTTCTTTTTCAGGCCGGGTTAACTCATGTTTTTTTATAATTCCATTTTCATAATCCTCACATGCTGCAGCCCCTACGATACCATACTGAGTTCTTCCATTCATGGTTTGTGCATAAATGTAATATTTGGCATCTGAATCCTGAACCAGCCAACCTTTTTCCTGAAACTTTTTGAAATTGTCAACCGATTTGTTATAAACTGTTTCAGAATGAATATTCTCTATTTCCGGACATTCTATTTCGGCCCTGGTAATTCTAAGTAACGATTTTTCTTTTCCTTTGGCCATTTCAGCTGCTTCCTCCGAATTCATTACATCGTATGGTAAACAAGCCAATTCTTCTACTATTTCTTTTGTTGGCCGCAGCCCTTTAAATGGTTTTATTATTGCCATTTTTTAGATTTTAGATTTTAGACAATTAGATTTTAAGACGCTTAAAATATAATTCTTAATTGATATTACCGCATCTTTGTGTTTATCTGTTTCCTAAATCCCTCCACTTGGGGATGTTAGGTGGGAGCGTTTATTTATTAACCTGGTATGTCGCATCCCCTTTTTCAAAAAAGTCAACTATTTGATGCGCTGCTGCAAGACCGGCATTGAGGTTAGCTTCTGCTGTTTGAGCACCGGCTTTTTTTGGTGTAAAGAAATATCTGTCTGCAAATTTCTCTTCAAAATCTGAGAGACAATCAGGTGTTAAATCTGACATGTATTTAATTTTTGGATTTTTTTCCATACACTTAATCAAATCCGATTCGTTAATCACTTCTTTTCTTGCAGTATTTACAATTATACTTCCATCTTTTAAATGTTTCAAAACCTCATAGCTTACCGATTTCAGGTGCTCACCTCTTGCAGGAACATGTATTGAAATTATGTCGCTTTTCTCGTATAATTCTTCCAACGATTTAGTAACTTTTAAACCAATAGCTGCAGCAGCAGCTTTACTGTATCGAGTATATACAATTACTTTCATTCCCATTGCCCGTGCAATTCGGAATACATTTCGTGCGACAAAACCAAATCCATGGAGGCCCAGTGTACGGCCGCGCATTTCGCCTCCAGGACGTCCCGAAAATTGCTCCCGCAAACCATAAATTGCCAATCCTATGGCAAGTTCGGCTACAGCATTCGCATTTTGTCCGGGTGTATTCATTACTACAATTCCCCTTTCAGTTGCTGTTTTTAAATCGACATTATCATATCCCGCTCCGGCCCTAACTATTATTTTTAAATTTCTTCCTGCATTCAGAACTTCCTCATCAAATTTGTCACTGCGTATTATTGCAGCATCCACATCTGAAATTGCTTCCAACAATTCCTTTTTGTCGGTATATTTTTCCAAAAGCTCAACTGAATAACCTGCTTTATCAAAAATTTTACTGATTTTTTTTACAGCCACCGGTGCAAACGGTTTTACTGTGGCAATTAAGATTTTTCTCATCTTACTCAAATTTTAGTTCAAAAAAAATGCAGGAGTTTCATCCTGCATTTTTGTTTGGTTTATTTTAAATTTTCAAATTCCCGCATGGTGTCAACCAACGCCTGAATACTTTCAACAGGCATGGCATTGTAAATGGATGCCCTGAATCCGCCTACTGAACGGTGACCTTTTATTCCAAGCATTCCCTTTGAAGTTGCATATTCAAGAAACTCTTTTTCAAATTCAGCAAATTCCGGAGTCATTACAAAGGTTACATTCATTAACGAATGATCTTCTACTGCATCAACTGTACACTTAAACAGTTTATTTCTATCGATTTCGTCGTAAAGCACTTTTGCCTTTTCAATGTTTTTCTTTTCCATGGCTTCAACTCCACCATTTTCTTTTAACCAGCGAAGTGTTTGCAAGCAGGCAAAAACAGGCAAGGTAGCAGGAGTATTAAACATCGAACCTGCATTAATATGAGTTCTGTAATCAAGCATGGTTGGAATAGGTCGATCAATTTTCCCAAGTGCTTCTTCTTTAACAATTACCAGGGTAGCTCCCGAAGGTCCCAGGTTTTTCTGGGCTCCCGCATAAATTAAATCATATTTAGAAACATCAAGCGGACGACTGAAAATATCTGAGGACATATCAGCAACTAACGGAACATCAACATTGGGTGTCGGAATCTGAGTTCCGTAAATTGTGTTGTTCGATGTATAATGAAAATAACTAACATCAGAAGGAACTGTGTACCCTTTAGGAATATAGTTATAAACCGTGTCAGCTGATGATGCAACTTCTACAACTTCTCCAAAAAAATGAGCTTCCTTGATTGCCTTTTTCGACCAGGCACCTGTATTTAAATAAGCTGCCTTTTTATCCATCAAATTGTACGGAGCCATTAAAAACTGTGTGCTAGCTCCTCCCTGAAGGAAAAGTACAGCATAACCGTCAGGAACTTTTAACAACTCCTTAACAAGAGCCTGAGCTTCATCCATTACTGCAACAAATTCCTTACTTCGGTGAGAAACTTCCATAACCGAAAGTCCGGTCCCAGCAAAATTTAGTGCGGCTTCTGCTGTTTTTTCTTTTGTAAACTCGGGCAGAATTGAAGGCCCCGCGTAAAAATTATGCTTCTTCATGATTACAACAATTAAGGTAAATAATTTTAAATCTGTTTTTGGAAAACATCATTCAAAATTCAGAATTTGAAGATGTTTTTCAGCTGAAAAAAAATCAACTTTTAAATTATTCATACAAAAATATTTGATTTTGTTAAAGAAAAGGCATTTCGGGCAAAAGATTTTATCCCGGTATCTATTATTTATCCCGATTTTAATATAAAAGCCTTTTTCTTACTAAAATAATTACGTTCAATCCTAGTAATCTACTATCTTCTTATCTTTGATTTTTTATTAAAGAACAAAAATGGCAAATAGAAAAAGCGGTATTTTAC
>CAJXZG010000143.1 GCA_913063265.1 uncultured Prolixibacteraceae bacterium | reverse complement strand
ATGAATATTAGTTAATCCAGTATTAGAAATTTCTTTTAAAAATACTAAATCGGTTTCAATAGTTTGGATTGAGCAATAGGGATGTAAAATCATAAATCCAAATTCAAAAGATAAACCTAATTCAATAAAACTATGAACAGTATTATGGATGTCCTTTACACTGTATTTTTTTTTGAATTTTTTTAAACTACTATCATTTCCCGCTTCGATCCCGATATATACACTTATTAATCCACTTCGTTTCATAAGATGTAATATTGACTTGTCAATTTCATCTATTCTAGTTGATAATCTCCAGATAATTTTATTAAGGATTTGTTTTTTTTTCAATTCCGAAAGGAAAATTTTTATCCATTCAACATTTATTTTTCCTTTTAAAGGGAAATCGTCATCTTCAAAAACGATAATTCTTACATTTTGTTTTTCATAAAGAATTTGAATTTCTTCAACAACATTACTAGGAGATCTTCTTCTTCTCCTTTTTCCTTCAGAATCTCTGTAAAATTCATGAATACTACAAAAACAGCAATTATAATAGCACCCTCTTCCTGTTAAAATGGTTGATAACCCAATATTCCTATGTGTATAAGGCTTTGGATTTCTTATTGGAAAAGGGAGTTCATTCAGATTTTCAATTAGCTTTCTATATTTGTTTATAATGATTTCATCTCCATTCCTATAAACTAATCCTTTAATTTCTTTCCAATTATTATGATTGTCAATATTTTGGTATAATTCATATATAGTGTGTTCACCTTCACATCTTATAATTGAATCCAACGGCTTCAAAAAGTTAATTACCTTTTCCGGTTCAATTGAAGGGAAGTGTCCTCCCATTGTAAAATGAGAGCTAACATTATTGTCTCTAAGAAATACTAATAATTCATTGAAATCATTTAGCATTCTTTGAAAAATTAAGGAAAATCCAACAATTTTTGGATTATATTTAAGTAAGGAGCTAAGAATATTTTCTTTTGTCAATGGAGAATAAGGTAAGATTATAGTTTTAACACTCTTACTTTGAAGATATGAGGAAATATATCTTAAACCTAGGTTTTCTCCCTCTTCATAACCAATAAGCGCAATATCAAATTCCACCTAATATTGCTTTATTGTTTGTACGATTCTTTTAAAAATGCTCTTTCTTTTTCTAAAAATTTTATGTTATTTTTCAAATCGTTTATTGCATTATCCAATTGTTGTATTCTTAGATTTGCAATTTTGGATTTGTCAAGCAATTCCCAAGGTACGGGATCGGCTATTGGACCTCTAATTCTTAATGGATCAATATGCCGTTGTCCTGGGAAATAAATATCAGGAACAGGATCGGCAACAGGTCCTCTTAATCTTCCTAATGCACCAAAATCTAATTTTTCTTTTAATTCATTTATAGAATCTGAAAGTTCCTTAAAATATTTTTCATCCATGACTTAATTGATTTAAAGTTTTTATACTTAAATATAAGAAAATCAGTGCTTAAAATCAATTATTTATAATCAATATGTTTAATCGAGTTGGCAAAATCCATTTATAAAAAATTGATTTTGATAAACAGAAAAATATTTTATTAAAAACATCCTACCCATCCTTCCAAAGGCAGGATAGGCAGGATAAAAAACGAAACTACTTGTTGGTTTTTGATTGTTCATCAATTTCAATAAGCGATTTTTCATAAATGGCATACAACTGCTGACCTTTTCTTTTTATTCGGCGGAAATTGTTTTTAACCAATGCATTACCGAGTGCCCTTGTTCGTAATTTATTATTGTTGGTCTTAATTATCAGCCGGTTCAATATATCAGAATTGGTTAAAAATAAATCTGCTTCCGATATTTCTCGCTGTTCAAAGTAAGCCATCAATAATTCCTCTTCTGGGCTAACAAGTTGGAATTGCTCGTTATTTTTGGATACCATTTCAATTTCCTGGTGATTCAGCCAATATTGAAAACCATCTTTTAATAATGCAATTGCCTGGCTGTAAATTCCAGTATGGTTTACAGGATTGCTATAATCGATATTAAAGGCCTCAAAACAAAGAAACCTTCTTGAGCCTGTAGTATCGTTTAAAAATTGCATGGAATTAACAGAACCTGAAAAAGATGCTCTTCGTGGCATATTTTCCTGATTATGTCCGTATGCCTTGCGAATTCTGATGGAATCTTTTGTAATTATCTCCTTTAATGTGCCAATTTCTGACTTGTTTAACGATTCCAGTTCGTCCATATTTATAAGCAAGCATTCAGATAATTGAACCAACGTATCCTTATTGTTAGGATTAATGTTTCCTGAGTATACATAGTCCCTTAACACTGGAGGAATAAGATTGATTATCCAGGTTGTTTTTCCAATTCCCTGTTTGCCAGCCAACACCAAAACTGTATGGTTTGTTTTATCGGTTAGGGCACAAGCAACCATTGCCACCAACCATTTTTTTAAGCACAAATGCCAAAGTTCGTCATTATGTGTTTTTACTGTTTTTGCCAAGACTGCAATGTGGTCAACACCATCCTGGTGTTTCGGCAAATGGTTGAAATAATCGCTGAATACGTTAAAATTTTGGCTAAAATCAGAGCGGATAATACTTTTTAGTAGGGATTGGTTAACCTTCAGCCCTTGTTTGAGCAACCATCGAAGTATCGAATTTTCCTTATAATCAGTAAGCAGTTCAAAATTGTTTTGACCAGACTGTTTATCCAATACTTCTACTCGTAAAGTAACCTCATTAAACCGAAATTCATAACGTGTTAAAAGCATTTCTTCAACCCGGTCAACTATTGGTTTGCTTTCTTTTGTTTTACCATGTTCGGATTCATTATTAATATATGCACCGTCAATTGTTCGAATTACTTCTTCTTCATCCAAATCGAATTTGTTTAAAATTGAAGATTCAACATCCTGCTTAGGAATACCCAAACGGTTTGCATTACATGCCAAATGATAGACGAAGTTATTCCGGTTTCCATCTTCGTATGAAAATTTCAGTTCAGTTAATTGAACCGCCTGGAAAAATGCAGCATCATATGAAACGCTATTTTCAAGTTGGACTGGAAATGGTTTTGGTTCAGAATTTAAATAAAGATCTGGATCATAAGAAAGGAAACAAAGCCTTGAAATATCATTTCCTGATGTGTCAATCGGAATTTCATATCTTTCGTTGAATACTTTTACAACTTGGAAAAATGCTGTTTCATGGTGTTTAGAATCCGAATCTACAGCCACAATAACCTTTAAACCTTTTCCACTCGGGCTCACAAAAAATGAATAAACATAATCCAGATGTTTTAATTCTGATTGTAATGTTTCTAATTCATTTTTTGATAATTTGTCATAGTCGAGTACCACTAAGAATGTGTAGTGTTCGAAATTCTCCTTTTTTCGTGTTTCCTTGAAGGTTCCTGAAACCGTAAAGGCTGGTAGCTTCTTTTTTAAGTTTGAATAGTCTTCGTTTTTTTCTACAAGAGTTCTGATTTTCTCAATATCGGTTTTAAATTTTTCCGATTTTATCTGTTTAAGCATATCCTCTAAAATTACGTTGGAGTGGACATCCTTAAAATTTCTGAAATAGCTTACAAGATTATCCATTGTAACCTCCTTTCAGTAATTCTTCTAAATCAGATGACTTGTAATAAATTTTACCTCCAATCTTAGAGAAGGGGAGTGTTCGAGAGTCACGCATGTTTTGCAGCGTTCGGGGGCTTACTTTTAGAAGTTCCATTACTTCCTGGTTATCCAACCAGGTTTCAGAAAGTTTCTTGCTTTTTTTAACTTTTTCGGCTTTTATTTCTTCACGAAGAGAGCCGATCTCTTCAAAAATTCTTTGGAGCTTTTGCTCCTCAATGAGTGCAAACATAATTGCGGTGTATTAAAGTTTTTAACTATGTCATTACCCACATGGCCATGTCTTGATGACGATGCTAAGAAAAAGCAAAAAAAAGCACACTAATACAGTTTTCACTCTGAGTCAGAGTAAGTCAGAGTGAAGTAGAAGTAAACCTGTTTAGATTCAGTTATTTAAAAAATCAGTAAAAAATGAAAATGATTAGATACTCAGAGTAAACATTAAGTCATTAAGGCGGTTTACAAGGTTTCTATTTTCAGATTCGTTAAAATGGGTATTGTTTTTTAGTTTTTCTGGATGAAGGGTTTTGTCGTTTGCATCTCCTCGGTAAAAGTAATGCGAAATTATTTCCCATTTGTTACCGCTATATGACAATGCCTTATTTAGCTTTCTAAAAATGTAATTTAGCAATGATGCATCTCCAATCCATTCGATTCTTACAGATGTACCATTTTTACCAAATACGCTTTTAAAATCTGCCCACTTTGACTTTGGACAATTCACACTGATAATATCGTAAATATCGTGGAGGACATCAAAAACTTCACTTTTATTCTCTTTTGGTAAAGATTTAAACCAGATTGCTGGTTTTTGTTTTTTTGTTTTTTGAGGTTGGTTTAATTCGGCATGATATTTTAGGATTGCGAAATAACTGGAAAAACTGAATTGGGAATTGATATCTAATTCCGAAATTGATAATTGGTTCATTTGGCATTTCGTCATGTTTTCCGATAGAGTAGTCCATGAATAAAAATTAACAAACAGTTTGTTAATGTATTTTTGATCTGAATCAGAAGCCGTGTTATCCATTATCCGGTTGAGAATTGCCTTTTCTTTTTCAACAACAGGTTTGTTTTTTAACCTGGGTTTAAACTTCTTTTCAAAAGTTATATCAATGTATTCATTAAATAGTTTTCTAATATGAGAAACTGGTAAATTTATTTCGCTATCACTTTTTAATAGTAGTTTCCCAAACTCAAAATCCTCTGGAAGCCGAAGATGTTTGAAATACAGCCAATTCTTTAATTCAATTGTACTGTTTTTCCAATGATAAACAAACCACTTTAATGAATCGAAGCTATAGTAATATTTGCCATATTTTGATAATGCCAGGTTGCTAAAAAATGTTAATTTAAAAGTAGTTAAGTAAATATCCAGCTCGGGTAATTGTTTGTGAATGTCAGAAATCCAACCTAAAATCAAATCCTTTAACTCATTTTCATTTTTCTGAGATTGTCTAATTAAATAGAATTTAAGCTGTACATCAATAAATTTTTCTGTTTTCCAGTCTGACTTGTATTTGTCGTAAATGTTGATTGCAGAATCTTCTGAGAAATCATTGTTTTTATTAAGTTTTTGAAGGATTAACCAGATGTGAAATTCGCTATTGCTTGACAACATAGCAATGTTAGCATCATTTGGGAAAATAACGAATAGGGCAGGGTTTGTTGCTATCATTAAAAAATAGGTTTTGAATGTACAATACGAAGCAAACAAAATAAATGGAATTTGAAAACATTTAAGTATTGAAAATATGAAGGAATTTAAAAAGGGCAGAAATCAATATTTCAAACATTATAATAATTGAAGTTTCCAATTGTACTATCTCATAAACTGTGTCTAAATTTTTTTAATTACAAATGATATCAAAACCGTTTTTTGCTTCTACTATATCGAGCTCAAATTCAACATCTTCAAGTTTGAATCGTTGAAAGCCAGATATGTTAGTGCTTACTGAGCCAGATTGTAATTCTGTGCCAGGATTAATAGTTTGGATCACAAATCTGTTGTCCAACGATATTAGGATTTGCCCGTTTCTGTTTCTTATGTTGAGCGTATAGAAAAAATTTGTTATTGGAATATTTGATAAGTTCTTCCAGAAAAAGTACAGCTCGTCATTAGATGCTCCAGCTTCAATCCTTAAATCAATCAGATTTTCTTTGCTTGTTATGCAGTAACCATTTACATTTTTTGTTTTTACAAGGGTTTCATTATTTTGACAAAATTCTGTCACTTTAGTATTAATATCTTGCAAATCCTGAAGTTCGTTTGGGATTTCAAAATATTCGATGGCAAATACTACATCATTTTCTCCAGATTCTTCCAACACTGAATATCCATTTGAGGAACTGCGTTCATTGAAGTATTTATATCCAGGTTTAAATAATAAATTCTCAAATAATTTATTAGCGTTAATGGATAAGTCAACATCGATTTTATTCTTGTTTTCATCCAATGCCTTATATTCAATATACATTTTTCCTTTGATTAAAGCGGAGATAATAATATTACCCTCCGCCTTTTTACCCTCTGAGGATAAATAGTCTTCGTATTCGTTACGTAAATCGCTTATGTTATTAATTCTTACATATTTAGGATCTTTAAATCGAATGTTAAAATCTATAGATTTGATTTTAGAATTTTCCCAGGCTGCTTTTAGAACAGTTTCGAGAGGTTCATAATTTATATCTGCTGATATCGTATGACTAACGATCCAATTATTTTCCCAGTGAAAAGAGAAAGATTTTCCAGAAATATTATCTACTAAAATGTTGTAATTGCTTCCAGAAAATTTTTCTGGCAAAGAGGCTGAAAAATTTTGAATGGTTGATTTACATTTATGTAATATCCATACCTCACCAACTCGTGCCGATTGGAATGTTTTTAATTGAACAGAATTAGGCCCAGCAGATGACATAAGATTTTTTTTAAATGAGTTTATTTGAATAATTGCTTCTTCATAAGTAGGTAGATTTTCAATACATCTTTCAGGATGTTTTTCACACTCGGTTTTGCCACAATTTGAACAAATGTTTACAAATGCTAATAATAGCAGAATTATTATTGTTTTTGTTTTCATGATAGTTGTAATATTTTAATTTAATGAAATAAGTAAGTATAAAATTGAATATTATGTATTTCAAATGGTAAAACATTGAAACGCTAATTTTTTAATGAGAAAAATTAATTTTTGCACTAATGTTTTAAATAAAATCAAAATAAACATTATGCTACTCGGGTTGCATTTGATTCAAAAACTTATCTGCTCCTTCAAGGTATGCTAGTTTTTTTCCAGTGTTTAAATCCCAATAACACTTTTGTAAGGATTTTTGGCATTCTTTAAGTAATATATAACCGCAATTATGAAATTCCTCATATGGTATAATTTGGTCCTTGAAATCATCTATATCATTTATAAAAACACTCATGGCTACATCGACATCATCGTCAATTATTAGAGGAATTAGTTTTAAGTGTAAGATTGAAAAGGATTCAGATGTTTCAAGGAATAATGAATCATCATTGTTTTGTGCACTTAATACTATTTTTCCAACTAATTCTCCCATTTCTTCAAAAGCAACAATTCTGTTTTCATATAGATTTCTATTGAACTCCATATTGCTTTCATAAGATTTCTGTACATTATATTTGTAAATTCCTATGATTACCGCCAATAGAGTAATTAAGGCTGGAATACTTTTGGCTAATATTTCAGTACTCCAAATCTTTGTTTTTTTGTGACCTTTACTTTTCATCGGAGTAGTCATTTTAAAGTATAAATATATATATGAGACATTTTTCGGGATTGATTCAAATTAAGTTCGCTCAATCTTAAACAATACCTATCACCTTGACATTTGTCAGTTCTGCTGATATCTAAAATGAAAAATTCTTTTCCTTTGAACTTTAATAAGATTTTGTTATTGTTATTCTCTAGGATGAATTTATAAGAATCTTCTCCATTTTCATCCAGAATTTTTACCACATTATTTGCATAAAAAGTAAAGGTCGTATTATTATAAGTGTTTAATTCTGAGTTAACTTCATCTACTTTCCATGTTCTTTCTGACTTGTCAGTTAAAAGTTTAAAATAGATGTTTACTTCATCAATTGGTTTTGCCATTAAAAGGCCACTCTCGATAATGAGCAGGAATATAAATATTGATTTCATAATTTAGAGTATTATAGTTTTTCCATACATTAAAAACCCATATCTTTCAATCTCAGAAGTCTAATTGAAAAATATCTTTCATTAAAACTGATTTTATCAAACCTTGGGTTTAATATTTTAATACTCCTTGACCAATTCTAAAATTAGTTGTTTATTTGCATGATACGTTTTAGTTATTAGATAGTTACATGCTGTTCAATTTGCCATTGGTAACAGATTCTTTAAAATCCCCTATTAAAACTATTTGTGAGATGATTGAAATAATTAGAATGTACTTTTGTAGAAGGATGTACACAATATCCAAATAAGGATTAAGTGCATTGTTTATTTAGGCTATTTCCGAAGTAAAGGCACCTTCCAAAAATCGGTTAAAACTAATAGACAGTTTTAACTGATTTTTTATACT
>CAJXZG010000142.1 GCA_913063265.1 uncultured Prolixibacteraceae bacterium | reverse complement strand
AAACAAAGATGGTGCTTAATCTGGATTTGTTAAATTCTATTCCAAATCCTTGTCCCGAATGATCGTTAAAATAGAAGTGATCTGCAATGTGAACATCGGGCCCCCTGTACAATCTTGAGCCAATCCAAACATTAACACCTGAATTGTTTATATTTCTTGCTTCTGCGAACATTTCCGGAATTGCCAGGGTCAGTCCACCAAGACTGGAGGTAGATGAATTACCAAATAATGAAAGACTTCGGCTGTACAATGAAAATCGAAAATTGACATTTATCTCCGTTGCGTCGTCCTCTTTAAAAGGTTTAAAATGTAATATGGGAGCTAATTCAAGATAATCCTGTTCTTCCATTCTTCCACCTATACTTCCCATGTTGTTTAGATTTAGCCTTCTGCCAATAGAGCCCCCATTTTCAAAAGACCAATCTACTCCTATACGCCCATAACTTCCAATCGAAAAATTTTTATTTGAAATATCCGGATAAACAATTTGTGCAAATAAAGCTTCAGATAATAATAATAAAACTATGGTTGTAAATGCTATGACTTTCATAAACTTTTAATTTAGTTTAATAAACAGGTAAACAATATTTCCTTAAATGTTATGCTGATTTAATTTTTATTACAGATATCCACAAGTTACAAAATCAAAAATATTTATCATAACCTAAAATCTCTTTTGCACTATTTAAAATTTAATTAAATGGCTGAAAATAATTAGTGGTAATTGTTTATAAGCACAAATTGCAAAAATTGTGACAAAAACAGGGTTGCTTTTTATTCGAGTTTTTTCATCTTTGAAAACTTTAATTTAGTAGTTTCGAAACCTGTAAAAACATTATACATAACGCCGTGTTTTATAAATGTGGACAAAAAAATATTTAATCAGGCTAAATGTTTTTATGTTAACTGCATGTAATGGTAATTCCGGTAATTTTAACAACTTAAGTAAAAATGACAATTCTGCAAAAATTAGAACCACAACCACTTTTTAACTACTTTGAAGAAATATGTGGAGTTCCAAGGCCTTCAAAAAAGGAGGAAAAAATAAGACAATTTTTATTGGATTTTGCCATAAAAAATAAGCTTGAGGCCAAAACCGACGAGATTGGAAATGTTCTGATTTATAAGCCGGCAACCATAGGATTTGAAACAGCACCAACAGTTATTTTACAAACACATATGGATATGGTTTGTGAAAAAAACAGTGACAAGGTTTTTGATTTTGAAAATGATCCGATTGAGCCGATAATAGTTGATGGTTGGGTTAAAGCTAATGGCACAACACTTGGTGCAGATTGTGGAATAGGAATAGCTGCTCAAATGGCAGTACTAACATCGGATGAAATTGAGCACGGGCCAATTGAATGTTTGATTACGGTGGATGAAGAGACTGGATTAACAGGTGCTTTTGAACTCAAACCCGGATTTATGACAGGAAAGATTCTACTGAATCTGGATTCAGAGGACGAAGGAGAAATATTTATCGGATGTGCCGGAGGCATTGATACTCTGGCTAATATTAGTTACTTAAAGGAGAAAGTACCTGACAATTCGATTGCCTTAAAACTGTCGGTAACCGGACTTCTTGGAGGTCACTCGGGAGATGATATTCATAAAAACAGAGGAAATGCCAATAAAATAGCAACAAGGTTTTTGTGGAATATTTGTCAAAATCACGAGATAAAAATTGCCGAGTTTAATGGAGGAAACCTGCGTAATGCAATTGCACGGGAAGCATATATAATATTTACCTGTGAACCAGAAAACAAGAATGATATATTGGAAGAGTTTAACTCCTTTATCAATGCCATAAAAAATGAATACCTTGTAAATGAACCTGAATTAAATATAAAATTAGAAGATGTTGAAACACCCGATTTTGTTATTGATGATAGCAGTAAAAAAGGTTTACTGAATTCTTTGTATGCCTGTCCGCATGGTGTATTGGAAATGAGTACCAAAATGGAAGGAATGGTTGAAACATCTACCAACCTTGCTTCAGTTAAGTTTGTTGAAGAAAATAAAATTTTAATTACCACAAGTCAGAGAAGCGAAATTGAAAGCAGAAAATATATGGCTGCTGAAATGGTGGAATCTGTTTTTAGAATGGCAGGAACTGCTGTATCCCATTCAGGAGGTTATCCGGGGTGGGCACCAAATCCCGATTCAGAAATACTTAAAACAACGGTGGAATCATATCAAAGAATTTTTGGTACAAAACCTATTGTCCGATCAATACATGCCGGATTGGAATGTGGTTTATTTCTTGAGAAATATCCTGAACTGGATATGGTATCTTTTGGCCCGACCATTAGAGGAGCTCATTCTCCCGATGAAAGACTGGACATTGAAACCACAAAAAAATTCTGGCTACACCTTGTTGATGTTTTAAAAAATATTAGATAGTAAACAAATCGGATTTCAATAAACAGATGTGCTTTTAATCAGGTTGTGCAATATCTTCAAACCGGTTGAGCATAATCATTTCAATTAAAAGACCCATAAATTTGGGAGATTCTATGAGTCTCAAATAAGAATGATTTGAATTTTCCCGTTTTACCCATTTATTTCCTCCATTATCGTCAGCTAAACAATAACCTCCTTGAACTTTTTCCCACAGTACATCTACTCCTCCGTTTACTGCATATAATACAGCAGTCTGGTCGAAAGTTGAATTATCGAGAATCTTTCCTTTAAACTGGTCTTTCATCCAGGGCGCATGTTGGCTAAAATGCATAAAACCTTGATATAGAGGTGTATTTTTGTCAATTTCATTAAAAATTGCACCTGTTCTAATCTGAACTCCAAGCTCAAATCCTGTAAAAACTATAGGCACATCATTTAAGTTTTCAATAACAAACTTTGTTACACCAGGCATGTTCCCGTTAAAATTCCATTCATTATCACCTTTAGGAAACTTACCACCCATAATTACAAATTCTTTTACTTTTTTTTCAATTAGCTCACCTCCGGTAAGCGTTGAATACTTATCAGCTTGGGACTGAATTAATCTTTGAATATTCAACAATGGGCCTACTGTAACAATTACAATACTATTATCTTCAGCCTTCGAAAGTATTTTTCGATATAAATCGGTTGCGTCAGAAACATCATCGTATGTGAGTTTATACTCGAAATTATTTGCAATTGCCTGGTTGTAATTAGTTGAGCTTGTAGATGTACCGTCTTTTCTTGTTCCAATGGGAATATCCGGATTGAGATAGTAACGGTTGATTGCATCAATGGCCGGCACAGCATATTTGTCATCACTCCAGCACATTACAGCCAGCAATTCGCAATCTCCTCTTCGGACATAATTGTGAAGCATGGCCAATGCACCCAAATCATCAGCATCACCGCCAATGTCCGTATCAAATATAATTTTTGGCTGTGAAAGGGTGGAAGTACTTATTAGAATCAATATAAAAAACTGTAAGCTAATTTTTCTTTTCATATCTGTTTAAACTAATCATTATGTATTGTACCGTCCTGGCTTAATAAAATTGCAATTGGCCTTGTCGATTTAAATTCAGCCATAATAATAATCATAATAACAGTTATTGGTACACTTAACATCATACCGGTAAATCCCCAAATTGCACCCCAAACTGCAAGCGTGATTAAAACAACAAGAGGGCTGATATTTAACGAATTTCCCATAACTTTTGGTTCAACAAAATTCCCGACTATTAATTGAATTATTCCAACAATTAATAATACAAGAAGTCCTTCTTCGAATCCCCCGAACTGTAATAACGCAAATATTGCCGGAAAGATTGTTGCAATTAAAGAACCAATTGTCGGGATATAATTCAGAATAAAAATTAAGAATGCCCAGAAAAAAGGTGCATCTATACCAATTAATAATAAAACCACATAACTAAGTGCACCGGTTATTAAACTTATAACTGTTTTAACCGCAATGTAATTCGAAATTGAATGATCAATTTTTTCCAAAATGGTTTGTGTTTTATTGTATTCTTTTTCATGTGGATACATTGCTTTAAGTTTTAACGGAAAGAGTTTTTCTTCAAACAACAAAAAGATTAAATAAAGCAATATTGTTACCGTGTTGCCTAAAAGTCCTGTAAATGCAGCAAGCAGGCCCGATAAAATAGTGGCAAATTCGAAATTCTTTGCAAAGTTTTTTATCATAGTTGAAAAATCAATATCAAAATACTGATTTAATCCATTGGTAATATGAACAATATTGGCCTGATACTCGGGTAATGTCGCTGAAAGTTGTTGAATATTTTTGGTAATTAAAGTGAATATTCCCAACACGAATCCCATTAGTAATATAGTTGAAATCACTGTAAAAATCCATTCCGGAAGAAAATTCAGGAATTTTGTTTTATGCAATATTCTTTTTAAAACACGGATAACAAACCATGATAACAGGGCCAGTATAAAAGGTAGAATAATGGATTGTGCATACTTCATTAAAAGTACTGTTGTGACCAAAATCAGAAGAACATAGATTTTTTTCGAGATTTCCATATTGAAAAGATTTAAGCTTACAAAATACAAATGATTTTTGAATTGATCTTTACAAAAAGTTTCAAAAATTATGTGTACAAATCCAATGTAATACTTTGAAACATTCTCTCAATAAAAATTTATTAATGAGAATTAAAGAGTCCTTAAACCTTATTTTGAATTGTGTGTTTAAAATTTATAACAATACGGAAAACATTGATAGTAAAATATTTGTAATGTTAAATACTTAATCTTGGAATATGAAATTCCAGACTACAAATTTCCAAACTAAATTGCGCTGTATACTTCTAATGGGAATTGTGTGTCTTTATTCAGGAGTATCAAACAAGCTGGCCGGGAACAATTTTTCTTTTAAAAATATAAATATAAACGACGGACTTTCACAAAATGCTGTATTTGCAATTCTTAAGGATAGCAAAGGATTTATGTGGTTTGGGACCAAAGATGGACTTAACAAATACGATGGATATAATTTTAAAGTTTATCAAAATGATCCCTTTGATTCTACAACCGTTTCGGCTAGTTATATAATTAGCCTGTTTGAGGATAGCCGGGGATTAATATGGGTGGGTACATTCGACGGCGGGTTAAATGTATTTGATAGAAATACCGAGCTTTTTTATCGAATTAATCTGGGTGCCAACAAAAATGGTAGAAAGAGTTTTAATGAAATAAGAGCTATTTGTGAAGATAAAGATGGTTCGGTGTGGGTAGGAACAAATGGCGACGGATTATTTAAATTGCAAAATATAAAAAACGATCCCTTTGAATTCAATATGCTGCAATATTTTAATGATCCTCAAATAGACAAAAGCTTAAGTAATGATGCTGTTTTATCGTTGTTTATTGATGTAAAAGGAATTCTTTGGGTGGGTACAGATAATGGTTTAAACAGATACAACAAAGATTTTGAAAATTTTACCCATTTTGAAATTGATACAAAAAATCCTGAAGCACCGGAAATCCCTGAATATTTATCGATAAGCGCAATTGCACAGGCAAATAATGAAGATTTATGGCTGGGCACAGTAGGTGGATTGGTGAAATTTAACCATACAAATGGAAGCTATCAATACTTTCCTCACAAATATAATGTGTTCAGGTATGGATGGGGAAATATCAGACAGATTGCACAAGATGGTGATGGAAATTTATGGTTGGCCACTGCTTCTGAATTGATGCTGTTTAATCCTGAGACAAAAACATATACCTCTTTTCAACATGATCCGTATGATCCCAAGACTATTAGTTACAATTCAGTGGCCAGCGTTTACTATGATTACGCCGGAATATTATGGATTGGAACTGCCGGAAAAGGAATTAATTATTTTAATAAAAAAGACGCCCGATTCTCCATATTAAAGGTTAAACCGAAACGAAATTCAAGAATCAACAGTTTTAGTGTTACATCTGTACTGGAAGATAATAATGGTGATGTATGGATTAGTGCCGGTGTACTTTATAAATGGGAAAGAAAAAATGGTAATATTATAAGTTTCGAGAAAAGTTCAAACGAACCAACTGCATTTGGAAACACATCAGTATTTTCTATGGTTCAGACAAATGATGATCATATATGGGCAAGCACTACAGAAGGACTTTTCAGGTATAATCCTAATACCGGCAGTGTACGTCATTTTCAATTTGATGAAACCAAACCGGATGGAATTCCGGAAAAAGAAGTCTATGCAGTTTTTGCAGATGCGGATAATAATATCTGGATAGCAACCAACAGGTATTTGTGTAAATTATCAGATGAAAAAGAGGGTATTTTTGATAAGATTGTTTACAACAGCGAATCATTTCAGAATGAAAATAACAGACCTGTAATTTTTCAGGATACAAAAGGTCAAATGTGGCTGGGTACAAAATTTGGTTTATTGCTGCTAAACAGGGACAATAATACATTTAAACTTTATGAAAATGAACCAAAGAATTTAACTACTTTAAGTAATAACCATATTAAATCGATTTGTGCAGATCCATTCTACCCCGAGAGATATTTATGGATTGGAACTGCCGGGGGATTAAACCGGCTTGATATAGAAGAAGAATCAATTGTAAATTATACAATTGAGCAAGGCTTGCCAAATAATGTTATTTATGGCATTTTACCAGATAATAACAATAATTTATGGATAAGCACAAACAAAGGTTTATCACGGTTTTCGCAACACGCAGGACAGTTTAGAAACTATTCGGTAAATGATGGATTACAAAGCAATGAATTTAATACAGGAGCTTATTATAAAAGTAAAACAGGGGAGTTATTTTTTGGTGGAATTGAAGGATTAAATTATTTCAATCCTGAAAAAATCAGAAATAATGAAAACATACCCAACGTTGTGCTAACAAATATTAAACTCGGTAATGAATTTATTTCACATAAAACGCATCCTGAAATCTTACAGAATCCTGTTGATTTAACCAAAAAAATAGTGTTGACGCATAAAGAGGACATTGTGACCTTTGAATTTGCGGCTCTTGAGTTTTCTGCACCTGAAAAAAATGAGTACCTATACAAGCTGGAAAACTTTAGCGATAAATGGATTAATGCTTCAGGTTCACGTTCGGCTACTTTTACTCATCTTCCCCCCGGTAAATATGTATTTAAAGTAAAAGGTTCCAATAACGATGGAATATGGAATGAAGAAGGACTTTCTGTTGACCTGGTAATAAAACCACCCTGGACAAACACCTGGTATGCCTTTCTGTTATTTTCCGGAGCTTTGGTTGGGATTGTTTTAATGTTAAGAAGATATGAGATGAATCGCCTGCGTCTTAAATCGCAGTTAAAGCTGGAAAAAGTATCTTCAGATTCATTGCGTGAAATTGACCAAACAAAATCCCGGTTTTTTGCGAACATTTCACACGAGTTTCGTACACCGCTTACATTGATTTTAGGTCAACTTGATAGTGTGATGTCTTCAAAAATAGATGCAAAAAATAAAATGAAACTTTTGGTTGCAAATCGTAATGCACGTCGTTTGCTCACCCTTATAAACCAACTTCTGGATCTTTCTAAACTGGAGGCAGGAAGTATGACTTTAAATACTTCAAAATTTAATTTGGTATCGTTTTTGAAAAACGTTTTATATTCCTTTGAATCAGTTGCTTCTAAAAAGAAAATTAGTCTGATATTTAATTCTGAGGCAGAAAAAATTCTTGTTGTTTTAGATGTGGATAAAATAGAAAAAGTGTTTTATAACCTGATTTCCAATTCAATAAAATACACAGAAGAGCATGGAGAAATATCAATTCATGTCAAAAATGTAGATTCTTTATTTGTGGAAATAAAAGTAGAAGATACAGGTTCAGGCATTCCCGAAAAATATGTGCCACATATTTTTGACAGGTTTTATCAGGTGGATGAATCAAGTACAAGAAATTTTGAAGGTACCGGAATAGGTTTGGCACTTGTAAAAGAGATGGTGGATATGCACAAGGGAACAATCAGGGTTCAAAGTAAAGTGGGAGAGGGAACTTCCTTTTTAATAAAGCTTCCGCTAAACAATAACGAAGAAGTAACACAAAATATTGATTTAACCGAAACAAAAACTGATATCACTTCAGAATATTACCAGGAAAATGAGAAAGAAGAACACAGAAAAGTAATAAAAGAAAAGATCAACGCCCTTGAAAAACAACGGGAAATTATTCTTGTTGTTGAAGACAATAAAGATGTAAGGTCTTATGTCCGAGAGCAATTGGTTGAAAGTTATATAATTATAGAAGCTCAGAATGGTGAAGAAGGATTGAAGATAGCCATCGATAA
>CAJXZG010000141.1 GCA_913063265.1 uncultured Prolixibacteraceae bacterium | reverse complement strand
GGGCTAACTCCGTATTATAACTTACGTTACAAAAATTAGTTTTCGTAGTCAGGTAAAGATAATTTAATAATGAATTATCTGATTTTATAAAACGATAAAACATCTCATCAACTACCTGCCGGATTCAAAATTTACAAGATTTACCAAAATTTTGTAAGAAATCATCAAATATTTCAAGCTTATCTCAATTATTTACTAGTTCTCCGGACGTTTATTTTCCGAATTTTATTCTACAGTTTATTCCATTCAAACAACTTAAAATTTACGATTATGAAAACTTTATTGTATTTATTTGTTGTGGCCTTTCTTGTTATTTCGGGATGTGCCAAAGATGACGCGCTGTATGTAAATCCTGAAAACCCTGAACTAATAAATAAGAAAGAGTCCGTTCCTTTCGAAGCTAATCTTCACGCAGTTAACGACCTGAATTCAGATCTTATACTTATTGAGGGTCTTGACCCGGAAGATCCTGCAAGTTACTCCCACAGCAGATTGCTGATTAGCGGAACAGCCACCCACATAGGAAAACTCAATCCTGTGAAAAGTTATTATACGTTTGAAAAACTTGTGTTTTTTATGGAAGACGGTCAACCTTTTACCTTAAACTCAGGAACAGGTTGCATAGTCGGGGCAAACGGTGATGTTATTGAATTTACCCACGAAGCAAAGCAATCAGCAATTGACGGTAGTTATACCGGCACAATTAATATTATTCCGGGGACCGGAACGGGAATATTTGAATGCTGCACAGGCACAATCTATTCCGTGGGCGGTTGGTCCGAGGATGGACCTGGTATATGGTCAATAAATGAAGGTTATCTGGTTTATGAATAAAATTCTTTGGAGTAAAGTTTTATGCGTGGTTATGAGCAAATAAATGAATGCTGTGGTAAATTGAAGTAATTCACTACAGCATTTATTTTTCAAACATTTAACAAGTTCATCCAAACCACAAGACCCTAAAATTCAACGATTCTTAAAATTTACAAGGAATCATCAAAAATTGATAGTCTATTTCAATTTTTTGCTAGTACCCCAGGTGTTTATTTTCTGAAATTTGATTAAGAAATACTATTCAATTTCAAATCAAAAATTAACGGCTATGAAAAAATTATTTACTTTAATTACTGCTTTACTGTTTTTTGGCTGCAATGTGATTGTTGCCCAAACTTCAAAACCTGACACACGTTCAGAAGTAGAATACTACAAGGTAAGCGAAGTTAGAATTTACATCCACCATCAATCCGATATCTTGGAATTGCGAAAGCAAGGATTCGGATTTGACAACTTAAAGCTGAACGACAATTCTTTTGATGTTATGCTTGACGGTTACCAGCTAAATATTCTGAAAAAAACCGGCTACAGGTATAAAATCCTTATTGATGATGTAACCAAAGATTACCTCGAAAGAACAAAAGAATCCAGGGCAATTTTGAAAACAAAAAAGGGCACAATTACTTCCGGTTTTGGCTTGGGGAGCATGGGCGGGTTTTACACTTTTGATGAAGTGGTTGCTCAACTCGATTCCATGCGAAATAAATATCCTAATCTGATAACCGCCAAAGACTCCATCGGCACATCTCTTGAAGGGAGAACGATTTGGGCAGTTAAAATTTCGGACAACCCCGATATTAAAGAAACTGAACCGGAAATTTTTTACAATTCACTTATACATGCAAGAGAGCCACAAAGTATGATGTGTGTACTCTATTTTATGTTTTACTTGCTTGAAAATTATGGAACTGACTCGATAGCTACCTATTTGGTAAATAACCGTGAATTATATTTTGTTCCGGTAATTAATCCCGACGGCTATGTTTATAATGAAGAAATAAGCCCCGAAGGAGGTGGAATGTGGAGGAAAAATACAAGAGTTATAAATGATTCAATTTTTGGAGTTGATTTAAACAGAAATTTTGGTTATCTGTGGGGTTATGATGATTTTTGGTCGAGTCCAGACCCAAAGCATATGTGGTATAGGGGTACTGGCCCATTCTCAGAACCGGAAACACAGGTTGTCAGACAATTTTGTTTAAACCATAATTTTATTATCAGCAACAATTATCACAGTTTTGGGAATTATATATGTTCACCATGGGGATATAATCTAAATCAAAGTTCCGATTCTTTATTTTTTAACAATCTGATTAAATTCGCGACTTTTCATAATGGATATCACAATGCATTCGATCTATCTCTTCCTGAAAACTATCCCACAAATGGAGGTGTATGTGACTGGATGTATGGTGAAACATCAGAGAAGAACAGGATTTTTGCGTTTCTTACTGAAGTAGGAAGTTCAAGCGAGGGTTTTTGGCCAAAACCAGAAAGAATTATTCCTCTGGCTAAAGAAAATTTGTATTCAAACATGATATTTGCCCTGGGACCGGGAATCATTGAAAATCCTCCTAATATCAACAAAGCGGAAGTTAAGGCTTCATATATAAATCGCGAATCAGAAAACCTAAATATTAATGCGATTGAGCATAATCCTGATAACCTTGCCAGCCAGGTTTATGCACAAATCCTGAATTCAAAAGACAGCCTTGTTAATGAAACCTTGCTTACCCAAACTGATTCAATTTTTAACGGAAGTTTGAATATAGATTCGTTTGATGAAGATTTTTATGAAGTTCAATTCAGACAAAGTGGTATTGATATCCCAATAAACTTATATTACTCCGATCCATTAAAGCTAAAATTTACTACCGCCGGACCTGTTGTCGTAGACAGTATTTCATTTAGAAAAGGAACATCATCATATGGAGTCAAGCTTTATTTGAAAAATAAATCTGAAATAACAACCATCAAAAATCCTTCGGTAAAAATTAGTTGTAACGATCCCTGGGTTTTACCAATTTCTCAGGATTCAAAAAATACACAAACGATTCTTCCCGGTAAAAGTGAAACACACGGGGGTACATTTATGGTGAAATATATCGATTCGCTTTTTACCGGATATTTCAATTTTAAATTTGAAATAAGTAGTAACGATTATCATTACTGGACTGACTCTCTTCAATTAAATGTGAATGTTACCGCAGTTCATCCGGAATTACAGGAAACAACTACTATGCTTGAGCAGAACTTCCCTAACCCATTTAATCCAGAGACTATCATTCCCTGGCAAATACCCGAAAACACCAAAGTAACACTGAAAATTTTAGATATGGTTGGCAGAACCGTTGAAATACTTGTTGATGAACAACGACCACAGGGACAATATGAAACAAAATTTAATGCAGCTACATTACCAAAAGGAATTTACTTCTACCAGTTAAAAGCTGGTGAAAATGTTCAGACAAGAAAAATGATTTTGCTGGAATAGTACGTAACAAAACTCATTCGTATAAATTTCAAACCAAAATTTTATCCTATGAAAACACTTTACTTTACCGCAATAATTGCTGCATTTCTATTTTTCTGCGGCAATGGTATTCTTGCCCAAACAGTAAAAAATAGTTCCCTTGAAAAAGTAGAATACTACAAGGTTAGCGAGGTACGGATTTTTATCAATCACCAGTCGGATATCAAGAAACTGCGAAAGCAAGGATTAGGATTTGATAACTTAAAGCTGAACGACAATTCTTTTGATGTAATGCTTGACGGTTACCAGCTAAATATTCTGATAAAAACCGGTTACAGGTATAAAATCCTTATTGACGATGTAACCAAGAATTACCTCGAAAGAACAAAAGAATCCAGGGCAATTTTGAAAACAAAAAAGGGTTCAATTACTTCCGGTTTTGGCTTGGGGAGCATGGGCGGATTTTACACTTTTAATGAAGTGGTAGCTCAACTCGATTTGATGCGAAATAAATATCCAAATCTGATAACTGCCAAGGACTCCATCGGCACATCTCTTGAAGGGAGAACGATTTGGGCAGTTAAAATTTCGGACAACCCCGAAGTAAAAGAAAATGAACCGGAAATTTTTTACAATTCACTTATACATGCAAGAGAACCACAGGGTATGATGTGTGTACTTTATTTTATGTTTCATCTGCTCGAAAATTATGGTACTGATCCGGAAGTAACATACCTGGTGAATAATCGTGAATTATATTTTGTTCCGGTAATTAATCCAGATGGTTATGTTTATAATGAAGAAATAAGTCCCGAAGGAGGAGGAATGTGGAGGAAAAATACCAGAACTATAAATGATACAATTTATGGAGTTGATTTGAATCGGAATTTTGGTTATTTGTGGGGTTATGATGATATAGGTTCAAGTCCAAATCCAGAGAGTTATCAATACAGGGGTACTGAACCATTCTCAGAACCTGAAACCCAGGCTGTCAGGCAATTTTGTATAAATCATCATTTTGTGTTAAGTAATAATTATCACAGTTGGTGGAATAAAGTTTTTACACCTTGGACTTCTCCCATAAATCAAAGCTCAGATTCTTTAATATTTCACAATCTTGTACAATTAGCAACAGTAAAAAATAGTTATGATATAGTTCCTTATGAATATTATGAACAAAATGGTCAAGTGCATGCCTGGATGTATCATGAGACATCTAAAAAAAACAAAATTTTTGCTGTTCTTACAGAAGTTGGAAATGACACAGATGGATTTTGGCCGAAGCCGGAAAGAATTATTCCTCTTGCTAAAGAAAATTTGTACTCAAATCTGGTATATGCCTGGGGGCCGGGTATAATTGAAAATCCACCCTTTATTAAACATGGAAAAATTAGTACTATTTATTATAAACCGAAGACAGATACACTGAGATTTATTGCGATAGAGCAAAATCCTGATAACCATAAAAGTAAAGTTTATGCGCAAATCCTGAATTCAAAAGACAGTGTCGTTAGTGAAACCCTGCTTACCCAAACAGATTCAACTTTTTACGGTAATTTAGGGTTGAAATCGTTTGATGAAGATTTATACTGGGTTCAATTCAAACAAAGTGGTATTGACATACCATCAAATTTTTATTACTCTGATAAATCTAAATTGAGATTTACCGTTATTCCTTTTTTTTACGTACGAGGTGTAATCACAGATAAATTGATAAATTCAGCCGGTTCAGATACTATCATAACAACCGTATTTGTTGAGAATCCAGATTCACTTGTACTTTCAGCCAAATTAATTTTTGAAAGTGTGGATGGCGCTGTTACAGATTCTTCTGAAATGAAAGAGTTTAAACTAAGGGGAGAAGCTACTTGGCAGGCTGAATGGAATACTTATAATCTTCCGGAAAACATATATTGGATTGCATTAAAAGTTACTGATAAAACCGATGGAATAACTTTCACCAAAAAGAAGGTCACACGGTTTACAAATATTCCACTTACGATTGCCACATTATCCTATGGCGAAATTTCTGATAATAAATACTCCATTAAAACAGAACTTAAATATTCAGGAGAATCGAAGAATATTAATAGGCCTGTTATAAAAGTCACAAGTGACGATCCCTGGATTATATCGATTGCCCGTGACCAGGTAAGCTTAAGTAGTTTGAAGCCTGGAGATATTAAAAGAATACCTAATTCTATAATTACCTTAGACGAAGCCACTTTCCCAGGATACATCAACCTAAAATATTCAATTTCAGAGGATAAATGGCTTTACTGGGAAATTGACACAACGTTATATATTGTTCCAACCGCAGTGGAACAACTGGAGACTCCGATATCATTTGAACTTGAACAAAACTACCCTAACCCATTTAATTTAGAGACTGTCATTCCCTGGCAAATAAACGAAAACACCAAAGTAACACTTAAAGTACTGGATATCGTCGGCAGAACAGTTGGAATACTTGTTGATGAGCAGCGACCAACAGGACAATATGAAACTAGATTTGATGCTGCCATTCTTCCAAAGGGTATTTATTTCTACCGGTTAAAAGCAGGTGAAAATATACAAACAAAGAAAATGATTTTGCTGGAATAGGGTTAGGACAGTAAAATCTAGCAAAAATATATAAAGCTACTTCAGTTCACAAAGTGTTGAATTAGGTCTTGTACAGAAATAAAACAGGCTTGTTTTAACACAAAAAATTATTGCGTACCCGAATAATTACCACGTGCCATGACTATTCTCTGAATATCAATTCTTTTACCCCAATCCGCCAGATGGCCGAAGCAAATTGATTGTCCCTGCTCCCTTTAGGGCTGGGGTAGTCAGGGATAATTAATTTGCGCCCCGGCATCATATGGAATTTGTACAAAATAAAAATACTAACATTACGTTATTGATAAAATGTAGAAAACAGCGTATAGTTTTATACCTTTTGATTGATTAGATTTTTATTTTGCAAACCCAAGTTTAACCATTAGTATTTGAGTGACGCCAAACCATGAAAAAACCGGGAATAGTTGCTGTAGCATTTATTATATTATTTGTCCTATTTATTTCAGGAAAAAGGAATGTAAATTCTGAATCTGAGAATAAGCCAAATTTAGATTCTCTTGCGATAATTCCCCCTCCTCCTCCCATACCAATCGATTTACAAAAAATTATTGTTGAATATGACAGTCTGCTTTCTGCCGGAATTAAAACCACAAATACAGTTGGTGCTGCTGCCGCAATTATTTATAAAGACCAGATAGCTTATACAAAATGTTTTGGAGTAAAAAAGTCTCGCACTAACGATTCGATTGATGAAAACACAATTTTCCGATTAGCTTCAGTATCAAAACCGGTTTCAGGAGTTTTGGCCGGAATGCTTGTAGAAGATAATGTAATTGACCTTAACGATAAGGTAAAAGAATACATTCCAAATCTTAAACTTAAACATTCCAGTTATACAGAAAATCTTACCGTCAAGAATTTATTAAGCCATACAACGGGATTGGTCCCACACGCCTACGACGATTTGGTTGAAGCTAAAATACCCCTTGAAAAAATCATGAGCAGATTATATTTGGCCAACACCACTTCTTCCCCGGGACAATTGTATGGATATCAGAATGTGATGTTTAGCTTGCTAGATCCGATTGTAGAAGAACAAACCGGAAAGAGTTACGGAGAAGTTTTAAAAGAAAAAGTATTTGTTCCTTTTCAAATGAATAATGCATCAACAGGTTTTGAATCATTTAAAAACTCGGAGAATAAAGCACTGCCTCATTCGGGAAGAACAACGGTTAAGTTAAACGACAGGTATTACAGTACAACGCCGGCGGCCGGAATAAATGCCAGTATTTCGGATATGTCGAATTTCCTGCTTACCCTATTACAGGATTCATCTTCAGCGGTTAGCGAACAAGTGGAAGAAATGATTTTTACTCCGCAAATAAAAACGGTGTTAAGTCGCGGATATTTCAGGCAATGGGACCGTGTTAATTCAAAATCTTACGGAATCGGCTGGCGATTAATTGATTATAAAAATCGTAAAGTAGCCTATCATGGTGGATACTTAAAAGGTTATCGCGCCGAAATTGCCTTGTGCAAGGATGAACAGGTCGGCATTGTATATCTGTCAAATTCGCCCAGCGCAATCGCAGCCAAAAGTGTTCCTTTTTTCCTCGATTTACTTTTTGATTATAAAGATTTTCAGAAGTTGGCAGAATCGTCAAATGAGGAAATATTACAGGCTGATTAGTATATTTATTTTGTGATTCATTTGTTCTTTAGGATTAATTCGACTAATATTTCTTCATACTCAAAATCACGAATTAAGACTCACCTTGAAAATATGATGGATTTTATTTTGGGTAAATTTTTCTATCTACTACATTAATTTCAACTTTATTAACAAGAGTGTTTCAAACTAAGATTCTTAACAAAAATTCCTGTTTCATTGAAACGGTAGAACCTCCGTCCGGGTGAATTTATGCGTTTTTTAGGTTCATTCTTCGCCGGACGGTTCTGTTATCTTCCTTATTTCCCTGCGCTACAAGATTTCGCTCTGCTTCATCTTTCGCACTGGGCTGTTGCTTTTCGCCCATTTTGGGCTAAGAATGTAACAAGCCCTGAAGGGGCGAATTACAATATCCACCAGCTGGCGGAATAGTGACTAAAAGGAACGACGCCCTGGGTAGATTGAACGAAAAACAAAAGGCGCAACTGGTAAGTTGAATGGAAATCCGGCCTTCTATGTGCCGCATAGCATAACTCGAATAGAGTATGGATATCGTTCACAGTCAAGCTATTTAAGACCTATCGATTATTAATCCACCCACTTTTCAAGAAATGCCTGTTCAAAAAACTAAATCACTAATTAACGTTTTATAACGGACTCTTGACTTCTATTTCTTCAAATATTTTTACTTTTGACAAATTCTGAAGAGCAGACGGGATGAGGATATTAAAAGTCATATTTTTTTGTTTGAGTGTTTTTTCTCCTTCACTAGTATTTGCGCAGGAAGGAGCAATTCTAATGCCAATGATTCAGGATTCGTCTCAAATTGAATTTGAACGAAAAATGGAATATCAACAATTGATTTCAGGACAATTACCAAATAATTTAATGATTGAACAGGTTAAACTCCCGGAATTTGATTTTAACCATGAGATTGCCAAAAGATACACGATCAA
>CAJXZG010000140.1 GCA_913063265.1 uncultured Prolixibacteraceae bacterium | reverse complement strand
ACATTTGCAAATCGCACAGGCTGACGCACAAACCAAAATTTGCAAAAGAGTGCAATTTTTGCCAACGCTACTATGCTACATTAATTAAACTACAATGACAGAATTTACAAGACAACCTGATTCTAATAATATTTTTGAAAATAATGAAGTATTCGAGATTATTCTGAGGCATAAATCAGAACTAGAAACTACCTACAATAGAAATACTGAAAACAAACTTAGTTTTCATCAAGTTAGAGAACATTTAGAAAAGAAATGTACTTGTTACTGGCAAAAGCAAAAGGAATTTGAAAGAAAAAACAGTTATTCTAAAACGACAGAGAAGGTAACTTCACATAAGTTAACAATACCTATTCAAAACGAAAAAGCAATTGAAATAGTAGTTAGTTTATTTAGTAAGAATATAAATACATTTGAGAAAGAGTTTTCTTATAAAATTGGGAAATTTAAAGAGGTGCCATTTATAAAACTACCAAACAACAATGTTATTATTCAAGATACAATATTTAGATTCCTAAACTATGATGAAGAAGGTAATTCCTCTTGTAACAAGGGTTTTCAAACTATATATGAAAAAATTCAAGAATTAGATATTCCGACAAAGGACATCAACAAAGATGCAGATAAGCAAATTTGGGATAACTATGTGATTGCGTTAAAAAAGCTAGTCAAGAAACGAGAACAAGTATGGAAAATAAAGAAAATATCAGAACCATATTTTGAGAAAAATAATTTAAGTAAAAACGATAACAGAAATAGCTTCATTGATATAGAAATTAATGAAGATGATTTAATAAATCAATTTGAAGAAAATGTAATTGATGAGATTGGAAAGAAAAAGCTAGAAGATTGGGGGGTAAATAAAACCAATGCATTTTTTGAACTAAGAAACTATACGGAGCTCAGTTCATTAACATTGGATAATATTAAAGCAATTGGTAACGAATTCTTTTATGAACTTTCAGACGAATCACCAATTCACCAATTAAGTGGTCAAATTGTTTTTACTTATTTAAATGAAGAAGTAAGAGCTAATATTTTTGATGATATTGAAAATCAGCTTGGTGAATTTGAAATACATGAAGAAATTGATGAAAGCGGAAAAATTAAACTTGCGGAAAATGAATTAAAATTTCTTGAAAAAATAATTTCAGACAACTACGAAGAAATATTGGAGGTTAGGAAACAAACTAAAACTCAGGTCAAATTATCAATAGAAGACAAAGGTAGAGAAAACCAAATATCTAAAGAAATTGATAATATTTTAAGGACAGAAAAAGGATATGACAGACAAAGAATCAGTATAAATCCATTAGAAAAATCTGCAATTGTTGAAATTGGTGCTTTTATCCCACCAAATATGTTTGATGAAATTGGTTTAAATTACCTTGAGACTGAATATAGAATAAGCCCAAGCAATATTAGACGCTTAGAGCCTGTAGAAGGAACTACAATTAAAAATAACTGCTATGAATTTAGAACATCAAGAAAAGAAGACTTAAGTAAAATAATTCATGCAATAAACTCGGCAAATAATACCAAACAAGAATACCGTGAATTTAGAAAATTTCCAACACGTTATATTTTTAGATACTCTAATATCAATTTATTACGGGAATTTAAGCTCCATGCTGAGAAAGACAAAAGAAAGTTCGATATCGCTTCTTCTGTTCTAACTCTTTACCCCAAAAATAAAGAAGATTATAAAAAGCAATTAGAGGAAGTTTCCTCATTAGGTTTTAAGATTAAGTGCGAGAATAAAGATTTCTCCCCAAACTATTATATTCGATTTGTTGATGATGTAAAAAATAAAAGAGAAGATATTCTAAACAAAATTGAAAATAAATTTAGGTCGGAGTCTGAATTTGAGATTAATACCGAAGTATATGGTGATAGTACAAAATTGCTATTCTCCTTTTCATTTGAAGATGATGAACAGAGAGACAATATAAAGAATACTATCAATAGTTTGCATGCTGGGTTTATAGATTCTACCAAAATATCGTATGAAAATGAGTTAGGTAGAACGATATATGAATTTGAAAAAAATGAAGAACTAGAGGCTGATAAGGAAAGAGAAGTAGCTAAAGGCGTTAGGCAAGCAAAGTTCATTTTCCTTAACGAAGAAGAAAAAAACAAGTATGAAGAAGAAAGAAACAGAAAAGGAGATAATGAGAGTTATAGAGGAGGTGTTGATTTTGGAAAACTTGTTAGGAAAAATGGTAGCAAACTGAAATTTAGGCTAGATGATAATTTTGAGTTTTTGTTAAATACAAATGAAGAAAACCGCATTGATTTAGATGAAGTAAGAAAAGGATATATCAAGCCAACTTTTGTAGGAGATTTGATAAATATTGGAAGAATGATAAATGCAATGAAGAAAGTTACCGACCCTGGTGGTTGGAATGGAAGTCCTGCAAATCCAAATCTTCCAAACTTTATTTTTGATTCAAGAGAAGCGCGAGAAGGAATTATAAATTTGTCTGAAATCACCGACCGTATTAAAGAAAATTTAATAGAGTCAAACCTTAATCCAAAACAAATTGAAGCCGTAGCAAAAGCTATAGCTGTTGAAGATTTGTTATTAATACAAGGTCCCCCAGGAACAGGAAAAACTACGGTTATTGCGGAAATAATATGGCAAACTCTTAATGCAAATCCAGAGGCAAAAATATTAATTACATCACAAACGAATTTAGCTGTTGATAATGCTATTGAAAGGCTATCTGGGAAAAGAATTGTAAGACCTTTGAGAATTGGTAATATTGAAAAATTTGAGGATGAAGGAAAAGTGTATTCTGTAGACAGAATCAATCAATGGATAAATTCTGAATCGAACTCTAAAGAAGAGTATGAGAATAGCAACAACGCCGTTGACAGTTGGATAAGAACAATCGGTGAAAATTGTAGTGATGATGAATTGTATTCTAAAGCAATAGAAAAGTGGAAAAACAGATTGAATGAAAAAAGTAGTGACATAAAAGAAGCATTCCATTCTTCCTATAAAAAACACATAAACATATTAGCGGCAACATGCAGTGAATGTGGTAGCGGAAGATTTAAAAAAACATATCAAGAAGTGATAGGTCATAATTCAGACAATGACATACCTATTGAATTTGACTTAGTAATTATGGACGAGGCTAGTAAAGCTACTCCGCCAGAACTGATTTTGCCTTTAACATTTGGAAAAAAAGTAATAATACTGGGAGACCATAAGCAGTTACCTCCTATGCTTGATGAAAAGGAATTTGATGAAGCTTTAGAAAGTGTAGGATTTAAAAAGCTAGTTGAAGACTGGACAAGAGGAGATTATAAAACATCACAATTTGAAAAGCTGTTTAAGAATGCACCCAAAAGTATTGTCTCGTCATTAGACACACAATTTAGGATGCATGAACAGATAATGAATTGTATAACTCAATTCTATAAAGACCAAGAGGAATTTGATGATGGATTAATTTGTGGAATAAAAAACACGATGGACTTGCCAGACCTTAGTAACAAAGGAAGTAGGTGGCATGGTTTTACAAAAGAACCATTTATCAATCCTGACAGGCATGCAATATGGGTTAATGTATCTAGTCCCGAAAGCACAGTTGGTACAGGTACATCATACAAAAACGAGGGTGAGATTGAAGCAATAAAACTAGTCCTTAAAAACCTAGTTGGTGCTGATGGTTTTGAACAGTTCATCCAATCGAAAGATAAAGAAGAGGATAAAGAGATTGGCGTGATTACGTTTTATATGCCACAAATGCAGGAAATAAAAAAAGCACTATATCCTACTCTATCTAAGGCAAAAATGCGTGATTTCGAAAATCACAAACAAGAAAACGAATTTAACCTTCCATTTAGAATTAATACAGTTGATAGGTTTCAAGGAATGGAACGAGAGATATTAATAATCTCAACTGTAAGAAGTAATACACAACTTTACGAAAAAGGTGGAAAAGTTTTTAAACGACCAAATACAAAATACCCCAAAGCACTTGGTTTTGCAAAAGAATTTCAGCGTATTAATGTTGGTTTTTCTAGGGCAAAAAGATTACTAATTGTTATCGGAAATCAAGAACATTTTGAAAATCGGGAAGAATATGCAGAGGCTATTCGAAAAATGCACAAGATTGACATAAGTCAATTAAAAAACTAAATCAATGAAACAATATAAATTAAGTCGAATACAAAAGGAGTATAACTGTAAGCTTAGTGAATTGATAGCCTTTCTATCTTCAAATGGTTTTGAATACGAAGAAAGTCCTAATACCGAAATATCAGAAGAAGCAAAAAAAATTATTGATTTTAATTTCAATTCAAAAAGTCGTAAGAAAAACACTACAAAAAAGGGGAAAGCAGATGCTAATCTACCAATTGAAATAAAAATCCTTGAGGCAGTAAATAAAGAAAAACTCTTAATTGAAAGAGTTATCGGGTTTACTGACTTTCAATGGAAGTATTTAATATCCAAATACAACGGAGAATGTACTCAACCAATTCCTTTCAACACATTTGATGAAGTTATTTGTGAAATTCTATTAAAAGGTAAGGAATTATCACTGGAAGAAATCGGGAAGATAATTGGACTGGATACAGAAAACGACCCAGGAGCTTATGAAGTCATGACAAAGGCGATTAAACCATTAGTTGAACCAAATAGTGATGGAGAAAGAATGGTTGACGGTGATGATAGTATTTATTGGTTGACGCCTTTAGGGAAAGAGTATGCTGAGAAAGGTTACAAGTATTCAACGTTTAGCAGGGAATTCGAGATTTACTGGGATATAATTGGTGATGAAAACTTATATGCAAAAGAAAGTCTTTCTGGTATTAAAAGCGTTAGAAACCCTGTGGAAATTCAAGTTGAACCACACAAGAGTATTGAACAATTGCAATCAATAGCTGAAATTCAAGCTCCCGAAATACATTTTCCGAAAAAAGGATTTAACCTTGTCAGTGCTAGTCATTTAAGTACAAGTGGTTTTCAGGCGAAAGTATGGGTATGCTTTCTTGAAAACTTTCGAGATAATTCAACAAGGACTATTGTTTACGATGAAACTCAGAATAAAATTTGTCAGAGGTTGTCCGAAATTATAGATTCTAGGATTGATATTAAAGATGAGTTATTAGAACGTCTAATTTTAAATGACGAAAGTGTTTCAGAAACAACGGAACAAAAGACATCAGAGCAGTTAGATATAGAAAAACAATTAATTGCACAACAGGGTAAAATAGATGAAGCACTAGAGAAAGAGGATTTGAAATCCATTCCTGACTTGAAAAAAGAGATTGAGGAAGATAAAATCCACTTTAACACATTGGAATTTGAGTTGGAGTTAAAAAGTTTATTTGAAAGAACTTGTGAAGATGTTTGGATAATAAGTCCTTGGATTAGGAAACGTGCATTTGACAAGAGATTGGTGTTTATTAAAGAATACTTACAAAAGGGAGGCAAAGTTTTTATTGCTTATTCAAAGGAAGAATCTAATGAAAGTAGTGCTTCTAGCATGGTTGATGAAGAATCAATGACTAAACTTTTAGAGTTTGATAAAACCTACAATCATTTCTACTTTTCTGAGTTACCCCAATTTCACTATAAGAATGTATGGCTTCGTAATTCTGCAGAAGGTAAAATATATTACAATGGTAGCTTTAATATTTTATCTTTTTTCGTAAATCAAAATCAAAAATATGTGCGTCAAGAAAAAATGGCGAAGCACAATTGGAATACAGAAACAGAAGATGAGTATTCTGAGGTATTCAAAATATTTGGTGTAAAATACATCAATTCGTTTATTGAAGTATTAAATCAAATGAGTCAAAATCCTCCAAGTATTATTGACCAAGCATTTGTAAAAAGAATGATGGCTATTGGTAATGAAAAGTTGAAGCCATTTGAAGATTCCGAAATCTTTAAGGATGAAGTAGAAAATTTCAAAAAGGCAAAAGCTGAGAATGCTCTATATTTCAGAAAAGAATTATTCAAATCAGAGATAGAGAATTATCGTAGAAAGGTCTCTGAAATCCCTAATAATAAATTACCTAGAGCGGATAAAAGTAAATTAGTTAAGGAATTTTCCTTAATAAGAAGTCAATATGAAGATTTACTTGAACTTCAAATGTTAGCATTCGAAGTTCAGGAATCAATAGAAAACATAACAGTACTAGGAAAGAAATTCCATAATCATAATAATAAAAGACGAGGAAAAAGAAGATGAGCAGATTTGAAACTTCAAAATTCGTGAGAGATAGTTCAATCATGCATCAAAATGTATTAGTGGAAGCATGTCAGTCATTAGGTTGGAAATATCATATTGAAAACAACTCTCTACATATTACAGATTTAGGGAACAATGTAAACTTTTTTGGAGAATACGCTATAAAAGTTACCAATAACAAGGTCACCTATAATACATACTACTTCGGGGAAACAGAGGGTGCTGTAAAGCAATTACAAAATCGCTTTAACGACTTAAATGTTTCTTACACGAAAAATTTGCTTATCAATGAGTTTAAAAACAAAGGATTCTCTTTTAAACGAAATTCAAAGTTTATAGAAACAGAAGATGAGAAAATTAGTTTCTTCATGGTTGGTAGGTCAAAGATAAAAAATGAGAAAGAGCCAGTTGGTGAAATCAAATTTACAATATTATTTGATGGTACGATTATCAGTGATTCCAATTATCTGCCTGAAGATGTAAATGAGAAGGCTCATGCAGCAATGGATTCAATAGATGCATTTTTTGGTTCGAAAAGAATAATGACAAAAAAAGAAATTCCAGTGAAATATAGGGATAGAGTATCTCATTCAAAACAAATCCAAAAAATAAAACGACAATGATAATAAAACAAGGAGCCAATATATTCGAGCAAATTTCAGATATGCTTAAAGCATATTACCCCGTATTATACTTGAATACATTTGAATATGATAGAACAAAGCAAAAACTAAGAGGTATATTGAAAAAAGAAAAGCAGTCTTTTGATTATTATTATTGGAATGCTGTTGATGGAATGATGAAGCACAATTTAAATGATTCATCGATAAAAGCTATAGAAAATCTTGAAGAACCAGAGGAATTATTAAACCATATTCAGGATAATATTGATAACAGTAAAAACGAAGTATATATACTGGAAGACTTTCATGAATTCATAGATGAAGTCAATATAAAAATACGTTTAAGACAATTAGCTGAAAGACTAAGATTCTATAGAAAACATATTGTTATTATCTCTTCTGTATTAATCTTACCCAATGAACTTGAAAAATATATTACAGTAATAGATATTCCTCTTCCTTCTCGAAATGATATTGATTCTGTTTTAAATCAAGTAGCTAAGAATGCGAAGGTTGAAATTTCTAATAGTCTTAGAAAAAGCTTAATTGATGCTGCATTAGGTATGACTGTAATGGAAGCGGATTTAGCATATTGTTTGGCAGCGGTCAAAGACAACCTAGGGGAAAAATCACCTAAAATTGTTTCCCATGAAAAAGAGCAGATAATCAGAAAAAGTGGAATTCTAGACTATTTTGATGTTAATGAAAACCTGAAGAACGTTGGAGGAATGGAACATCTTAAAGACTGGCTTCAGAAACGCAAATCGGCTTTTGAATTTGAAGCGCAAAACTGGAATTTAACAGAACCCAAGGGTTTGTTGCTTATAGGTGTTCCTGGTGGAGGAAAAAGCCTGACCGCTAAAAGTATTTCTTCGCTATGGAATATGCCATTACTTCGTCTTGATGTAGGGAAGGTTTTTCAAGGAGAGGTAGGTAGTAGTGAGAATAATATTAGACAAGCAATTTCAACAGCAGAGGCAGTCGCACCATGTGTTTTATGGATAGATGAAATAGAAAAAGGGTTGTCTGGTTCGCAAAGTAGTGGTGCTACGGATGGAGGAACTACAGCTAGAATTTTCTCAACTATTCTTACATGGATGCAGGAAAAGTCAAAAACGGTATTTGTTGTTGCTACTGCAAATGACATATCTCTACTACCACCAGAGCTACTTAGGAAAGGTCGTTTCGATGAGATATTTTTTGTTGACTTACCCTCTGAAAACGAACGAAAAAGCATATTTCAAATTCATTTAGAAAAAAATGGTCATGACCCAAATAAGTATAGTCTTGACAAATTAGCACAAGAATCCGTTGGATTTAACGGTGCCGAGATTGAAGAAGCAATTAAAGAAGCAATGTTTTCTGCATACATTGAAAACAAATCATCCCCAAAGCTGAACATTAAAAATATCCTTGACGCTATTCGGGATACTGTTCCTCTTTCAACAACAATGAAAGAGCATATAGACTTTTTAAGAAATTGGGCAAAAACTAGAGCTAAATATGCAGGTGATGAATTTATCGAGAAAATAGAATCTAATGAAGTGACATTGACAAAAACCGAAAAACAGATAAATAGAAGCTTTGAATAACCAACCCACACAGTCAAGCACATTTGCAATTCGCACTAGCCGACGCGCAACCAAAAATTGCAAAAGAGCTTGTCTGTCAGCCATCGCTTTTTTGCCGTCCCTAAAAACTAATTTTTTCGGGAACAGCAGTGCTTCGATTGAACGAATTTGTGATTGTAAAAGATTGATAATTAACAGATAATGAATGAACACCAGCAGCTAATCGAGTAGCCCGCCCCACTAGCAAACGCTAGCAGGGAGAGGCTCTCACACCACCGTACGTACGGGTCTCGTA
>CAJXZG010000139.1 GCA_913063265.1 uncultured Prolixibacteraceae bacterium | reverse complement strand
ATTTACAAATTCGAAACAATATACTTCGTTTGTGTCGATTAATTTACGATAAGAATGTATCTCCTTTAAAATTGCATTTCCAATTAAACTTTGTACGGTTGCTAAATAATAAAACGACGGTTTTTTAGCCAAGCCTGAATTTTTATCCATAATCAAACCGCTGGAACTGTATTGGGTTAAACTTTTACTGTTGGGATCCCGGTCCATAAACATAAATGCCTTGCTAAATCCCATTTTTAAAGCAACAAAATATGAACGAACGAGGTAATTTGCCTGTTGCTCAAGTGGGGCATAAATGTATGACCCTGAATTTGATGTGCTGTAAGTATCCCAGCCAAACTCTGTTAACCAAACCGGCATTCCCGGTAAAGTTTTTTCGCACCATTCCAGAAAAGGATTTAAATTTTTTTCTAATCCGTAATATTCGTTTTCCGGAGAATATCCGTCTTTGTGGTCTGTACAATAGGTATGTATATTTATTACATCGAAAGGTATTCGTCCATTTGATGAATTCAGGATTTTTTGAATATATGTTGCATTATTTTGAGCCAATCCACCCAAAACATGAACTGCGGTTGAATCCACAGATTTAATTCCTAAAAGCGGGTATTCATCAGAAGTTTCAACTCCATATCCATCGTGAACGGCATTGCACCAAACAGCATATTTTTCAGCCGGCCATTTGGGATTTTCCCACCAGTAATCGGGCTCATTATCGTCTTCGTAATATTTTATGTAGTTTAATCCGCTTACTTTGTCTGCAGTTTCCAGTTTCGATTTGTCAATTTTTTGAGCACCATACCTGGCAACCAGTTGTCCCATAAACTCAAGTTTGTCCAGATAATCAGAAGCTTGTGTGCCGTCGCCGGTGGAATAAGCACCACGGGCACTGCCTGCCCAATCCGGCTTATTTAAAACATCAATTAAAACATTGATTCCAAGTTGCTGACACTGGTCCATAAATTTATTGTGATCGGGCCAGGTATATCCTTGTGGATGTTTGGTTATATTATCCCATTTATAATAATTATCGGCAACTTCGTAATGCCCCCACGAATGGTACTCCCTCATCCATTTTGCACATTTTGCGAGATCGGTCAGATATTTTTGGTCATAAGAAGCTACATTTGAGTTTAATCCGATAAAGTCTGACATTTTTATCGAATCATTGCTTTGTCCGGCAGCCAAATTTATAAAGAAGATTGTGATTAAAATGGTAAGGCTATTCTTCATAATTCAGGTTTCTGGTTTGATACAAGTTTTCCTTTAATTTTTGTAAAACTAACTCATGTTTGAAATCTTACAATAGAATGATTTAATTATTTTTACTTTCTTAAAAAATGAGGGATATGAAAATTGTTGTACTTGACGGATATACATTAAATCCGGGTGATTTAAGCTGGGATGGAATTAAAAAGCTGGGTGAATGTGATATTTACGACAGAACACCTGCTGAACTTGTTTTGGAAAGAGCTAAAGATGCTGACGCAATTTTTACCAACAAGGTAATTCTGAATAGCGAAATTATACAACATTTGCCAAAACTGAAGTTTATCGGAGTATTGGCTACGGGATATAATGTAGTTGATGTGGAGGCAGCAGGGAAAGCCGGTGTGGTAGTGACAAATATTCCTGCATACAGCACAGATTCAGTGGCACAAATGGTGTTCTCTCATATTCTGAATTTTGCTCAAAATGTGGCAATTCATGCAGAATCAGTCTCGGCAGGTGAATGGGCAAAAAGTATTGATTTTGCTTACTGGAAAACACCTCAAATGGAAATATCGGGGAAAACTCTGGGAATAATTGGTTTTGGTCGAATTGGTCAGGCCGTGGCAAAAATAGGACTGGCTTTTGGAATGAAGGTGATATTTAATAATCGTAGTAAAAAGAAAACTGAATTAAATGCCAAACAAGTCAGTTTAGATGAATTGCTGTCGCAAAGTGATTTTATTAGCATCAATTGCCCTCTTACTGAGGATAATGAAGGTTTTATAAATAAATCTACAATTTCGAAAATGAAACAAAGTGCTTTTTTAATCAATACAGGAAGAGGGCTGTTAATCAACGAACAGGATTTGGCAGAAGCATTAAATAAAGGAATTATTGCCAGTGCTGGCCTTGATGTTTTGTCTGTTGAACCGGCTTTGCGTGATAATCCTCTACCCGGTGCAAAAAATTGTAACATTACTCCACATATAGCCTGGGCAACTTTCGAGGCCCGTACAAGATTGATGAAAATTGCTACCAAAAATCTTGAAGCATTTGTCGAAGGGAAAACACAGAATGTGGTAAGCTGATTTCATTGTATTCATCATAAATACAAAGTTCTACTGCAAATTTTGTTAATGTTTATTAATCAGAGAAAATATCAAACCAAAAACAGAACAATTACTGTAAAAAGAACGTTGTACATTTGTCTGAATTAATAAACATGGTTTTTAAGATAGTACATGTAATTTTGTTGGCATCTGTTAAATATATTGTAACACTGCCTTACGCAATGATTATTGGCCTGAATTACCCACAGGCAATCGTATCTGTTTTATTAGGCGGAATAGGTGGATTTTTGTTCTTTTACTATCTGAGTAAACAACTAATTGGAAAATTTGAAAAGTTAAGACCACAGATTTGCAGAATGGTTCCGGATATAATTAAATCGAGGTACAATAATTTCTGTGAAAGAATGGCAAATCAAAAACCAAAAAAAATCTTTACAAGGAAAAGTCGCTTTATTATAAAAGTAAGAACTACCTACGGCTTTTGGGGAATTATTATAGCTACTCCTGCAATTCTAACCATCCCTGTGGGTGCTTTTCTGGCCAATAAATATTATGCAAAACGTCCTCAGACTGTACCTTACATGATTTTGTCCATTGTTAGTTGGGCTGCGGTATTATCCGGAATTGTCCACATTTTCCCCAAGGTATTTTTTTAAAGTATTCTTGTTATTCTCAAGTTCGATAAGTTTTTTATCTGCCGGTGTAAAATTTACGTCTGATAGTTCTGGGTAATAAACCCATCGTAAATCATGGTGTTCATTTCGTTTAATTTCACCCGAAGAAATGAAACAGATAAAAGGGATTAGTTTTATTCCAAATTCATATTTATGAATAACAGGACTCAATTTCTTTTGAATGTTAAGTTTAATGTCCAGTTCTTCCTTAATCTCACGTAAAAGGCATTCTTTAATGCTTTCTCCTTTTTCTTGCTTTCCACCTGGGAATTCCCATTTTAAAGGATTGCCTGAATCAGGATTTCGTTGGGCCACCAAAATTTTATTTTGCTCAATAATTAAAGCGCAACTTACTTTTATCATACCCTAAATGTAGGAATAGAATATTTTTCCTGAAAACCGAAACCTTTATCTTTGCCAAAAATCAGACAATGACCAAAAAAGAGATTTTTGAATTAATAGAATCGTGGGAAAATCTTGACTTTCTTATCAATGAAGTAATTCATTCATCAAAAGATTACCATACGCTGATGGAACTGGCATTATACGATCAGAAACCGGTGAGTTGGAGAGCTGCTTATCTTGTGGATAAAATCAACGATATCAATCCTAACCTGTTACTGTCATATTTAGAACCAATGATTAAACAGGTTAAAATTGAGAAGAATGGAGGAAAAAGGCGTCATTTTCTGAAACTTATCAGTATGAATAAAATCCCGGAAGAACAACAGGGTTCATTACTGGATTTTTGTATCGACACTTTTAAATCAGATAAAGAAGCAGTCGCAGTCAGAGTGCATGCCATGCAAATTCTCTACAACATTTCTAAATTACAACCTGAATTACAACAAGAAATTCTTGCTGTAATTGAACATGAAATGAAATATCATTCCTCGGCAGGAATTACATCACGGGGGAAAAAGCTTGTAAAGAAACTTAAGATGCGATAATTTACAGGTTAAAGAAAAGTGCGATAAAAATAATTGCAGCAATCAATAACAATAACAGCACAAAGAATCCAAGAACTCCGATTGTAAAACCTTTGTTCATTTTTTCTTTGTTGGTCACTATGATTGCCTGCTCAATTGCCTTAAGCAATCTTTTAGGAGCCTTTTCATTTTTAACAACGTAATCGGCAGCTCCTAATTTTAAAATCGAAACTGCTACTTCAACATCATTTTGTCCACTTAAAAAGATAAAATCAATTTGAGGGCGGGTTGATTTTACTTTTTTCATCAACTCCAATCCGCTTACTCCTTCAATCGAATAATCGAGAATGATAATATCAGGATTTTCGTTAATGTGTCCCATACATTCATCTACATTCTTGAAGACCTTTATGTTTGGAAATTTGTTTGATTTTAAGTAACCAACAATCAAATCCTTATAAATGGTACTTTCTTCAATAATGAAGATTAGAGGATTTTTTGTTTTTTGCATGACAACATTATTTTGTTTGAAATCAATCTGAGTGATAAATTAACACATTTTTTTTCACAATTCAAATTCACTATCTCTGAAATATTATATAAAATAGAAACTATAATACCTTGTTTAATATTGTTTTAATCCTATGTATTTTTCAACATAATTTTCAGACGTTCCTGTAATCTTAGTAAAATGGGAAAGTATGTGTTGAATTCCAATGCTTAACATAAGCAAAAATTTAATGGAAAACAGATTAAATAAAAGTTTATTCAGTTAAGTTTGTTTTAATTTTAATTCTTCAGATAAGATGATACTGGCAATAGACATAGGGAATACAAACATAGTTTTTGGGATAAATCAAAAGGATACGTGGCTAAATGATTGGCGTATTCAAACCGATCCATTAAAAATGGCTGATGAATATAAAGTCATTTTCAGCTCTCTTTTATCAGATTCCGGAATTGACACTTCAGCTATTGATGAAGTTATAATCAGCAGTGTGGTTCCTTCTTTGGTATATCCATTCACCGAAATGCTTTCTGAATTACTGCCTGTGTCAAATATAAAAACACTGGGACCTGATGTTTATCCAAAACTTTCAATTAAAATATTAAATCCGTACCAAATTGGTTCCGACCTGGTAGCCAATGCTGTGGCTGCATTTGAAAAATATGGGAAGCACACAACAATCATTGATTTTGGTACTGCTTTAACTTTTACTACCATTGGAAGGAATTCAGAAATTGCAGGTGTGGCTATTGCCCCCGGATTAAATACTGCTGTAAGTGCATTGGCAGGTAAAACAGCACAATTACCTCAAATTCATTTGTCGGCCCCGCCTTCTGTTTTAGGGAAAAACACGATACACGCAATACAATCCGGTGTAATTTATGGTTTTAGCGGATTGGTAGATTCGATAATTGACAGAATCCAGAACGAAATGAATGAAAAGTTAAATGTTGTTGCCACAGGCGGATTGAGTCATGTTATTGCCCCGCTTACAAAAAATGTAAAAATCATTGAACCAATGCTGACTCTTGATGGTTTAAATCTCGTTAATAAATATGTGGCTAAATAATCTTGTTATTAGTTTTCATATTTGGAAAGGTTGAAATGCTGTTGTAAAACAACTGATTTAGGTTGCTTAGCTGAAATAGAAAAACACTTAGCGCTATTTTTAAAACCACTTAACAGATTTGTTTTATCTTTGGCAAATATTTTTTCTCAGAAATGATTGACAAAAAGGGAAGCTTATTAGAAAAAATAGATAGTCCGGCTGATTTAAAAAATCTTCAAACTGAAGATTTGCCTGTTCTCTGTGACGAACTTCGCGATTTTATTATTGACGAATTGTCTGTAAATCCGGGACATTTTGGTGCCAGTTTAGGAGTTGTTGAACTAACAGTTGCTTTACATTATATATATAATACACCATATGACCAGCTTATTTGGGATGTTGGTCATCAGGCCTATGGACATAAAATATTAACCGGGAGACGAGATGTTTTTTGTACCAACCGAAAATATAAAGGGATAAGTGGTTTTCCCAAAAAGGATGAAAGTGAATATGATGCATTTGGAGTAGGACACGCTTCTACCTCAATTTCAGCCGGTTTGGGAATGGCTGTGGCATCAAAACTTAAGAATGAAAAGGACAGAAAAGTTATTGCTGTAATTGGAGATGGTTCAATGACTGGTGGAATGGCGTTTGAAGCCCTGAATAATGCAGGGGAAAATAACTCTGATATTCTGGTTATTCTGAATGATAATAATATGGCAATCGATCCCAATGTGGGGGGAATGAATCGTTATTTGCTGAATATCTCAAAATCAAAAACCTATAATACTTTTAAAAAGGATGTTTGGGAAGGACTGGGCAGACTTGATGGTTTTGGTAAAAAAGCAAGAAGAGTACTTCAGAAAAACCAGCACGCTTTAAAAAACATGTTGTTAAAAGAGAACAACCTTTTTGAAGCTTTGGATTTTCGTTATTTTGGTCCTATTGACGGGCATGATGTTGTTTATTTAACTGAAGTATTAAATGACCTTAAAGATATTCCGGGGCCCAAATTATTACATGTTCTGACACAAAAAGGAAAAGGTTTTAAACTGGCAGAACAAAATCAAACCAAATATCATGCACCTGGTGTATTTGATAAAGAAACAGGGGAAATTTTTAAATGCGACTGTCCTGTCGACAAGGCACCAAAATTTCAGAATGTATTTGGTGAGACTCTTGTAGAACTTGCTGAAAAAAATGAAAAGATTGTGGGTATTACTCCTGCTATGCCAACAGGATGTTCAATGAATCTGCTTTTTGAAAAGATACCGGAAAGAGCTTTTGATGTTGGTATTGCAGAACAACACGCTGTTACTTTCTCTGCCGGATTGGCAGCACAGGGAATTGTCCCGTTCTGTAATATTTATTCAACTTTTATGCAACGGGCTTACGATCAGATTGTACATGACGTGGCTATTCAGAAATTGCCAGTGGTTTTTTGTCTCGACAGAGGTGGCCTGGTTGGTGAAGATGGCCCGACACACCATGGTGTTTTTGATATCGCGTATATGCGTTCAATCCCTAATATGATTGTTTCAGCTCCAATGGATGAGATAGAATTACGGAATTTGATGTATACTGCACAACTTCAGGAAAAGAAACTTCCCTTTTCTATACGATATCCAAGAGGATGCGGTATCAAACCTAACTGGAAAAAACCATTTGAAAAAATAGAAATTGGGAAAGGACGTAAACTTGCTGATGGAAAAGATATTGCAATTTTAAGTATAGGAAAAACCGGGGTATTTGCGCAAAGGGCTGTTAAGAGTCTGGCTAACAAACAAATTTCGGCAGCTCACTATGATATGAGGTTTGTTAAACCCCTGGATAAAGAATTGTTAACGGAAGTCTTTGAAAATTTTAATACGATAGTAACGGTTGAGGACGGCGTGATTCAGGGAGGATTTGGAAGTTCGGTATTGGAATTTATGGCTGAAAATAATTATTCTGCAACGGTAAAATTACTCGGAATTCCTGATCGGTTTATTGAACATGGTACTCCTGAAGATTTGTACAAAGAGTGCGGCATAGATATGAAAGGAATCGTAAAGGCTGTTCAAACTTTACTTGTTAAGGTCTAGCAAATTCATTCTTTTAATTTTCTAAAGGTCTGTTTTTACGAAGGAAATATCATTATTAAGCTACAAATGAACATTAACAATAAGATTCTTTCACTCCATTTTATTCCTTAGGGTAATTAGGAATCTTTTCTAATACAATGGGACAGTCGATATAAAACATTATAAAAAATCTCGTTTTATTAATATTAAAAAACTTACCATAATATTATTACCTTTCTGTCGTTTCAAGTAGTGAATTACAAAACTTATTGCTTTGGATATTTACCTTAAAAGAAAACGTGGAAAAATCTTATTCCTGATTATTGCTATTTTAATTGGTGTAAGTTCATTGATGTATACGCAATGGATAACCGATAAAATGGCTCAGGAAGAACGTAAAAAAGTAAGTCTTTGGGCTGAAGCAACAAAAGAATTAATCGATTTTAATATAGAAGTAAGTTCATCGGAAGTGGAACAAATAAGTACAGATTATTTAAATTTTCTGAACCTGGTTACTTCTCAAAATACTACAATTCCAATTATTATTGTTGTTGAAAAAGACGGATCCTTTAATACAGATGCGAACATAAAATATAATGAAGAAAGGCGTGAAGAGGTGTTGAAAAAGGAGTTAAAAAAAATGAAGGATTATGCACCTCCAATTCCTATTGAACTTGATGCAGAGACTGGTGAAGTACTTTTATTATATCATCGTGAATCGAGCATATTACGTAATCTGAGATATTATCCATTTATCCAGCTTTTTGTAATTATTGTTTTTATTGTGGTGGCCTATTCGGCGTTTAGCGCGACCCAAAAAGCCGAACAGAATCAGGTTTGGGTGGGTATGTCGAAAGAAACTGCTCACCAACTGGGAACACCCATCTCTTCTTTAATGGCATGGATCGAAATTTTGAAACTTCAGGAGGTTGATAAAAATCTGGTAAAAGAGTTTGAAAAAGATATAGAGCGACTGGAAAGAATTACAGAGCGATTTTCAAAAATCGGCTCAAAACCTGAGTTGTTTCCTGCCAATTTAATCGAGGCTTTAAACTCAACAATTACTTATTTAAAATCGCGGTCCTCAAATAAAGTTGTATTCGAAACTTCATTTAAAGGAGATGAGATAATTGTAACCCCGTTAAATGCTGCATTGTTTTCCTGGGTTATTGAAAATTTATGCAAGAATGCCATAGACGCGATGGAAAATAGCGGGAAAATATCGATAGATTTAAAAGAAAGGGAAAAAGAAATATTTATCGATGTTACTGATACCGGCAAGGGAGTAGCCAAGTCGC
>CAJXZG010000138.1 GCA_913063265.1 uncultured Prolixibacteraceae bacterium | reverse complement strand
TAGTGCTAAAAACATTTTGGCTTTAAAAGAATTAGGAAATCAAAATATTGTAAGAGTCGCAGCCACAGGTCGAAATTTAAGAAAAGTGAAACAAGTTCTCTCCGATGAAATTCCTTTCGATTATATTGTTTATTCTTCCGGTGCAGGAATTTTTGACTGGAATCAGCAAAAGCATGTATATGTTAAAAATATTGAAATTGATTCTGTAAATAAGCTACTAAATACTTTTATTAACAAAAAACTGAATTTTCATGTTTTTCTTCCAGCGCCTGAGAATCATCTTCATTATTACTTTAAGGGCAGTGAGGAATGTAAAGAGTTTGACAGGTATTTTTCTTTTAATAATGCCTATGCTACCAGACTGGTTCCCGGAACATTTAAGGAAACAGAAATGTGTCAGTTTCTTGTAATAATAAAGGAAGATGAAAATCGTTTTCAAAAGTTAAAGAAGGAGATTGAAAATGTATGTAATGAAATTCGGGTTATCCGCTCATCCTCTCCAATTACTAAAGGATATATCTGGATTGAAGTCTTTCACCGTTCAGTTTCGAAAGGGAATGGAGTAAAACTTATATGTAATTTGTTAAACATAACGAAAGACCGTACCTTGGGGATTGGAAATGATTATAACGATTTTGATTTGCTTGAATTCACCGAACATTCTTTTCTGACAGAAAATGCACCAAAAGAGATAAAACATCTTTACCCAAATGCAGCATCTAACGAAAATGATGCTTTTGCCAGGTTAATTCAACCTATTTTTAAATAAATTGTTGTAACAAATGTTTCTTACTTAATACACATTTTAAAACAAAAATTTTATTACAAAATGAAACTATTTTTAAGTTCGCTCCTGCTGTTAGGGACTTTTATTCTGGCAGCGCAGACAAATTTGAATTTAAGCAATGAACTCCCACAGGATCCCCAGGTAAGCAAAGGAGTTTTGGAAAATGGATTAACTTATTACGTTCGTGCAAATGAAAATCCAAAAAACCGCGCTGAACTATTCCTTGTAGTAAATGCTGGCTCCATCGATGAAGATGATGACCAACAGGGATTAGCACACTTTGCTGAACATATGGCATTTAATGGTACTAAAAATTTTCCGAAACATGAGTTAATCAATTATTTTGAATCGATAGGGATGGAGTTTGGACCTGAAATTAATGCATATACCGGTTTTGATGAAACCGTTTATATGCTAAAAGTACCTCTGGATTCATCATTATATATGGAAAAAGGATTGCAGGTTTTGTATGATTGGGCCTGTCAGATTACCGACTCGGATGAAGAAATTAACAATGAAAGAGGTATTATTTTAGAAGAAGAAAGAGGAGGAAGAGGTGCTAACGACCGGATGATGAAAAAATGGTTACCTGTTTTTTTACATGAATCGAAATATGCAGAAAGATTGCCTATTGGTAAAACTGAGATTATTGAAAATTTTGAACCTGAAGTTTTACGTCGTTACAGAAATGACTGGTATCGACCTGATCTTCAAGCTTTAATAGTTGTTGGGGATTTTAATCAGGATGAGATGGTTGCTAAAATCGAAGAGAAGTTTTCAGAAATACCGGCTTCAGCAAACCCAAGGCCAAAAAAGTACTATGAAATTCCTGGCCATGAAGAAACTCTCGTGAGTATCAATACCGATCCGGAAGCACAATATCCCATTGCATATGTATATTATAAGCATGAACTGGAAACAGCAAAAACAGTGGCTGATTACAGAGAAATGATTAAGGAAAACCTGTATACCGGATTGATTAATAATCGATTGTCGGAAAAAGTTCAGCAAGCGGAGCCTCCTTTTTTACTTGGGCAGTCAATGTATTCTCATCAGTTTGGCCCTTTAAGTTCTTATACCTCAGTGGCAGTTACCCAGGGCGATAAAATTAAAAGTGGATTAAAAGAAGTATTGCTGGAAAACGAAAGAGTTAAAAAATTTGGATTTACTGAAACTGAATTGGAACGTCAAAAATCTACCGTTTTAAGTAGTATGGAAAAAGCGTTCAATGAAAGAGGAAATACCAAGTCAATCAGTTATGCAAATGAATACAAACGTAATTTTCTTGTTACAGAAGAACCTTTCCCCGGTATTGAAAATGAGTATAAATACTATAAAACTTTTGTCCCGGAAATAACAGTCGAGGAAATAAATGAACTGGCAATCAAATGGATTACTGATGAAAATAGGGTGGTGGTGATAACTGCTCCTGAAAAAGAGGGAGTAAATGTTCCGACAGAAAATGAAATTCTGGCTTTACTCGATGAAGTTAAAAATACCGAAATTGAACCTTATGAAGATGCTGTGCTGGATGTGCCGCTTATAGAATATGAACCTTCAGGAAGTAAAGTGATTGAAGAGAAAGAATTAGAAAACGTTGAAGCAACGGAATGGACTTTGGAAAACGGTGCAAAAGTTGTTATAAAACCCACAGATTTTAAAGACGATGAAATTTTGTTTAGTGCATGGAGTTTAGGAGGTAATTCATTATATGGTTTAGAAGATGATATTTCAGCCGAGTTTGCATCGGATGTAATGGAATTAAGCGGTATTGCCGGATTTGATAAAATTACCCTGGATAAACTTTTATCTGGAAAAGTTTTTAGTGTTTCACCGGGTATCAGTCAGTTGCGCGAGAGTTTTAGTGGAAATTCGTCTGTTAAGGATGTTGAAACTTTGCTGCAAATGGTCTATCTCTATTTTACCGATTCTCGATTTGATGAGGATAGTTATAAGTCTGTAATGACAAGGATGTCAGGGATATTGGAGAACAGAGCTGCTTCTCCGGAATCTGCTTTCAGGGATACATTAAGCGTTACCATGGCCAATTACCACGAGCGTGCACGCCCAATGACTTTGGAGTTATTAAACGAGGCCGATTTTCAAAGGATAAAACAAATAGGTAAAGAAAGGTTTAGTAATGCAGCTGATTTTAAATTCTTCTTTGTGGGAAATATCGATGTAGAAACTTTCAAACCAATGGTTGAAAAATATATCGGGGGAATACCTTCGGTTGATGCAAAAGAAAACTGGGTTGACCTGGGAATTGAAAAGCCTGATGGTGTGATAGATAAAGTTGTAAAAAAAGGCAAGGAAGAAAAAAGTACACAGTACATTGTTTTTCATGGCGATTACGATTATAACTCACAAAACCAAATACAGCTGGATGCAGTTGCAAAAATACTTACTACCCGCTTGTTGGAAGTTATACGTGAGGACAAAAGCAGTGTTTATTCAATCGGCGCCTATCAATCATCAAGCAAGTTTCCTAAGGCAACATATTCTATAACCGTTGCATATGGTACTTCTCCTCAAAAACTGGAAGAATTAAAAACTGCTGTTTACGAAATAATTAAAGAATACCAGAAAAAAGGGCCAAGTGATGAAGAAGTGGCAAAAGCACAGGAGAAAATGTTACGCGAGCGAGAAACTGCAATTCGCGAAAACCGCTTCTGGCTTGGGATTCTGAGTAATACCTATTATTTAAAAGAAGGGGATTTCTCAGAGTTTGGTACATTCGAAACTTTGGTAAATAACTTAACTTCTAAATCAACTAAAAAAGCATTTAAAACATGGTTCGATTTTGATAATGTTGTAAATGTGGCATTGGCACCGGAGGAATAATTCATTCCGGGAAAATATGATTAACTCCTTCCTTTTTTAGGTGTAAGTAAATTCATTATAATTTTAAACCGTGGCTTAAGTCGTTAAAACAAAAAGTATTAACGGCTTAAGCCTTTTTCTTTTTTCATATATTATCACTGGGCTGAACGGGCTGTGTGAAAATGAAATTCAATAGAAATGGAACTTGCGATTTGAAATTAATCACTTGGTTTTGACCCCCTTTATTCCCCCGAAGGAGGAAATTTCCTCACCTTCGGGGAGGTTAGGTGGGGTCAAACCTGCAAATTGAAACTTACAATTCATATCATTTTCCATTTACACACAGCCCGTAAAGTCGCGGTGCAAGAAATACCACCAAGAATTCAATATTCAAATAACCATTAAAAGACGGTGATATGGATTTCAAATGTTTTGTAAATAATAATCAAACAATAATTTTGAATTTGGCCGCTTAGTTTGCCCGTATTCATAATTTTTCAGGTATTTTTACTTCGAAATTTTTACGCGACTTTTATGAAGATCTATTCTCCGCTTTTTGTTTTTATCCGTGTGGTAATTTATGGATTAGTGATGTTTGGAATTGCCGAAGCAATCTTCTTCGATGCAGCGCACCCTATGCAAAATGATGGCGGATATTTTGGTGAAGAAACCTTAACGGAAATTGGACAGGAAATATTTCTGTTTATCCTGTTTTTATTTTTCTTATTAATTGGACCAAAATGGAAAGAGATTCAACCTGTTTCTAATCTGGTTTCATTGTTTTTTCTGATGTCTTTTATACGCGAGTTTAATTTTCTAATCGAATGGATTTATCCGGTTTTGGCAGTGTTAGCTGTAATTATATGGTTAGTTATTCGCGATTTCAAAAAAATAAAAGCGGCGACAATTCAATTCTTTAGTATTCCTGCATCGTCCTGGTTTATCACCGGATTTTTAATAACCTACATTTTCAGCCGGTTAATGGGACGTTCAAAATTCTGGAAACTTTTATATGACGATGAAACCTACAGATTGGCAAAAGCAGCTACTGAAGAAGGAATTGAATTAGCCGGTTACACACTGATGATACTGGGCGCTTTTGAATTTTATCTGTATTTCAAAGAGAAAATTAAGAGTTAAAGAATTTTCGTGCTTCCTCTAATTCATGAGGTTTTCCAACATCCATCCACAAATCAGAATTATCAAAATAACCTTTTATTAAATGATTTTTTGCCAATTCAAGGTATAAATCAATAATTGAAAATTTATCATTTTCCGGCATTAGAGAAAACAATTCAATTTGAATGATATGAATTCCGCTAAATGCCATCTCAATAGAATTGTCGAAATTCTCCGGGCGCGAAATTTTAGTTTCTCCGGTCTTCTTATTTATCCAGCCAACCAACTCTCTGTTTTTATCAAACTTCAAATATCGTTGAGTGTTCCGGTTTCTCACAGTCAGCGTTGCGAGTGCTCCCGATTTCAAATGCTCTTTTTTTAAGCCTTGAATATCAAGATTGCTGATTATGTCCACGTTATAAATTAAAACCGGTTCGCATCCTGACAAGAATCCAGACGCTTTTTTCAGACCACCACCCGTATCCAGAAGTTTTTCTGATTCATCTGAAATATTAATTTTAATTCCAAAATCGTTGTTCTGTAAATATTTAATTACAAGGGCTGCAAAGTGATGCACATTGACCACAATTTCTGAAACTCCTCCAAGTTTAAGTTTTTCAATAGCACGGGCAAGTAATGGCTTTCCACCTACTTCAACAAGAGCTTTGGGTTTGTCTGAAGTTTCATCGCTAAGGCGAGTACCCAGACCCGCCGCAAATATTATTGCTTTCATTACTATTACTACCTGATTCGGTCTAAACTACGAATCAAAGCTTCGTCTTTGCCAATGGCACGAATTGCCAGAAAATCAAGTATTGCTGCTACTATCGGGAAAACAATCGGAATTTTAAATGCAACCATAACTTCATCAAAACTTGTATAGGTGATATAAAAAAACATACCAAATAAACCCAACAAAAGTATGATGGTAAAAACAAGTATTCTGATTTGCAGGATACGTTTTTTGTATAGAAAAATGACCACAAAATGCAGAAGGGCGATTAAGGGAATAAAAATGAAAATTGCAAGGCCGTCGAAAACCATTGTGTCTTCTTTAAAAATACCTCTTGCAAGAAATGTATGTAATTGATGATCAACAATTATATCGGCAAACTTCAATTTCATTAATGTACCGATTAACAGTGCCGAAACCAGAACATAAATTGATTGTATTCTTTGAATCATATCTTATTTAATTTGCTGCAAAAATAGCTTTTTTTTGGACTTAAAACTTATGATTTTAAGGCCGAAAGTTTCTTAATAGTAGTGATGTCATCTGTCTGTGTCTCAAATAAAGCAGATGACATCCTTCTTAAATCTCGCAAACTTTATCCACTTCATTTTGATTGATATACCATAAAAATCCGGTAACTTTTTCAAAACCAGTTTCTTTTAAAACTTTTGCATATCTTTTTACCTGATAATTATAGTTTTCAGATTTTTTATTACCTGATTTATAATCCACAACAATTGCTTCATTTTTGTGTATCATAATTCTGTCAGGGCGTAATATTTTCTCTGTCGAAAGCAGGTTTCTTTCATTAATAACTTTGTATTTACCATTAAACCAGCCGGCAATTTGTGGATTACTAAAACTTGTTTCCAGGATTTTTATAATATCTGCCATTTCCGATTCATTGATAATTCCTTCATTTAAAGCTTTTAAACAAGAACTTTCAATGTCGGCAGTGTCGTTAATCGTTGCAAGTATCTGGTGAATTATTTTTCCTTTATTTTTTAAAGTACTGTAATTTTTCCCCGGAATTAGAAAATCTTCCCCGGAATTCCGAAGTTTTACCCTGTTACTAAAATCGTTGAACCGGTATTTTTTTACAAAAACAGAATCGGGTATATTGCGTTTCGATTGGTTATCGGGAATGGTTCCAAACTCAAAAACAGTATTTTCCTCTTTCCAGCAATGCTCAAAAATCTTCTGATTACTCATATTTTGAAGAACATTATATAAAAGATGATTTAATGTATTGAGATTATTTCTGCTTCTTTTGTTCTGCTCCTTTTGAGGACAATTTACAAATAATACTGATTTTGCTCTTGTAAATGCAACATAGGCCAGATTAAATACATCAATTATGCTGTTTGCATATTCTTCGAAATAGTATTTGCGAAATAGGCTCTTTTTTAAATCATTACCATATTTTACCGGAAGGAGCGGAAATTTATCAAATGGTTTGGTTTCTGGTTTACACCAAAGAATTGGAAAAAACATGGGTTCCGGAACTATTTTCCAATCGAAATAAGGAATAATTACCGCTTTATATTCCAGCCCCTTTGATTTATGGACTGTCAGTAAATTGATCGAATCTACCTCTTCGTTTACATTTACCGAAATTGATTGTCCGTTTTCGTTCCACCAAAAAAGAAAATTGGACAGGTCGTTGGAAAGTGATGATTTTAATTCGCCTGCTTTATCAATTATTGTTTGAATAAAAGGAAGCTCAGATTCAATTTCAAAAAGACGAAAGACTGAACAGATTTGTATTATCGCTTCATCGAGCGAAGTAAGCAGTATTTTTTTCTTTAGGATTTCAATTGTGGGAGTTAATTCTCTTTCAAATAATGTTTCGAAGTTTTTATCCAAAATTTCAATTCCTGAGCCGGAATCTTCCCATAAATCTTTCTGTGTACTCCCTTCTTTAAGTCCGTTAAACCATAAATTTAGTAAAGCCGTTTTTGAAATTTTATTCTCCGGCGAAATGATGTGGTTTATGATTTCAATAATAAACAGAACCGCTTGAGACGAATTCAAAAAAAGTGATTCATTTGATATCACTGAGAAATTGTAATTTTTATTTTCCGGCAAAGCAGATGCTTCCAGCAGCGCTTTAATTATGGGTTTGCCCTCTTTATTCTTTCTTACAATAATGGCAGTTTCTGATGCTTTAATTCCCTGGTCTTGCAACTGTTTAATTTGTTCAGTAACCAGTTTCGCCGATTGTTCCTGAAAATTATTGGCTTCTGAAAAGTACACCTTTACCTGACCGGTACTTATTGTTTTTTTGCCGGGTATTTGAGAAATTTCATTATAAATATTATTACTTCTTTCAACATATTTACTGTTGTTTTCTTCAATGTTTTTGAAAAAGGATTCTTCAAAAGTAAGCTTCAAATCCTCAAAAACTTTATTGTTAAATTCAATAATATTTTTATCACTTCTCCAGTTTTTTCCCAGATGAATTTCCTGAAGTGGGTGATGGTTAAAATCCGTATATATTTTTTCTGCCAGAATTTTGTAATCACTGTTGCGCCAGCGGTAAATCGATTGTTTTACATCACCAACCAAAAGGTTTTTTCTCCCTTCAGCGAGGGAATTTAAAATTAATGGTTTAAAATTATTCCATTGTAATCCCGAAGTATCCTGAAATTCATCAAGCATAAAATGCTTGTAATAATTACCTGTCTTTTCGTAGATAAAAGGGGAGTCACTTTGATCGATAATTTTGCTTAATAAAAGATTGGAATCTGAGATTTGCAGTATCCCTTTTTCACGCAGCAGAGATTGTATTTCTTCTTTTAAATCGGTTAAAATGCCAAGGGTGCGAATTTCTTTTAATACTGCTAAAACGGTAAAATATTCCTCAAGGTTTTTATCAATATATGCGATGATTTCTTTTAACAAAGGATGTAATTCTTTTTCTACCAGATGATGAATTTTGTCTTTTTGCGGACTTGTTTTTTTATACCATTTTTCTGCTGAATCTATTGCATCCTGCACTCTTTTTCCATACTCCAGATCGGAGACTTTTGTTTTAAACGACTGAAGGGCAATTTTATTTAAAAAACCGGCTACTCCCGACTTTCCGTAAATAAAATCATCAATGCCGAGTTGGTTCTCCTGAATTATCGAAACCCATTTTTCACCCGATAGTTTTAACTCTTTTTCGAATCCTGACTTTAAAGCATTCAATTCTTTTTTAAAGTTCAACAGGTTCTGACGGGTATAAACCGAATCTTTACCCTCTGGGAAAAACATCTGAAAACTTTCCTTGAAAAGCTCTTTTCCCAGTGACTTGATATTTAATTCAATTCGTTGACTTTTATTTTCCCTTATCCTTTCTTTGCTAAATTCTTTTAGCCAATTTAAAAGGTTTTGGTCTTTGCTGATTTTTGCAATTAACCTGTCGGTTGCTTCCGATAAAATGATATCGCTGTTGAGTTCGAGTTTATAATTGGGGCTTATCCCCAACTCCCGGTTAAAGGCCTTAATGGTACGTTGCGTGAAAGAATCGATGGTACTAATTGAGAAACGATTGTAATCATGCAGGATATTTCTTAAAACTTCTTTGGCATTTTTTCGTATTTGTTCTTCGTTTAATTTACTTTCCTTTTGTATTTCAATAATATAATCGCTGGGATAATTCTGCGCCAAATTGTTCAGCGTTTCAAGAATTCGGGTTTTCATTTCGTTGGTAGCTTTATTGGTAAAAGTCACCGCCAAAATATGTTTATAATTGAAAGGATTTTCCAATAAAAGTTTCAGGTATTCCACTACAAGTTGAAAAGTTTTTCCTGAGCCTGCCGATGCTTTGTAGATGCTTAGCATATTTGGTTTTTTTAGGTTTAGGGTAGTATTTGTTTTAGTATCCCGGATGCATTCCTCCTTGTGAAACATTTACCCGGGTTTCAATTTTGAAATTTTTACCCACTTTATATTGCATAAACATGGTAGATCCGTATTGATTAAAATTGTTTAAACCGGGTGGAGCAAGTGTGGGTAAGGAATTTAAACCATAACTAAATCCTCCAAAAGAAAACCTTTCGTTGACTTTATAGGCCGCTTGACTAAAAACGGTTCCGGTTGCAATAGGTCCGTAAAAAGGTGAAAACAATCCTAGAGTGAAATCTGTCATTGGCAAAGTACCCATTGCAATAGCCTC
>CAJXZG010000137.1 GCA_913063265.1 uncultured Prolixibacteraceae bacterium | reverse complement strand
TTTTTAACAGGCATTAAAACGATAAATTCTGTTCCTTTTTCAGGTTCGCTTTTTACATGAATTTCGCCATTCATTAATTTTACCAATTCATAAGTTAAAGCTAAGCCTAATCCGGTTCCGGGTGTTTGGTATTGCTGGTCTGGAACCTGATAAAACCTGTCAAAAATTTTCTTTATCGATTCCTGTGAAATTCCTCTTCCTGTGTCTTCTACCGAAATCAAAATCCAATTCCTGTCATTTTCCTTTTTTTCTGAAATCTTCACATTCACTTTTCCACCGGTGGGAGTGAACTTTATTGCATTTGAAATAAGGTTGGATAAAATGTGCATCAGCTTTTCCGGGTCATAATCGGAATACAAAGACTTTTCGCTTTCTTCAACACATAAATCGATATTAAAATTCTCGGCAAGACTTGTAAACGAAACAGCAATATATTTAACAAATTTACCTATGTTGCCGTGAATTGAGTTTAGCTTCATTCCTTCCGCCTCCAGTTTCGAAATATTCAGCATCTGATCAACAAGTCGAAGGAGAATGTTACTCTGATCTTTTATTTTTTTTAAACCGATTTTGTTCCATTTTTCCGGTTTCTTCTCCATTAAATCTGTTGTTCCCTGAATTATTGTTAAAGGTGTTCTGAATTCGTGAGAGACATTGGTGAAAAGCTTGGTTTTTGCTTCATCAATTTTTTGAAGTCTTTCGGCATTTTCTTTTTCAAAACGATTTCTATCTTTCATATACAAAATCACAAGAAATAATGTGATAGCACTAATCCATATTGTAAGAGCAACAAACGAAATGAGGCCTTCTTTTGGACTTATATAGTCCGGAATGGAAAGAAGAGGGTCCAGTATACCTAGTAAAATAATTGTAAAACAATATGTTATAAACATTCCAATAGTCCACCGAATATTGCCGGCTAGAGCAGAACCCATGGTGCAATTTATACCGATGTAAATATATCCCATCGAAGAATTAAGGCCTCCTACTTCAACCATCATAATAAAAGCAGTTATAATAAAAATTGAAAAAACAATATTTAAAACAAGATCGAATCTTTTTAGCCGCCGAAAAAGAGGGATGCCGATAAAATAAGAGACCATAAAAATTACAACTGCATACCAAAGAGGCCACATTTCAATAAAAACTAATGAGAAAAACGAAGTAATCGTTACAAAAAAGAATGTTGCCATAAACCAAATCCACGCCCAACGTTTTCTTATCAAAACCTCAGGTTCATGGCGCGGATCTGCCAGATAATCATCGATTTGGGAAATAAGTTTTTTACCTGTTAATAATTTCATTTGTGGATTAAATGACTAAACAAAAACTCCTCGGTTTTTCTTACTGATATAACTCTAAATGGTTACATTTCAATAGGATTATGCAATCCGGTTTTGTACAATATTGTTTATGCTTTCTAATTTATTAGGAATTTGTCCCCACTGAGAACTGATCTGATTTTTTGAGATTTACATAATGATGAATTAATTTTAAGCATGATTCAAAAACTAATCACTCTGTTTTGTCTTCTGCTATTTCTTGCCTGTAAACAAGAAAAACCTGCAGTTAAAGAATTCTGGATTGACAAACCTGTGAAAGAATGGCCTGATTTAGCTTTAACCAATAAAATCAGTTTTACTGACACAATTTACACCAATTTTGCCAATTCCTTTTTGATAAATACCGGTTTCGATACGTTGGGGATTTCGTGTAAACATTTGTTTATGGTTTTTCAAAATCAAATGGAATACAAATCTGTCAGTTTTGAAAGTAATTTTATCTCCTGGAAATTTTATCCTAAAAATGATACAACAAACTCAGTTGCTGTTAAACACCTGATTAACAGCGACAAAAATGAACCCATCGGACAATTTAACACACTAAAAGTACGAGACTGGATTCTGTTCGAAACCGAAAAAAATAAAAATATATTCCCTTTAAAAATTAGATACGCTCCAATTAAAGATTTTGAAATTGTGTATGCAATAGGGTGGGGAATGAAACAAAAAGACAACAGCAAACCTGTTCTTATCAAACTTCAAAGTGTGATGAATCTGGGGGAATACTATTATGTGAAAACTTTAAGCAAAAACATCCAACCAGAGGGCAGAAGTGGCTCTCCGGTTATTGATAAAAATGGTTATTTGGTTGGTATTGTTTCCGGTGCTGAAGGGAATCTGGGAGTAATTGGTAGTGTAAACTATCTGAAAAAAATGTTTGATAAATACAATATTCAATACCAAAATCCAGAAAATTAATTCTTAAAACTTTCTAATTATTCTGGTAAGAATTACAATCAACAAATAACCCATCAATAGATAAACAAACAAATTCCCGATTTTTGAGTAAAGAGTAGAAGCTGACTTAAGAGGTAGTTCACCATATCATATTTTTGAATCTGTTTTAAAAGTATTCATTTCAGTAATTACTTTTCCCCGAGAATCCGTTATTTAATTTGTAATTCTTTAAGTTTGTTGGTAATGTATTAAAAATTCGTCAAACAACATCTTTTCCATTTATTCGTACAAGCCCCTGTTTATTACGGTTAATTACTAAATATCAGTATATTATAAAATTTGTATCTTTATTATTGCCAAAAATCAAAATCATTGATTTTGAGAACAAATTGTAAATCTTAGCATATATCAATGGAAAAACAATTATCAATGGATGAACAATTTCTTTCAATGATTAATAAGATTATTGAAGAAAACATTGACAATGAAAATTTTTCCGTAAATGATCTGGCAGAGAAAGCTGCATTAAGCCGCTCGATGCTTCACAGAAAACTCAAAAAACTTACAGGAAAATCTTCTATTGAATTAATCACCGAAATCAGATTGGAGAAAGCCAGGAAACTTTTGGAGAACAATGTCGCAACTGCTTCCGAGGTGGCTTATATGGTAGGATACAGTGAACCCGGTTATTTTTATAAAGCCTTTAAAAAACATTTCCGTATTTCAACCGGGGAAGTAAGGAAAAAAGGTGTACCTAAAAAGCCTTCAAAAAGTAAATGGAACATAATCATCTCGGCACTGCTGATTATTGTAACTGTAATTTCAATTTTCATTTTTAAATACCTTACAAATCAGGAAAGTGAACCTGAAAAAACCATAGCTGTTTTGCCATTTATTGACAATAGTCCTGAGAAAGGGAATACATATATCATCGATGGTTTAATGGAAGAAATCCATTACAAGCTTCAGATAATTGGTGAATTAAAAGTTAAATCACGAATAGATTCCGAAAAATACAAGGATTCAAAACTGGGCGCCAGGGAAATAGCCAAAAAGCTAAATGTAAATTACATTTTAACGGGCAGTGGTCAAATCATTGGAAACAGGATTAAATTATCGGTACAATTAATCGATGCCGGCTCCGGGAATAATCTTTGGACAGGTCCTTTTATCAAGGAAGTAACCGATAAAAACATTTTTGAATTACAGGAAGATGTTGCATTTTCAATAGCCTCAGAATTAGGAGCCAAACTAACAACTAAAGAAAAAGTACAAATTCAGGAAATTCCAACGGATAATTTGATGGCCTACAATCATTTTTTACTGGGTTTGCAATATTATAATCTGCATCTTTCAACTGCTGCATTATCGACGTCTGATGAAAGTAAAATTAACAGGGCAAAAGCACATGAACAATTTGAATTGGCCCTGAAACTGGATAGTAGTTTTGTCCGGCCCTATATTCATCTGGCAGATATATACATCTACCGGGTTAAATATTTCTCCACACCTGAACGATATTATTCCTTGCTCGATTCGGGATTTGTATTGTTGAACTCGGCTTTAACTATTGCTGACAACAACGAAAAGGAAATGACCTGGGAAAAGGCAAGGATTTTTGATTTAACAGGTAGCTATTATTTAAAAAAAGGAGAGAAAGATATTGCCTTTGAATATTTTGATAAACATGACAGGTTTATGCAAAATCAAATGGACTCATATAAAAGTTTAGCTAATAAAGCATTGAGGTATTATTATTTGGAAGATTACTATAACACTTTAGAGAATGCCCTGCAATATATCCGGTTAAAACCTGACAATGAGGAGCTGTCGTTGGATATTTTAAAAGCTTTGCGCCTTGCATTTATGAAAACCGGATACAAGCCAGAGGCAATAAATTATGCCGAGAAAATACTTTTTTTAACAGGTGATTCTTTAACTTATTATATCCATTTGGCTATGATTGAACAAAATATGGGAAACTTCCTATCAGCGCAAAAATATCTGGAAATTGCACACAGTTTTGATGAGGATTACAATTGGTGTATGTTTCAGCTATTGGGAAATTCTATTGTCCTAAGAAACTATGAAATAGCTAAAAAATATGTCGATGAAATTGAAAAAAGGTATGATGTATTACCTTACAATTTTTTTAGCGAGCTTTTTTTAGGATTTGCTTATTTAAAGAATGGAAAGGAGGGAAAAGCGAAAAAGCATTTGGAAGAAGTAAAAAAGAAATTGATTAAAACAATTCAATTTAACCTTCCAGAAGCACAGGTTTATTACTCCTATTTTAATTTGGCAAATGTTTATTCTTTGAATAATGAAAAGGAAAAAGCGCTAACAAATTTGAAAGAAGTATTAAAACGCGAATCCATAACTCAGTTGGTAGTAATTCTTCTGAATAAGTCTCCATTTTTTGACAACATACGTGAAGAACCTGAATTTCAGGAAATACTTACACAGGCAACTTCCAAGTATCAAAATGAACATGAACGTGTGGGTGAACTGCTAAGAAAGTATGGAGAAAGTCAATGATAATTTATATGACTTTGATTTATTGATGTTTTCCTTTTTCCCCTGTTAAACGGCGATTATTGCCGTTTTCAACAAAAATACCCGAATGCAACATTTTTCGGTAAAAATATACATTAGATTGCAACATTAGTACTGAATGAATGAAAACAATAAATTATAAATTGATATTAAAAAATCAATTAAAAATTTATAAGTCATACAGTTATGAAAAATTTATACCTTCTTAAAATTAGCCTTGCAATCACATTTTCTTTCTTTCTTATTCAGATTCAATCCAAAGCACAATGGACTAAACTTATAATTGAAGAAAACCTGAACCGACCTACTTCATTTTATCCGGGTGACATTGACGGGGATGGGGATGAAGATATTGCGGCAGCCATATACGGTCAAAAAAATATTGTTTGGTACGAATATGACAATTCAACCTGGAAAAAACATGTAATAGATAATGACCTCGGTGCTGTAGGTTTATTTATTATTGACATGGACAAGGATAAAAAAAATGACATTGTGGTTGCAGGTTTTGCTTCCAATACGGTAAAATGGTACCGGAATTCCGGAGAAACACCGGTTGGCTGGACTGGCAATGTAATTGATGATGACCTTTCCGGTGCCGAGTTTGTGTGTGTTGCCGACTTGGATAATGACAATGATCTTGATGTTGTTGCAACAGGTGCGACAGGTGATTGTGTTGTTTGGTACGAAAATGATGGCAGTTGCGTGAATTGGACCAGGCATCTGGTAGACCAGAATCTGGATGGAGCTGTCTTTTGCCAGGTATTCGATATTGATGGAGATAATATTCCGGATATTGTGGCAAATGGAATGTATGATGGTGTTTTGGCCTGGTATAAAAGCAGTAATTCAGGTCAGGACTGGACAAAATATACGATAGATAACCTCCCCGGTGTAAGTGAGTTTGATGTTGCGGATATAGATAACGATAATGATTTTGATATTGTAGCCTCGGGAACGAAAGACAATGATATAGTGCTTTACGAGAACACAAAAGGTGAAACCGTTGGTTGGAACAAACATATTATTGATGATAATATGGGTGGTGCTTTTGCAATGAAATTTGCGGATTTGGATGGCGATAATAATTTGGATGTGGTTGCAACCGGTACCGATGCAAATGAAGTCGCCTGGTATAGAAACAATAATGGCGCTCCGGGCACCTGGATTAAAACGATTATTGATTCAGAATTACCCGATGCCTGGGATATTTTAATCATCGATTCTGAAAGGAAAGGATTTCCTGATATAATTGTTAACCAGTTTATAGCTAATGGAAGTATTATACATTATAAAAATCCTTTAAGTGTTGGAACGAAAGATTTTGAAAGTGATATTATTGACTTAAAAATCAACATCAGTTCAAATAATGGACTTTTAAGTTTAAGCATGAAAAATCACCAAAAAACAATAATAAAAATATATGATATTCAAGGCAAACCGATTTGTCAAAAAACAATACAAACAAACCGGGAATTAATCGATATGAGGACATGTGCCAAGGGAATATATCTGATTAATCTTAGTCAAAATGGAAAATCAACCAGCAGTAAGTTTATACTCCATTAGCCATGTTCAATCAAAGTAAAAAGGCGGAATTTAAATACAGAGTATTAGTCCATTTCTTTTAATTATTAATTAAAAACTTAAAAATTATGAAAAATCTGATTGTTTTATGTTTACTCGGAATTAGTATTTTACTTTCCGGGTGTTACGAAGATCCGATGATAACAGATGCTTCTGCTGATCTAAAAAGTGCGAAAAAAATGGCACCAGGGTTGGTTGGTACAGGTGACATTATTTTTACACTTACTCCTCCTACATTCTGGAATGGTATAGTTGATTTTGGTGATTCTGGTGAATACAAAATTACTTTTATAAGTCTGGGGGATGGCCCAAGGGACTTTTCTCAGGCCAGTCCGTTTAAGGAAGACATTGTAATTTATGACATGAATGCTACATGGCCTCCCAGCGAATCCGAAACTTATTTAACAGCCTCGTGTAAAGGAGTGGTTACGTATGCCAATAAACTTCCCGAGCCCTCTAAATTTCTTGAAAATGGCATGGTTACCGGTGCATATGGTCCTTTGGAAAATTGGATGGGTTGCACAATACACATTAAAGGATTAGTAATTTGGGCAGCACCTGGAATACCGGCAGGAGCAGTGAACACAATTCGGATAAATTAAAACGTTTAGCTAAATTATTATTTTATTCCCAGTAAAAAATAAGAGCAAATTATCAAATTAAATTTCACCTATAATTTAGATAATTTGCTTTTAATTTTTGCTAAAATAGATTTAATAAAAATTAATTCAATAAGAAAAATATTAGTTTTAAAATTTCACATGAATTTGCTTTAATTTAGACCTATTCCAAAAGTGAAAATGGTTTTGTAATTTACATAATCATTAGCTACTTTTATCTCCCAGAATCCGAATTCCCAACAGAGAAAGCATTTTTAGCAGAAGAGAAACCCTCGGTGTTCAAAGTTTAACACCTGTTAGTGGTTTGCAGAAGAACCTAGATTCAGGTATAAAATTCGGTTAACCAAACAAACCACTATAGATGAACTCATAGCTTAGAGTTTTATATAACATTGGTATAGCCTGTTAAAATAGAATAACCTTTAACCAAAACATAACTAAATGAAAATCAAAAAGAACATCCATCCGAGAATAAAACTTTCGACCTTATGGGTAGTCGTGCTAATCAATATGATTTTTGCAGATATTTTTTCAATAATGGTAGAACTGGTAAAAGGCAATACACTGGATATACCGGGTAATGTGGAAACTGTAATGGCAATTGCAGCAATAGTTACCAATATTCCCATTTTAATGATATACTTATCATGGGTATTGCCGTTTAAATCTAACAGGATTGCCAATACCACAGCCGGAATTCTGACCATTATCTATATTATCGGAGGAGGTTCATTATCACCACATTATATTGTTATTGCAGGAATTGAAGTCGCTGTTTTGGTATTAATAATGAGAATTGCCTGGAAATGGCCGGATCCGGAATTTAGTTAGATTTTTTAATATAAAACCTAATAAAAACTCTGCTAAAACAAGTCCTTACAGTCTGTTCTTTATTCGCTTACATTTAGTTTTTTTCTAAATTAAATTGATATTTAATTGCACCAAATATCAATCACATATAAATCTTGTGGCAAATCGTAGCTTTTTGTAGTTTTACCCTCAAATCAAAAAACACTACAACATGAAAAAATGGTTAGCAATTTCAGCGTTAGCAATTCTTTTTGCATGTAATTCAAGTTCAAAACAGGAAAACAAAATGGAAATAAATCAAGAGATAAAACAAAAGGCAGAAGAATTTGTGTCGTTTAAATTAACTGCTGATTTGTCTGTTCTTTCTGAAAAAGAAAAACAGATGCTCCCTCTATTATTAGAAGCAGCTAAAATTACAGATGACATTTTCTGGCAACAGGCATTTGGAGACAAAAAATTATTATTCAATGGTAAACTGGATGATTACACTGATAAATTCCTGAAAATCAATTATGGCCCATGGGAAAGATTAAATAATAATAAACCATTTATTGAAGGTGTGGATGAAAAACCCAAAGGCGCCAATTTCTATCCTTCAGATATGATGAAAGAAGAATTTGAAGCCTGGAATGATGATTTAAAGACAAGTCTTTATTCGGTAATCCGCAGGGGAGAAGATGGTAATTTAAAATCCATTCCTTATCACATCGAGTATAAAGAAGAAGTTCAAAAATTGTCAGAACTGGTAGCAAAAGCATCAGAACTCGCGGAAGATGAAGGATTAAAAAACTATCTGGAATTACGTTCAAAAGCTTTGTTAACTGACTATTATTACGAAAGTGATGTTGCTTGGATGGAAATGAAAAACAATACCATCGATTTTATAGTAGGGCCTATTGAAAACTATGAAGATCAACTTTTTGGTTATAAAGCTGCATACGAATCATACATTTTAATTAAAGACAAAGAATGGAGTAAAAAACTGGAGAAATATGCCAAATTACTCCCCGGTTTACAGGAAGCGTTGCCTTGCGAAAAAGAATACAAAGATGAAACTCCGGGTGTTGATTCTGATATGAATGTTTATGATGCGCTTTACTATGGGGGCGACTGTAATGCAGGAAGTAAAACAATTGCAATAAATCTTCCAAATGATGAAAAGGTTCGTGAAAACAAAGGAAGTCGTAAGTTGCAGTTAAAAAACGCTATGCAGGCAAAATTCGATAAAATTCTTGTTCCGATTTCTGATTTATTGATAGCAGAGGAGCAACGCAAACATGTAAAGTTTGGAGCATTTTTCGAAAATACAATGTTTCACGAAGTTGCCCACGGACTTGGACTGGGAAATACCGTTGATAAAAGTTCAACTGTAAGAGAGGCTTTAAAAGATGCATATACCTCAATAGAAGAAGGCAAAGCAGATATTCTTGGTTTGTGGTGCGTGTATCAACTGAATGAAATGGGGGAACTTGGTGAAAAAGAAATGATGGATAATTTTGTCACCTTTATGGCTGGAATTTTCCGTTCGGTTCGTTTTGGAGCCGCCAGTGCCCATGGAAAATCCAATATGATGCGCTTCTACTATTTTAAAGAAGCAGGGGCTTTTGAAAGAGATGCATCCACAGGTACTTATCGCGTTAACTTTGAAAAAATGAAAAAATCGATGTTTGATTTGTCTGAAAAAATCTTAACAATTCAGGGCGATGGCGATTACGAAACAGCCAGAAAATGGATTAATGATAAAGGATTAATTGGAGATGAACTTCAGAAAGATCTTGACCGAATAGAAAAGGAGGGTATTCCAAGAGACATAGTATTTGAACAAGGATTAGAACACTGGAATTTGTAATTTCATCTATTGATATTTCTCTTATTAACAATTTAATAACAACCTTGCAGGTATTTTATTTGTTATATTTGTAGCAATGCATAGGGCACATCAAATATTATCTGTATTGATGGGAATTATTTTTATTATTTCCACCAATGGTATTTTGATTTACAAAACTCACTGTGTTTGTACCGGTAATGAGCAGGTTAGCTTATATGTCATGCCTGAATCCTGCGAAGAGGAGTTTCATGTACACCATACACATTCTCATCATGGATGTGAAAT
>CAJXZG010000136.1 GCA_913063265.1 uncultured Prolixibacteraceae bacterium | reverse complement strand
CGAAGAAATTAAAGTTGAACATTATGTTCCTGCCGTTAAGGAAGGAATTAAACAACAAGAGGCTGAAATCGAAGCAATTGTTAACAACACTGATGCTCCAACTTTCGAAAATACAATTCTGCCCTTTGATAAATCAGGCGAATTACTTTCTAAAGTGAGTGGAGTATTTGGCCCGTTAAGCAGTGCGGTTACCAACGACGAAATGCAGGCTGTAGCCCGTGAAATTTCACCCTTGCGTACAGCCCACTACAATAATATTTCGATGAACCCGGCTTTGTTCGAAAGAATTAAAGCAGTATACGAAAAAAGAAACGAACTAAATTTTGACCAGGAGCAAATGCGTGTGGTTGAAATGTATTACCGCGATTTTGTGAGAGGTGGAGCTAATCTTTCGGAGGAAGACCAGGCTAAATTGAAAGAAATTAATATTGAACTTTCGAAATTGTATTTACAGTTTGGTGAAAACCTGTTGGCAGAGACCAATAAAAACTTTATGATGGTAATTGACAACAAAGAAGATTTGGCTGGATTACCTGAAGATGTAATAGCACGTGCTGCAACTGCCGCTGAAAAAGCAGGTGAACCGGGTAAATGGATTTTCACAATGGCAAAACCCAGCTGGATTCCTTTCCTTACTTTCTCAGAAAAAAGAGATTTACGTGAGAAATTATATCGTGGCTATTTTATGCGTGGCGATAATGATAATGAAAACGACAATAAGGAAATCATTACCAAAATTGTTCCTCTCAGAGACCAAAAAGCAAAATTGTTGGGATACAAAAATTTTGCTGCCTATAAAGCTGATGTTAATATGGCCAAAACTCCCGAAGCCATTACGGATTTCCTGATGGAACTTTGGGAGCCTGCACTAAAAATTGCTAAACAGGATGTTAAAGACATGCAAAAAATTATCGACCGTGAAGGTGGTAATTTTAAGTTGGCAAGCTGGGACTGGTGGTATTACTCAGAAAAATTACGTAAAGAAAAATTTGATTTAGACGAGGAAGAGGTTAAACCTTATTTCAGTCTGGATGCTGCTAAAAACGGAATTTTTTATGTTTGTGAAAATCTTTATGGAATTACTTTCGAACAACTAAATGATGTTCCTACTTACCATGAGGAAGCTGAGGTTTGGGAAGTAAAAGAAGCCGATGGTTCACACCTTGGAATTCTTTATATGGATTTCCACCCTCGCGATGGAAAAAGAGTTGGTGCCTGGTCTACCAGTTTCCGCCCTGCTCAATACAAGGATGGTGTTCGTATCCCAAGAATTGGTTCTATTGTAATGAACTTTACACGCCCGGCTACCGATGATATACCGGCCTTGTTGAGTTTTGATGAAGTGTCTACCTTCTTCCACGAGTTTGGTCACGCCTTGCACGGATTATTTGCTGACGGACCATACGACAGAACTGCCGGAAGTGTGCCACGTGACTTTGTTGAGCTTCCATCACAAATTATGGAAAACTGGGCAGCTGAACCGGAAGTGATTAAAGTTTATGCAAAACACTATAAAACAGGTGAAGTAATTCCGGATGAATTATTAAATAAATTAATTAAGGCCGGTACATTCAACCAGGGATTTATTACAGGGGAATATGTTGCGGCTGCCTTGCTTGATATGGATTACCATACAACCGATAATGTAAACATCACCGATGTTCGTGCTTTTGAAAATGAATCTATGGAAAATCTGGGATTAATTCCAGAGTTTATTCCACGTTACCGGAGTACCTACTTCTCACACATATTCTCCGGCGATGGTTATTCGGCTGGTTACTATGTATATATTTGGGCTGCTGTATTAGATACCGATGCTTACGACGCATTTAAACAAACCGGAGATGTCTTTAATCCTGAATATGCGGCAAAATTCCGCACATTGCTTGAAAAATGTGGCTCGGATGAAGGAATGGTAATTTACCGTAATTTCCGCGGACAGGATCCATCAAAAGAACCCTTATTAAGAAAACGTGGTCTGATGTAGAATTTTGAACTTAGTTCAAAGACTTTGAGTATGAAGTACTGAGATATTTAAAATATTAAACTATAAAAAGAGGTTGCTTCGGCAACCTTTTTTTAGTTTAATCAGTTTCCCTAAAATCCCTTTTCTTTCATTATTTCATCCAGTTCATGCCACTTTTTTCCCTTGCTAAAAACTGCAGCTACTTTGGGAGCAATTCCATCAATTAAAACCTGATGAATTCCCAGTCGTTTGATACGCTTTTTTAATATAGCACCTTCTTTGTTTTCCTCAGCAATCATTCCAGCATAAATTACATTAAACCACTGTTCAACTTCCTCAGCGTCCTCATTATAAAATTTACTTAACGACAGAATCAAATCAAAAACTTTGGAATCTGTATTTTTTGTAGTTCGATTGTAGATTACAACAAAATCATCGTAAATTTTTTGCGGACCTGTTTTTTCTCCAATCTCTTTTAAACGTTTAAAGTATTCTACGTCGGAGGGGGCAAATCTTTTTGAACCGGGACGTTGTATATAAACGCACCACTTATCGAAACAACCCGTATCGAATTCGATAAAACCACCATTACTGAAAGAATTGATTTTATGGGCCATATTTTGAGGATTATGATTTTGAAATAATAATCTTCAAAATTATGGAATACATGTTAAACTTCAAATTCCCGGCAGTTACAAACCGGACTATATTTTAATCAAAAGCAAAATCCACAACCATAATTTCTGATTTGCCAGTGGTTTTAACCGGTGGCCCCCACAAGCGTAATCCACTAGTTACAAAAAAATGGGTATTCCCAATTTTTTTGTAACCCCAGCTCAATTCATACATTTGTTTGATGATAAAGTTGAACGGGAACAACTGTCCATTGTGCGTATGCCCTGAAAACTGGGCATCAATATCCGTTTGTCCAACTTCCTGTAAACGGGTTGGGCGATGGTCTAAAAATATAATGGGCAAATCAGCCTGAACCTGATTCAAAATTTGCTGAATTCCTTTCCTTTCTCTGAAATGTTGATCGTATCTTCCACCCAGATAAAAAGAATTGTCAATATTTACTATGGTATCATACAACATGGTTATCCCTGCCTTTTCAAAAAAAGTACTGTGCTGTTGACGGCCATAAAATTCATGATTTCCCACCACTCCAAAAGAACCGTATTTAGAGCGAATATTTTGGAATGCTTTTTCCGTATCAACTGAGGTTTCATTTTCGCTGTCGCCTTCCACAATATCGCCGCCAAACAATACTATGTCGGCCTGAGTTGCATTGATTTTATTGACAAATTTATTGATGTAGCCAATCCTGGTGTTTTCAAGCAGGTGTATATCCGCTACAAAGGCCACGCGAAGTTTATCAATTTTGGAGTTCCTTTTGGGCACACTCATTTTATAATTCGAATACCTGATTGTATTTAGGTTAATCGCACCTCCGATAACCACAAAAGCCGATATTAAAATCATCGAAAAAAGTACCTTAAATCTATATTGAAATGTCCTTCTTTTTTCCTTCGAAACAAATTTGAATATCAGATTGAACAACAAAAACAAATCGAATAACATTACGGATAGCCATAAGTACAGATAAAAGGGTAAAAGATACCCTGAGATTAAATTTAATAGTTGATGCACAAAATTCCCGGATTCGCCAATATTCCTCGATATTGGATAAATAGAAAACAGTACCAGATAAATAATGGTGTAAAGAATTTTATATCCTTTAGCAATAAACAAACGGTTTATTCTCAGATAGACATAAATGTTTGGAATTACGTATGCAAGGGTAAGATAAAGATGAAACATTAATTAATTTTCAGTTAATACAAATTATAAACAAAAAATCCGGCATAGTCAAAATTAAAATATTCGTATTGACAACAGTCAAAACATCTGCTTTGTTCTTGAATAAGTAAATTCTGTATTCAAACAGTTCCTCTAAAATCTTTGTCGAGATGCTGCAACATTTCGTCGTCAAATAAGGTCTAATCAACGAAATAAGTGGGCTATTTTAAAGTTCTTGTATACTTTGATCTTTTAAAAAACGTTTTAACAGGTACTATACCAAATTATTTTGAGCCATGGAAGCAGAATATTTTATCAATGAATACCAAAAGGTATTAATCCAGAAATTTTCTGAGAACCACCAAAATCAACTTCTTAAAAGTAAAAACAAGGGCGAGGAAGACGGAAAAAGAAATCTTCCTTCGGTTGACGATGAATTTACAACACCGGTTGAATTCGAGTTGAGAAACAAATACCAGGCTGAAATAGAATTGCTTTATCAAAACGGCAAACAGGTTTTGGAAGATTTGGAAGATAACCGCTTCAATTCTATTACCCAAAGTTTGGGCGAACTAAGTGAAAGCAAAATCCAACAACAGGTTGAAGAAGCGGAAAAAATGCGCGATCTCAAACTCAAAGAAATAAGCGAAAATCATTTGGACACGGTTAAGGATATCGAAAATTCGCCACATTACCAGGACAGTAAAAAACGATTTGAAAAGATTCAATCCCGCTGGGAACAGGTAACTGCAAAACATAAGCGACACGAATTAAACATTCAGTTTAAACCCTACTGGGCTTACATTTTATTGTTGTTTGGAATTGGTATTGCTGAATTTCCCTTGAATAACCAGGTATTTGTATCGTTTCGCGAAACCCCATTATTAACCTTAATCATGGCCGGAGTGTTGGTAATTACACTCCCCTTTTTAGCGCATGCAGCCGGTAAAATTTTAAAACAGGTAAAAGAACGAAAAATCTATCCTCTAATTTTTATTGTTCTCCTCTTAACTATCGTTTCTATAAGTTATCTCACAGCATTGTTAAGGACCAATTATCTTGCAGAACTGGGTGTTCCCGAAGGACAGTTATTTTTAGACCAGTGGACATTTTTTACCATTGGAATTATTCTGTTTTTAGTAGGAACAGTTGCATCATTTTTTGCACACGACGACAGTAATGAATTTGTAGAGGTGTATAAAAAATACCATAAAGAGGAAAAAGAGTTTCTTGCCCTGCAAAAAGAGATTAACAGCAAACGTGAAGCTGAAAAACAAAACTACGACAGGGAAAAGAAACAAATTCAAAATCAATTTTCTAAAAATTCTGAAGACTTAAAAAACAAGCTTCAGAAACTGGCTTCAGAAAAAACCGAAATAACAGGGAACTACAATAAAATTCTTGCTTTCTGCCAGGGGCTGGAACGCAACATTAATAACAATTTTAAAGAAGCGGTTTACAATTACCGCGATACAAATTTAACCTACCGAAATAATCACAAGCAACCAAAAGCCTGGCAGCAAAACCTTGGTGATTTGAATTCCTATTTTTCAGAAATGAAATCGTTGAACAAATAAAAATACAATGAGAAAATATTTGTTTTTTTTAGTTCTTGTAATTGCTTTTGGGATATTTTTCAATTCTTGCCGGGAGGAAAAAGCAACTACTACAAGCATTTGTGTATTAATTGATGTTAGCGATAAAAGATTTAAAAATCAGGACTATGTAAATGAAAATGTCCCAAAATTTCTATCCCTTATGAAACTGAGCGGACAAACCGGAGGTTTTTCAGGAGGGCAAATCAAACTTTCATTAATCAATGAGCTTTCTGATTCGAAATCAAAAACCATAAAAATCGAAACCGGAGAAACCGGGTTAATGGGAGAAAATCCATTAAACAGAAAAGACAAAGTTGTAAAGTTTCAAAACGAACTGGTACAGTCTTTTACACAAATCCTGGAACAGGCCAATTGGGGCACCAATGCTTCCAAAATTTATCAAAAAGTGACCCGGGAGTTGATAAAAATGAAAAAATCGGAAGCCGATAATAAATACCTGATTATTTATTCTGATATGCTTGAGAATAGTTCACTTTTTAGTTTTTACGGAACAGACTGGAAAAAGAACATTGAAAAGCTGATGGCAGACCCGGAAAAGGCTTTGGAATACTTATCAAAAAAAGGACCTGCCCTCCCCGATTTAAGCGAATTTGAAATTTTTGTAATACCCAGCCGAACCTCTGAAAACGATGAAAAAATAAATCTCTCGGAACAATTTTGGAAAGTTTTATTTGAGTTTCAGGGTGCAACGATAAGTTTCAATTCAAGCTTGGAGATTTAACCCAAAAATTTCTTTAGTCATTTTTGTACTTTGTACTGACAACTGAAAATGAAAGAAATACATTCATTTAATCAATAAGGATTTCTTTCATTTACAATATCAGGGTTTATCCGTGCAAAGTTTTGAAATTCAAAACTTTCCTCACCCTTTAGGGCAGATTTGCTTTTTCTAATTTCAAATATGGGATTAAAAAAAAGAAGCACCTGATTTTATAAAACAGGTACTTCTTAAAAGTAGAGAATCAACATTACTGAACATTAACTGTAGTCAATTAGCATAAGCCAATTTATTGTAACACATTTCTTGCATGGCAAGTAAGGTTTCGTCATTAGGCAACAGGGCCAAACCTTTTTCGAAATTTTTTAATGCCCTCTTTGGATTATTTTTTTTGTACAAACATTTACATCCCCTGCACAAATAACAATTCGCTTTTGTAATTCTATTACATGTTGCCTGACATTGAAAGACAATACTTATTTCTTTTTGCATTTCAACCGGAATGCCGTTTGCGGTGCCCGGATTCCAATGTCCGTTTGTTTTTTGCAGCACTGCAATAACATCCTCATCAATGGAGGGAGATATACCATTTTTAACTTTATAATCCTTTAATTCACCTTCAGGTGTTACCATAAATTCAACTACTACTTTACCTAGTATTTCTTCGGTTCTGAGTTGCCATACATCGTTAAACATATCGTTTACGGTTTCGTACTTACTACTATTAAAAGTTGGAGCGTTACCAGGATTTTCTTTTTGTTGCTGGTTTTGTGCCTGTACCATAAAAACCATCAAGATGCTTGCTAAAAAAACTACAATTCGTTTCATGACTTTTGACTTTAAATGTTTGATACAAAGTTCATACAAAGCCATGTGTAAGGCATATCGACAATGTTGAATAATCTATAAAGTTTTGTAAACCGATTATAAAAATTGTAGAATTGATATCAAAAATGTAGAATTGGGTGTTGAAAATCCAGAATTATAAATGGAAAATATCAATAAAAATGGTGATATGATAAAGCAAGTTGAATCTGCCATCAATTATCTCCTATCAAGAGTTTAAAAGGATATGGTTTATTGACAAAAATAATTGGGTCTCGCGAGTTCAAATTAGCGACTTATTACTAATCGCGGTATGGAAACCGCGAAACCACAGATTAATCAATTTCACCGTATTTTCTTAATACTTCTTCTACACATTGGTGTTTTGGGAGATAAATATCCTCAATATATTTTACTACTTTTTGAAATTCCAGTTCTTCTCTGATATTATCATAAAAGACAGATTCCTTTAACAATTTATATTGACCAACAGCAAACTGCTTTTCCTCATATAACTCATTCAAATATTTTAATGCTAACTCCTTTTCTCCAACCATTGCATAACACTCAGCAATAAATAGTTTATTTAAACTGTTGTTTGAACCTGTATTAAGCCAGTGCTTCAAATTTTCAATAGCCTCGTTGACAATGTTTTTACCAATTTCTTCTCTTCCTGTTTTTATATAATAAAATCCTACTATTTTATCTTCAAAGGTAGAATCCTGTACTATTTGGCGTAATTTGGAAATATAAAAGGCTGCTTTTTCGTAATTCCTTTTCTGCATGTAAGCTATAATCATTTCATAAGTATAGCCCTGGCTGGTAGAATCTTTCGATAGTGCTCTTTCAGCAACTTTTATAACTGAATCTAATCTTCCATTGGCCCAGTTAAACATATTAGCTCTGTAATTATAGCCTTCAAAATTGTTGTTTTGTCTATATAGTTCATTTAAATACTTTTGCGCCACTTGCGGAAATCCATTATTCGATAAAAAATTCATAAAATCGTATACTGAGCCACCACGAATTAATTCACCTTCAGGTAAAAATTTGATATAATTTAAATAGCTTTCTATGGCTTTACATTTTTCGCCTAAACGTCTGTAATACCAAAAGTATTTCATGTATTCCTCATATTTCTCCATTCCTTCTTCCCGAGACAATTCAATGTATTTTTTAAACTCCTTTTCTGCTTCTTCCGGTTTTCCCATATGGTATAAATAGATAGAATAATAATCGTGGGCGGAAGGTAGTTTGGGATTATGATAAAGTGCTTTGTCCAGTAAAAACTTTGTGGTATCCCTATCTTTTTGTTTTTCTTTATTTGATGACCTATTAATATAAAAATGTGCTAGTTTTACATACGCGTCTGCAAAAGTAGAATCCTCCTTAATTGCATTCCTGAAATTATCAAAAGCTTTAATATATTCAGGTCCGCTACATTTAGCATTAAGCCCAAGCATTTCCAAAGTGCTGACCCCCATATTAAAGTATTGAAGAGCATAAGGATTGTTTGTCTTTGGTAATTTAAATTTGAGTTTTTCTTCCTGTGTTATTTCAACATCCAATTCTTCCAAGATTTGCGTAGAGATTTTTGCAACTATTTCCTGATAATCTAAATCTAATGGGTAACTTTCCTGCCAAATATCTTTATCCTTTTTTGTATCTGTTAGATATAACCTAAGAATATACTTTCCGTTTTCGTTCATTCCTTCGCCACTAAGTACATGCGTTGCCTTTGATTCTTTACCAATTTCAGAAGCTTTTTTATCAACTTCAAAATAAGTGTCTGAAGTTAATTTAGATAATAGTTCCAATTTTTCAATTCCTCTCAGCTTTGTAAATAACTCAACTCGAATTCCGTTAATTATTCTAATTTCTTCATCTGTTGAATGATAAGTAAAAGGCAAAATAGCCAATTTGTAAGATTCTATTTTTGGAGAGAATGGATTAATAATTATTAGTAGAACAATTAAAACAGTAAGTAAAATAGCAGCTGAAAGCAAAACAATTTTTTTACGTTTTTTGATGTAACGTTCATCTGATGTATTGGAATCATAATCCCCGTTTTCAAGTTTTTTAGAAACTTCGCCGGGAGAATAACCATAAAAATCGTGAAAGCATTTTACAAAATAAGATGGACTGCTAAAACCAACATTAAACGCTACTTCACTAACCGTTAATTCGGTTTGTTTGAGGATTTCAAATGCATATTTTAAACGAAACTGGCTAAGGTACTGGCTGGCAGTTAATTTGGTTTTAGTTTTAATTTTCCGGTGCAAACTCGAACGGCTCATTCCCAGTTTTGAAGCAAGTTCGGAAACCCCAAAATTTTCATTTTCAATATTGCGCTCTATTACTTCATCTACCTTTTTGATAAAACCCTCTTGCATAATTTGGAAATGGATCAATTTTGAAACATGTTAACATTGAATAGTTATATGCATTTGGATGATAAAAGGTTACATGATGAATTTTGGGAATAATTTTGAATTTCGATTGTTAAAAAATTGAGCACATAAGCTAATGCTTCAAAGCTCAGTTTTTTTCAATTAAAGGTGTACTTTCCGGCCGGGTATGTTTCCAGCGGCGATGCGACCAGAGATAAAATTCAGGTTCTTTTTTTATTATCTCTTCCATTTTATCCACATATTTTATTAGAATTTCTTCCGGTTTCATTTTTGCCGGTTCTTCAATCAATATGGAATAGTCAACCTCGTAATATCCTCTTTTAACTCTTTTTACATGCTGAAAGAATATAGGTTGATTGGTTTTAACTGCAATTTTTTCGGGCCCTGTAAAAAAGGCTGCCTCCCTGTTTAAAAAAGAAATCCAGAATTTTGAACGAGCCGGGGCTGTTTGATCTGCTGCCAGCCACAATGCAGTCAACTTTCCTTCTTGAATGTACTTCATTGTTGCACGTGCGGTTTGATGAACAGGCACATGTTCTCCACCCCACTGGCCACGCGAGTGTTCCAAAAACTTTCCCATTTCCTGGTTATCACGCATCGGATTGTGTACCATTAAAACCAAATGATTTACCTTGGTTTGCAGAAAACTGCACCATTCCCAATTGTTATAATGAAATGCAAAAACAATAACACTTTTGCCTTTTTTATATAATTCATCCGCAACTTCTGTCCCCTTAATTATTAATCTCTTTTTTAGCTGATTTTCAGTCATGCTATAAAGTTTGAAAGACTCCACAGCCAAATCGCACATGTACCGATAATATTTGTTTCTAATCATACGTAATTCAGAGTGGCTTTTTTCAGGGAATGCATAAGCCAGGTTTTCCTTGATAACATTATTTCGGTATTTAACTATGTATCGTAAAATCAAATAAAGTAAATCAGAAATTATATAAAGCAGCCAAAAAGGCAAATACGAAATCAATATAAGTATTCTGACTACCACTTTTTTAAAAAGAGTATCCATTATTAAGTTTTTTCTCTTATGAGCTTTGTTTGGTTTGATTATAATTCATATTAATTACTTCTGAAATATTCAGTTTGCCTGTTTTGTTTGATAAAACAGGTTTTATTAGTATTACATATACCAATGTTTATATTATGCCAATACTTCAAATATAATCTAATTTTCCAAGCCTCGAATTTTTGGTTTTACTGTCCTTACGAATGTAATTCGATTTAAAAAATAAAAAACCATCACTAAATATATTTAGTGATGGTGCATAATAAAATCATTATATAATAAACAAACAATATCTCTAGTTAACAATCGGTGTAAATATTACTGTATCCCAGAATAATAAACCAGGACTGGTAGCTACAATTTTTATTTTATGCCTTTCTGTTAAGTCCCAGTCAACTTCTGCCCATGTGGTTGTATTTGCCGGATCGGTCCTCTTTATGAGTGAAGTATTAACCCCGTCTACATAAAC
>CAJXZG010000135.1 GCA_913063265.1 uncultured Prolixibacteraceae bacterium | reverse complement strand
AGAAAGGTTCTGCCCATGCGCATGCAAATCTATAAAACCAGGAGAAACCACTTTATCTGTGGCATCGATGGTTTTTTTACCTCTGATGTCCTTATCCGTAATGATTCCAATTTGGCCATCTTTAATACCCACATTTCGAACGGCATCCAGCTTTGTTTCCGGATCAATTACTCGTCCATTCAGTATGACAAGATCATAGTTAGTATTTGCTGAATAAGTGGTTTCTCTTGCATCAGAAGATTTTGAATCCGACCGTGTTTGGTTTGTATTACAACTCTGCATACATAGTGCAATCAGTACTAGTGCAAGACCCGATTTTGAAAATTTTAATTTCATTATTCTGATTTCTAGTTAATAATGTTATTTTTTTCAAGTTTAAGAAGCATCCAGGAAGGAACCGTCAGTTTCCAATGGATTGCTGCAGCTCTGATTAAAAATGTTATTAAAACACAAACAAGCCCTATTAATCCGCTGCTCTCCGGGAACAATTTAAGCAGCAACATATAGAGGATCGCTCCAAATGTAACGGGTACTGCATAGAGTTCTTTCTTCATCAATAGGGTGGGATTTCCAGCGAGAATATCGCGGGTTAATCCACCTCCAATAGCAGTGATTATACCTAATATCACCGGACCAACAGGCATCCCAAAATCATATCCAATTGCTTTTTCAGTACCCTGGATAACAAAAAGGGCCACACCTGCACCATCCAGATATAGCATCAGTGAGTAGATATTTTTCCTTGACATCAACCTATTACCATAAAATGCTATAATACTGGATACCAGTGCCACCCAGATATAGTTAAGGTCTGAAGCCCAGAATACAGGAACATCCAATATCAGGTCTCTGATCGTACCACCTCCTACGGCGGTAATTATTCCCATGACAATAGCACCGAACAGGTCAATTCCTCGTGGAATTACAGCCAGGACAGCTGTTACGGCAAAGGCCACCGTGCCTGCCATTCCTAATGCATATGATATATCCATTCAATGTTTTTTTTAGTAAGTCTTCAGTTCACTGACTGACCAATGAACTGAAGACCCCGATCATGAATAAGAATTACTCTTTTACTTTGGTTCTACCCATTCAACTACTCCCTCCGCTTTCATGAAGTTCACTGGCTCTGATTCTTTGAAAAGACCGGATACGTCACCAGAGGCATCGAAATTCCCTTTAAGGTTGAACATCATTGTCGGTGCACCTTCGCTCAGGTCGAAATCTTTTAAATCGACCCAAATAACATTGGGCATGTTGGTAAACTCGAAGTAGTATCGCTTATTAGTACTGTCAGCGATAGTTCTCCATATCGTTGCCGAAATATTCGGTCGTGTAGGATCATTCGCTCCAAAAGGTGTGGCTGCATTACGTATCACACTCAATACATTGGCGACAGCCTCCTGGTAAGTCTCCGGTTTGCTTGGCACCTTAGTCAGGTAGAATGCAGCGCGCGCAAAACGATCTTCTGCCTCCATGGTACCCGGAATAGGCAGTCTGCCACCTAAACCTTCGTATTGTTGGAGTAGGACGAGTTGCTTCTCAAAAACAGGGGAGTTGGTCATGGTGGTGTATTCACGTCCCTGGTGGATTTGTGGAACGCCATCAATCACCTCGATGATCGCTGAGTCACCTGAAGCATCAGATAAAGACATGTGGAGAGGCCCTTTGGCCGCCATACCCTTGTGCATAGCAGTGATTGTGCGCACCTGGATTCCTTTCATTGCCTCAACTGCTTCAGCAACCGTTGCGCAGGTATCTAAGAAATACTGAAGCCAAAGCGATTGCGATAGTCCGGGCACGGATGGGTCTCGTTCGCCAAAGGTGGCCTCGGCAAGGAAAAGCAGGTTCCCGGCTAATCCGGCTTCATTAAGTCCGTCAAATACTGCACACTCCCAGCTGACATTGCTGACACTACCGTATTTCGAGGTCCATTTCAGAGGATTTTCATCGGTTAAGCCGGTCCGCTCAATTCCTTTCGGAAATATGTGGAGTTTGTCTCCTGTCCATTCCGTCCAATCCATATTTCGAGCAGTTATTACAGGTTGCTCTTCGCCTGTGTTCCATAAAATTCTTGTACACATTGTTTTAAAATTTATTATTTATTAATTTATTTAGTTTTCATTAATCTGTCGGTTTCCATGTCACCACTCCACCCGCTTTAAGGAAGTTAACCGGCTCCGCTTTTTGGAAAAGACCGGATACGTTACCGGAAGCTTCGAAGTTTCCTTTAAGTTCAAACATCATGATGGGTGAACCCTCTGAAAGATCAAAGTTTTCAAGATCGGCCCAAATAATGTTGGGCATGTTCGTGAACTCGAAGTAGAATCGCTTATTCGTACAATCTGCCAGGGTTGTCCAGATCGTTGCCGAAATGTTTGGTCTTTCAGGGTCATTGGCGCCATAGGGTGTTGCCGCATTGCGGATCACGCTTAATACATTGGAGACAGCCTCCTGGTAATTCTCTGGCTTGCTTGGCACCTTGGTCAGGTAGAAGGCAGCTCGAGCAAAACGATCCTCAGCCTCCAAAGTACCCGGAATTGGCAATCGGCCACCCAAGCCATCGTACTGTTTTAGCAAAACCAATTGTTCTTCAAACACAGGGGAGTTCGTCATGGTGGTGTATTCACGTCCATGGTGAATGTGCGGAACCCCATCCAGGATCTCTATGACTGCCGAATCTCCTGACGCATCCGATACGGACAGGTGTATGGGAGAGTCGACATTTATACCCTTATGAACAAGTTCTATAGCTCTAACTTGCATCTTTTTTGCTGCTTCCACTACTTCTGCAACTGTTGCACAAGTATCAAGGTAATACTGGCACCAAAGCGCAATCGATAGCCCCGGCATGGAAGGATCGCGGTCGCCCCACTTCGCTTCAGCCAGATAAAGGGCGTTTGCAGCCAATCCGGCCTCGTTCAGCCCATCTGTAGTGGCACAGTCCCAACTCACATTGACCAAACTTCCGTATTTTGATGTCCAAGTGAGCGGATTTTCATCGGTTAAACCGTTTCGTTTAATGCCTTTGGGAAAAACATACAGTTTATCTCCCATCGTTGAAGTCCAATCCATATTTCGAGCAGTTATTACAGGCTGCTCTTCGCCTGTATTCCATAAAATTCTTGTACACATAATTTTAAAATTTATTAGTTAACATCCATTATGACAATTATTTCCAGAGCTCATTGAGGTCAAACTCTGTCCAGTCTGCGAAGTAATCAGGCACCGGAATTTTTAACCACATCTTTCTTTTGCTGATATCACATACCATTGTATAATTGGTGAGGTCAGCATCCTGATTCGTTGGTTTGGTGGCACCACCATTTTCTGCAAATGTTCCGTCTTCATTGAAGATTCGCAGATCAAAGATGTCTCTCACTGCCTGAGCATCCATCTTGCCTTTTCTCTCTGCTAAACGGGCTTTCATATTGCTGTGACGTCTTAGGGAGTTACTGACTGTTTCGCGTTTTCCAAGCCCCCAGTCATCTGCCAGAAATGTATTGACAATAGCAATGGAGTCGCCATTCTCGGTGCGTACCCGATTACCACTGAGTGACGCGCATTCCATCGAAACCCCTCTTTTTTCATCGGCCAGTGAGAAAATGATTGAAGTACTATTTAAGGTTCCATTAAATCGTTGTACGAGAGAATTTAATGACGCAGACTCTGACAAGAAATCCGTCAAAAGATTCAAAATGGACGGTCTTTCAAAAAACACCACAGAACCACCCATGCTGGTGCCATCATGAACGTCCAGGTAGACCCCTTTCTCATTCATGGCTGTAAACGCACAAAACATGCCCGGCCAGCCGGCTGTGGCAAATTTAAATGAACCGTCATTGGGTTTGCGTACGGTGAGTACGGTTGGAAATTTGCAGAATTCTTCGCTCCAGTCCATATTTCGCCCTGTGTACATGCCGCCATCGACAGAGTCTGATCCCCATGACAATGTGGAAGTACATCCGGCAAAAGAGTGCAGTTTTGATTGAAAAATACCAAACTCCATGATCTGATCCAGCATGACCACTTTATTGAGTAACCATCCGGAGCCTTCTGCCACACCTTCGTAAAACAGTTTGTTTCTTGTTGATGCCGTAGAAAAAGCGCGTACTGCCCAGGTATTGATGACCTCATTTGTAATCAGACCTTTTTTAACTCCCGGCTCTCCAATGACATCCCATGTCTTTTGCATGTAATCCTCCATAAGTGCTCCGTACTGAACACCCATGTCTTTAGAAGAACCTGACAATACAGGCACTAAAAATCCGTTTTTTTCGAAGAGTTTTCCTTCTCCTGATTCTTTAAGTAATTTCATAATTGTTGTTTTTTATGGTAAAATTTGATTTCACCTATTTTAAAATTTCTAAACCAATATCTATTCTGTATGATTTTCAAACCTGGTTTACATATACTTTGATAACTAATCCACCTGGTATTATAAACATCACACTTTCCGTAGGCGAAGCGAAACCACAATAGTAAGTATTCCAAATATCAGGAATCCTAATCCAATCCAGAAGGTAATGGTGAGTGCTCCAATAACCGGATTACTCATTATCAGGTATCCTATAATAACGGTTAGTATACCGCCTAGTGTTTCTGTCCACCAGTTCTTCTCTCCGGTTTTTCTTATCTGGAATGAATTAACAAACAGCATAATGCCGTATACCACTGTCCAGAAGCCAACTATAAATGGAAATATCGCCGCTGTAACCACAGGGTTGGTAAGCAACACAAATGCAAAGAGAATATCGATAATACCAATGGTAAGATGCCAGCCGAATGCATCGTCGGTTTTACGGTTTGCCAATGCTCCTGTTATTTCAAAAACTCCTGTTATCATCAGGCTTACTCCCACATAGATTGCCAGCCCTAATAGTGCATTAACTGGCTGAAAGAAAGCAAAAAACGCCAGGATTAAAAGAATGATTCCCTTAATTAGGATCAGCCACCAGTATTTAAATGGATTTTTCATAATGAATAATTTTAATTTATTTAAAGAATTTGCTTGAATTGCTCCATGATTTGCAGTATTAATAATGGATTGAATTGTTTTTCATAAAATCCTTTGTGAGAAATTGGGGTGTAAAGATCATAATCCCTATCTCAAACCCCGATGCTTTTGAACCATCTGTAGCTCCACCGTACGTAGCTGCTAGCACAATCCAATCTATAGGTTCCCAACGCAAACCGACCTTATATTCGGGCCGGGAATACAATTTTTCTTCGGTTCCATAGATCTCTCCCACTATTGCAGTCTGTGGAACAATTTTATAAATGGCCAATCGTGTACTGTAGGTAAATCCCCATGCTCCATCCTTTGAATTTTTTTCAAAATCAACCATAGCACCGGGCATAATATCCCACGAAAGCATATTATTGAATATAGGTATGGTTACCGGCAAAGCTGTCCAGTAATTCTTATGCATGGGCGCATAAGCCTGGTCTGAGAAATAACTGGGGGATTTCCCTATTCCCAGAAAAACGGCAGCCCCTCCTGTATTACTATTATTTACCCAAAACATGTACTTACCAAAAAGATTGGTAGTAAAGTAGTTCGTTGAACTAATTTCGGGTTTCTTCCAAAATAATGTGGTTTGAAAAGTTAGTTCAAAACCCGGAAGCAAAGAAAACACCGAATACATATTCGCATTTCTTTCACCATTGGTAAGAATAAAAGTGCCTGTGCCATGTGGCATGGTAATGTAATTATCTGTAATGAATTGCTGTGAATAGCCAATTTTATAATATAATAATATAAAGCTGCTTATTACCAGTTTCTTAATTATCATGTTTGTTTTAATATTTGAATAAAACATTATCAATACGTTCAATTTTGTATTTTAAGGATTTTAACTGATTTCAATACTAAGTGCAATTCAAATAAGGTATTCAGAATACCCAACAGTTCAGCCTGATCTTTCAGTTTCCCAATCAAATGATATTCGTTTTTTTCACCGTAATTTTTATCCAGAGAGATTTGCATATCCGACAAACGCGAAAACCAGGATTTATCCATATTGCCAATGACTTTAATTTGATATATGGCAGGCTTACTAAACTTGAATTTTTCGGTTATCAATTCACTCATCGCACATTATTATTTTAAACATAATTTCTTTTAATCTCAATGAAGATAAAGAGATGCCTTTGTCTTAATTGCTTTCAAAGGTAAGATGAAAAGGATTTCGGAGTCAATCCCTCAAAAGAGTGAAAAAGGAGTGTGAATTAAGAAAAATACAAGTTCAGAAATTACGTGACTGGAAGTAGTCATTTTTCATTTATTACAAATTGCCTTTCATAAATTGATTCTTTTTGTCTCGCGCAATCAATAAAAAATCGGTATATCTATTGCGTATTTTATAATAGACATTGTATGAGAAATATGAGTAGAGTGACTTTCAGAAAAAAAGGCTGCCTTTACAGAAAGACAGCCTCATTCAGATTCTTTGCATTTATATTCAGGTAAAAGGTTTAATTAATTATCAGAACCTTCTATTTTCCTAATGCCCATTTCAATCCCGCTTGAAACCCAGGCGCAATTACTTCAGTATGGTTTAAATTGGAAAACATCTGTTTAAGCATTGTAAATCCATTATAATTACTCTTTTCAAGATTCGCAACAAATTGAACATAATCTGATACCATTGGGTCGCCTGCTTGTTCCTCATTCTCGCCAATGGTAAAATAAGCTTTTGCATTAAGTTCAGTATTCTCCTTTGAAAAAGCTTCTTCATGCCTTAACATAAATTTGTTTCCAAATTGAAGAAAAGGACTGCCAATAATGTAATTATCAAATAGCTCAGGTTCCTTAAAAAGGGCATACGTTCCGAAAAGACCCCCTAAGGATTGTCCCGCTAGAATTCTTCTGGATGGATCTGCATTGTAATTTTCTTCAATCATTGCGATCAGTTCTTCTTTGATAAATTTGTGGAAATTGTCAGCATCGCCGGTAACAACAGTTCGTCCAAATACTCCGCCATAGTTTTTTTCATATCCTTCATCACGCACAGGTGTGAAATCGATAGCTCGTTGAACAACAGCTTCAAGCCAGGAGGAAGTTGGATTTTGGTCTTCCTGATAACCAATACCAACAACAATAGCTTCATTAGTAGTTCCATACCACGACATTGAACGGACAACATCAGTTACCATACCGAAATTCCAATTGGCGTCGAGTAAATAGACTACCGGCCATTTTTTCAGTGGATTATCAAATGGCCACATCAATTCTCCTTCGCTAGCGTATGGATAAGGTAAGCTAATGGAGATGCGGTAAGTCCTTCCGGTATTCACGGACTTTAAGGTGTACTCCTCGCTGGCAAGGATTGAAGCTTTTTTTGAATTCATGTTTTTCTTTTAAAAATTTAGTTTGTATATGTTCTTAATATTAAAATTTATGTGCATCAATTGCAGTGCTCAACAATGCTTCGCTTCTATGGTACTCTGCCAATAATTTAGTTTTCTATAAGGCTATGCGCCTGAACTTTCCTAACAAGCTCCATCCTGTTTTTGGCATTTAACTTTCGCATGCTGTTTTTAACATGCGATTTTACAGTTTCTAAAGAGATATATAATTTATCTGCAATCTCCTGATTACGGTAACCATTTGATACTTCAACAATAATCTCCAATTCTCTTTTCGATAATTTCAAATCATTCGACTTAACTGATTTCCGAGTGATTGCTCTACTATCGAACTTATTTGTTGAGTATGTGCTATCAATTCGTTCTAGTATTTTATTTATGAATTTATTCAGGTTGTTATTTATTTTGGTGTTAATCAGCATTTCTTTCAATTGTACACCAGCTTCAATAAATGGACGAATAAATCCGGTAGATTCGCCTATTTCCAGGGCTTCTTTAAGAAACACCGTTGCATCGTCGGGTTTGTTGAGTTTATAATACCCTGTGGCTTGTAAAAGCAGGATATCAATCATATGATATTGATTATTAATGGATAAAAGTTTATCGTGATATTCACTTAAATGATCAAGACACCATTTTATTTTATCACTATCATTTAAAGCCAAATAAACACGAACTTTGGTAACTGCTGGAACCTCTATTAACCAAAAGGTATTTTTCACATGAAATTCTTCCCGACAGCTTTTTGCCCAATTTCCTGCCTCTTCTAAATTACCGAGGAACACATTCACTCTGGCTCTGCAGGAATGGGCCAAATGGATGAGTCCAGCATCCTCTGCAGTTTTTTCAAGTTCCTCAAATAGAATTTCCTCGTTAAAAACTTCATTGGAAAAATATTTTGATAATAGATAACCTATTTTACAGTCTACTACCAATCTCAAATGGAACATGGAATGGATTTCTAAGGCCCTGTTAAAAATGATTGTAGATTTTTCCACTTCATACATCTGGAAGAGCGCATTTGCATAAAAATAATGGCCCCATGCCTCGAAATATATATGATTTTTTCCCTTTAAGGATAAACAATAGGTTTCTCCTGCAGATGCTGCTTCTTTTAATTTCCCGGTAAGAAGATTGATAATAATGATTGCATATTCAACGCTAAGAATGTTGGAATCCGGTTCTTTTTCAATCACTTGTCTCAAGTAATCGATTGCTTTTTTATATTGACCTTTCAATTGCATGGCAACAGCATTTGTAAAGGCGATTCTCCGTATAAACAATTCATTCTCCTGTATTAGATTTTGAGCTATACGTAGGTTTACTAAAGCTGAGTCGGCATTGCCTATTTCATATAAATCGTAAAAAGCTTTATAGTAATGGACTTCTCCCTCAATGAGTGGATCCGAATTCTTTTTCAAACCTTTTTCTAATAATCCAATCAAGGCTGGAAATTTCGAGTATTGGTGTCTTTCAAGACAATTCAAAATTTTTGAAGAAATCAATGCAGGCCTTTCCAAAACTATACTTTCCGGGAGCTGTTTCATCCATTTCATGACAACCCACCATTGCACGTTTAAATGTTTTTGATACCGATGTTTCTCTATTATTAATGCTACATGTTCATATTCTTTCGCTTTTATTCCATAATATATGGCTGTATTAATATCTGCCTTGTCTAAAAACCACTTACTGAAAATTAAATAATAAGCATCTATCTCTCTTTTTTTAAGCTTCTGCAACAATTGATGTTGTAATAATTCCTTAAACAAATGGTGAAATCTAAACCATTCTTTTTGATCGTCTTCTGAAACAATAAACAGGTTTTTCTCAATGACTTCGGCAATGAAGGTATCACCTGAATACTCTCCCTTGTAATTGTTGCATTCTATTAAATAGTCAATTAATGCCCCATTGAAGCGTTCTAATAAGGAGGTGGTTAAAAGCAGCTCTATAAAACTTTCAGGGAGAAGCTTGTAAATTCCTTTAATCAGAAATTCAGAAAATCCTTTTATTTGATTGAGGTTGGAAGATGATACATTATTAATTTCCAGATCATTGTATGAAAATAATAACATTTTTAATCCGAGTATCCATCCTTCTGTTTTCTTCAGAAACTGATTTGAAATCTCATGTGTTATCTTAACATGTTTGTTGACTAATATATACTCAGAAATTTCTTCTTCACTAAAAGCGAGCTGTTGGGTTCTTATTTCAAATATCCTGTTATACAACCGCATTTGATTGATCAGTAAAGGGGGATCTCTTCGGGTTGAGATTACAAGATGTATATTTTCCGGAGGAAATTGTAAATAGGCATTGACAAAATCATGAATTTCTACACTATGAATCAAATGGTAATCATCTAATACAATCGCAACATTTTCTTCAAGATTATCCAGGGTATTTACCAGTTCTTCAACTATTGAATCTGATATATTTACCATCACAGAATTTAAAAGTTCCCGGATTTTGTTGAATTTGCTGGGATATATTAATTGTAACGCTTCAATAATAATTGAAAAAAATGTTCTAAGATCATTACAATCTTCATCAATAGAAATCCATGCAGCTTTAATATTATTCTGTTCAATCCATTGACTAATAAGCATACTTTTTCCAAATCCGGCAGGTGCAGAAACAAGCGTTAAAGGTTTGTAAATATTATGGTTTAAATCTTCAATTAACTGACTTCTGTTTATCAGTTCTGGCGTTAAAGAAGGTCTCAGAATCTTTGTACGTAGCATTGACTTTTAGATTTGTATAATCAAAAGTTTAATTAGTTTATTAAGCAGATAAAAAAACATATAATCAATATTATTAAATGTTTGAAATTAAAATTACAATATCGGTTTTTTATTTGCAACATTCTGAAAAGAAGAATGTTCTAATTAGCTACTTTCTTTTAAGGTACAAAATTTTCCCTGGTAGTAGTTATGCTAAACAGCAAATGAAATGCGCCCATAAACTATTGGCAACCTGCATTCCTTTCAGGAAAAAATGTCAATGTTGCTCATCTTATTAGCACTGTAAAAAGACTATTAAGCATTAAAAGTTTAATATTTCATAATTCATTCTTTCTGAAATTGATTTAATCAAACATTAGCGTTACCATGCTATTAGCTGAATCACAAAAAAGCCTGTAACATTAAATTGTACAGGCCTTTGTGAATTTCACCCCGTACCTGGAGTGGAGATTGCATATCTCAAAACAATGTATAAAGTTTTAAAATCATTAATTAATATTTATTGTTCCTATAATTACATTCCTATTTCCAGAAATTTACGTTTTAAGTTAAAATATAATCCTTAGTATATTATTGAGATATTTTGCTCTTTTTTTCTTAAATTGTAATACAAATCAAAATTTTACCATCATGAAACGTTTAATCTGGATAATCCCGTTGGCACTTTTAGTAATAATTGTTATTGCTGTTTCCTATGTAAAATTTGCTCTTCCTAATGTTTCTCCCGCACCCGAAATAACAGTTGAACAAACACCTGAAAGGTTAGCACGGGGAGAATATCTGGCAAATACAGTTATGGGTTGTGTTGATTGTCACTCGCATCGTGATTTTACCAAATTTTCGGGTCCTTTGACCGGGGTGCATTACGCTGGGGGTGGTCCCGAATTTATTGAAGAAAATGGGGCTCCCGGAGATTTTTACTCACCTAATCTTACCCCCTACAATCTCGGTGACTGGACTGATGGTGAAATTTACCGGGCTATTACGGTTGGAGTTGCCAAAGACGGTCGTGCCCTTTTCCCG
>CAJXZG010000134.1 GCA_913063265.1 uncultured Prolixibacteraceae bacterium | reverse complement strand
CCGGTTTACAAAAGCAGGTTTACACCAATATCGGTGATATACAAATTCCTAATGGAACTAAAGTAGAATGGAGTTTTACCGGTATTGATATTGATTCGCTTTATCTTGTACTCAAGGATTCATTAAAAATAAATTCTGTAAAAGAAAATAACAGTTTTATCAATGATATAAAATTTTACGAATCAACGAATTATAATGTATTTATTCAGAACAGAATAACCGAACCGGAATTGGCATTGTCGTATTCCATTGAAGTAATTCCTGATTTGTTCCCACAAATAGATGTCACACAAATAATAGATTCACTGCAATTGACACGTTTCTTTTTTAAAGGAAATATTGGAGATGATTATGGTTTTTCAAATCTAAAATTTCACTTTAATATTAATAATGAAGATTCTGCCATTTCAATTCCTTTTGTGAAAATGCTTACGGATCAGGATTTCTATTTTGCCTTTGATTTTAATGATCTGGAAATAAACGAAGGAACAGTTTCATACTATTTTTCGGTTTCCGACAATGATGCAATAAATAGGTTTAAAACAACGACCTCGAACAGTTTTGTTTTCAAGTTTCCAAACAAAGAAGAGATTCTGGCCAAAGACAAGGAACAGTTTGATGAATTACAGGCAAACATTGATAAAAGCCGTGAACTGGCAAAAGAAATTAAGAAGGATCTGAATAATCTGCAGATGAAAAACATGGATTCTAATGTTTCTGAATGGGAAAAATCTCAAATGGTAAATGATATCATTTCTAAACAAAACCGATTGGAACAGTTGTATGAAGAGATTAAACAGGATAATGAAAACCTGAATAACTATCTTAATTCTTTTGATGAAAAAAATCTGGCAATACAGGAAAAGCAAAAAGAAATTGAAGAATTACTTGAAGAGGTATTTACTGATGAATTAAAAAAGCTAATGGAAGAGTTTAACAAGCTTGCAGAGCAATTCGACAGTAAAAAACTAAATCAGCTTTCAGAAGATATGAACCTTACCTTCGAGGATTTGGAAAAGCAACTTGAAAGAAACCTTGAAATGTTGAAAAAAATGAAGGTAGAGCAAAAAATTCAGGATGCAATCGATCAGTTAAATCAAATGGCGGAAGAGGAAACCAGATTAAGTGAGCAAATTCAAGAAGAAAAGAATTACGAAGAGGCGACAGAAAAAGTAAATGAACACCAGGAAGAAATTGAAAAATTACAGGAAAATCTTTCGGATGCGTTAGACTTAAATAATGAATTAACGGAACCAATGAATTTTGATGAGTTTGAAGAGGAGTTTAAGGATATCAATGATAGTTTTGAAGAAAGCAAAAATGAGCTAAGTAAAAAGAATAGAAAAAAATCCTCTGAAAGCACTAAAAAAAGCAGCGAAAAATTACAAAATCTTGCGTTTAGCATGCAGCAAATGCTCGACATGAATACACAACAACAAAACATGGAGAACATTGCAAACCTTCGTCAAATTTTGAGTAATCTGATTTATCTTTCGTTTGAACAGGAAAGAATTCTGACCGATTTAAACGGAATAGCTGATAAAGACCCTGCCCTGCTTCAGTTAAACAAAGACCAGAAGAGGATATTGGATCAAAGTAAAATTGTTAAAGACTCCTTGTATACATTGGCAATGAGAACACCACAAATAACAAGTATGGTGAATAACGAATTGCTAACAATGGAAATTAACTTGTCTAAAGCTACTGAAAATATGCAGGAAGCAAGATTTCCCAATGCGAGATCAAATCAACAATTTGTAGTTACTTCTTTTAATAATTTGGCCTTAATGTTAAACGAAGCACTGGAAAATCTGGAGAATCAAATGGCTAATGGCCAACCCGGGGATCAACAGTGTGAAAATCCTGGTCAGGGTAAACCCGGAATGAATTTATTACAGCAACAATCTCAAAGTATAAAGGAACAGCTGGAAAAAATGATTGAACAAATGAAAAAGGGCAATCAGCAGGGAATGAGTCAACAGTTAGGGCAAAGTTTAATGCAACACGAAATGATGCAGCAAATGCTTCGCGACTTGATGAATAACGGCAGTGTGGGGAGCGATGCTAAAAAGCAATTGCAGCAGATTGATAGAATGCTGGAGCAAAACAGAAAAGAATTGATGAATAAATCTATAAGTGCAGAAACCATAGCAAGACAAAATCAAATTACAACTCGTTTGCTACAAGCTGAAAAAGCTGAAATAGAAAGAGATTTTGATGATAAAAGAGAGTCGGAAACTGCAGATGAGTTTTATAGTAACCCTGTTAAATTTTTTGAGTATATAGAAAAAGAGAATATCAGTATTGAGTATTTGAACAGAAATTCTCATAAATTGCACAACTTTTATAACAATAAGTACAAACAATATTTAAAAAACATTGAATTAGGTAGTGATAAATAATCCTCAAAATATTCTTATCATACAATCAGAAATATCTGAATTAAAGAAAGTTGAGTTATTTGTAAAGGAAATAATTCAAAAATATGATATTCATAAAAGATGTTTCAATAAAATATATTTGTGTGTTTCGGAGGCAGTTATAAATTCAATAAAACATGGTAACAAAAGCGACAAAAAGAAAAATGTAATTATTGAAGCCAGTTGTAAAAGAAATATTCTTGAACTAAAAATTGAGGATGAAGGAGAAGGATTTGATGTTAACGAGGTTAAAAATCCAACAAAAAACTCAAACTTAAAAAATGAATCGGGCAGGGGAATTTTTATTATCAGAAATATGAGTAATAAATTAGAATACAATGAGAAAGGAAACCGTATTCAATTTAAAATTGAATGTAAGTGAATCAATTAGAAATATACTACGAAGATATTCAACCTCTAAAAACTCAAAATAAAACCATAAAAAAATACCTCAAACTATTAATAACTAGTGAGTTAAAAGAATTCGGAGAGATAACTTTAGTGTTTTGTTCTGATAGTTATTTACTCGATATTAATAAGAAATATCTGAATCATAATTACTTTACTGACATTATTACCTTTAACTATGTTAATGAAAATATAATCTCGGGAGATTTGTTTATCAGTATTGACCGGATAAGAGAAAATGCAAACGAATACGGAATTACAGTAGTTAATGAACTGTATCGTGTTATATTTCATGGAGTTTTACATTTAATTGGTTACAATGATAAAACAGATGATGAAAAAAAAATTATGAGGGAGAAGGAAGATTATTATTTAAAGAAAGTTGATTTTAGTGGGTTAGAAATATGATACCGTTTTATGATGTAATAGTAGTAGGAGGAGGTCATGCAGGTTGTGAAGCAGCAGCGGCAGCTGCCAATTTGGGGTCAAAAACCTTGTTGATTACCATGGATATGACCAAGTACGGGCAAATGTCGTGTAATCCGGCAATGGGAGGAATTGCTAAGGGGCAGATTGTAAGAGAAATTGATGCACTGGGTGGTTATTCAGGAATTATAGCAGATAAAACAACCATCCAGTTCAGAATGCTGAATAAATCCAAAGGACCGGCAATGTGGAGTCCCCGTGCACAAAACGATAGATTTAGATTTGTGGAAGTATGGCGTGATATATTAGAGAGTATTCCACAGCTTGATTTATGGCAGGATGTTGTTACACAATTAATTATAAAGGACAATAAGGTTGAAGGTGTAGTAAGCAAAATAGGAATTGAATTTAAAGCTAAAACTGTAATTCTAACCAATGGCACTTTTCTGAATGGATTGATGCATATTGGTGCTGCTAAACTAAAAGGAGGTCGAATAGGCGAAGCAGCTTCATACAATATTTCTGAGCAATTGTTTGATCTTGGATTTAAAACAGGAAGACTAAAAACCGGTACTCCTGTGCGAATTGATGGAAGAAGTATTGATTTTTCAAAAATGACAGAGCAAAAAGGTGATGTGAGTCATTATAAGTTTTCTTACCTGCCCGGTACAGAAAGTAAATTGAAACAAAGGTCATGTTGGATAACTCACACCAGTCTGGACGTACATAATGAACTGGAAAAAGGATTTGAGGCATCACCTATGTTTGATGGGACAATTCAAAGTACCGGACCACGCTATTGTCCGAGTATAGAATCAAAATTGGTAACTTTTGCAGAAAAAGAAAAGCACCAGTTATTTCTCGAACCTGAAGGAGAAAAAACAATTGAGTATTATTTAAACGGATTTTCTTCGTCCTTACCCTGGGAAGTACAGTATAAGGCCTTAAAAAAAATCAAAGGTTTGGAAAATGTAAAAATATTCAGGCCTGGTTATGCGATTGAGTACGATTATTTCGAACCCACACAATTAAATCAAACGCTTGAAACAAAAATTGTAAAAAATCTGTTTTTTGCGGGGCAAATTAATGGAACAACCGGATATGAAGAAGCTGGAGCTCAAGGAATAATGGCGGGTATCAATGCTCATCTAAAATGTCATAAACCAAACGAGGAATTTGTTCTTAAAAGAAATGAAGCTTATATAGGAGTACTCATTGATGATTTGGTTACAAAAGGAGTAGATGAACCTTACAGGATGTTTACAAGTCGGGCGGAATTTAGAATTTTGCTCAGACAAGATAATGCTGATGTAAGGTTAACTAAAAAATCATATAAATTGGGTCTGGCTTCTCTGGAACGAGTCGAATTATTAAAGGAAAAAATGACCTTAATCGAAGAGATAATCGATTTTACAAAATCATTTAGTGTAAAACAAAGGTTTGTAAATCAATTACTTATAGAAAAAGGAACAACAGAGTTAAAGCAAAGTGTTAAGCTGTTTGACATAATATTAAGGCCGCAGATTTCAATATTTGATTTAATTGAAGTAATCACCCCATTTCAAACATTTCTCAAGAAGGTTCCGGAGAGTAGAAAAATGGAAATTATCGAAGGTGCCGAAATTATGATTAAATACGATGGATACATTAATCGTGAAAAACTTCTGGCGGAAAAATTGGATAAATTTGAAAATATTAATATCGAAAACAGATTTAAATACAGTGAAATAAAATCAATCTCAACTGAAGCCCGGCAAAAACTGGAAAAAATAAATCCAAAAACAATTGGACAGGCAAAACGAATTTCAGGGGTATCTCCGTCAGATATTAATGTGCTTCTGATTTTGTTGGGCAGATAATGTTTCACGTGGAACAAATTAATTTTAAGAATGGATTTAAAAAAAGAGATAAGGGAAATTCAGGATTATCCAAAGACAGGAATCAATTTTAAGGATATTACCACTTTGATAAAAAATAAGGATGCCCTTAATTTTGTAATAGATTCTATTGTTGATGAATTTAAAGAAAAAGAAATTACAAAAGTAATTGGACTGGAAGCGCGGGGTTTTATTTTTGGAGGAGCAATAGCAAGCAGGTTGAATGCCGGTTTTGTTCCGGTGAGAAAAAAGAATAAACTTCCTGCGAAGGTGTTAACAGAATCATATGAACTGGAGTACGGAACTGATAGTGTGGAAATGCATGTTGATGCTTTGTCGGAAAATGATGTGGTTTTAATTCATGATGATTTGCTTGCAACAGGTGGAACTGCTTTGGCAGCACTTAGGCTGGTTGAAAAGTGCAGGGTTAAAAAAGTATTTTTTAGTTTTGTTTGTGATTTGGAATTTATAGAAACTCCTGAAAAGAATCAGGTCAATCACTATAAACCTCAGGTACTGGTTAAATATTCATAATTGAAATATCAAACAGTAAATAAAAATATTGATTATTTAAAATCTCTGGTTGCTGTCTTGCCTAACCAGCCGGGGATATATCAGTTTTTGGATAATGCAAATACCATTATTTATATAGGTAAAGCCAAAGATTTGAAAAAAAGGGTTTCTTCCTATTTTTTCAGGACACATGATCATCGCAAAACATCTTTGCTGGTTAGAAATATTGCAGAGATTAAACATATGGTTGTACAAAGTGAGCAGGATGCTTTGCTGTTAGAAAACAATCTGATAAAAAAATATCAACCCAGGTATAATATTCAGTTAAAAGACGATAAAAGTTTTCCCTGGATTTGTATTAAAAATGAACCCTATCCCCGTGTTGTAAAAACACGTGATTTAGTTAGGGATGGGTCTAAATATTATGGGCCGTATACCTCTATATATACAGTTCGTACACTATTGGAGCTGTTTAAATCGCAATATAAACTCAGAACCTGCAACTACAATTTGTCGGATGAAAACATAAAAAACAAAAAATATAAAGTGTGCCTGGAATATCATATCGGTAATTGTTACGGGCCATGCGAAGGATACATTTCAAAAGAAAAATATAACCAGGGAATTTCAGATATAAATGGAATATTGAAAGGTAATGTTTCAGGTGTAATTAAACATTTAAAAAAGGTAATGCAGGAGTTGTCGAAATCTATGGATTTTGAAGAAGCAGCCCGAATTAAAGAGAAATACGAATCACTACGAAGGTATCAAAGCAGGTCAACGATAGTTTCTCCAACCATTACAGATATTGATGTTTTTAGTATTGAAGAAGATGAGAAATTTGCTTTTGTTAACTACTTAAAGGTTATAAAAGGTGCAATTATTCAAACCTATACTTTGGAAATTAAAAAGGTTTTAAATGAAAGTACAGAAGAATTAATTTTGTCAGGAATTATTGAAATACGTCAAAAGATTTTTAGCAATGCTAAAGAAATAATTGTACCATTTAAGCTTGATTTTAATCTTAAAAATATAAAATTTACTGTTCCGAAAAGAGGAGAGAAAAAGGAATTGCTGGCATTATCGCAACGAAATGCAAAGTATTTCAGGCTGGAAAAGGAAAAGCATGCAGTACTTAAAAATCCAAAAGTAAGAACCGAGCAATTGTTGTCTACGATCAAAAAAGACCTTCAACTTGCAGAATTGCCGGTTCATATAGAATGTTTTGATAACAGTAACCTGCAGGGATCTCAACCAGTAGCAGCATGTGTTGTTTTTAGAAATGGAAAACCCAGCTCAAAAGAATACAGGCATTTTAATATAAAAACCGTTGATGGTCCAAATGATTTTGCATCGATGGAAGAAGTTGTAAACCGAAGATACAGCAGGCTGATGAATGAAAAAAAATCCTTGCCTCAACTAATTATTATTGATGGTGGAAAAGGACAACTTTCATCTGCCGTTAATGCATTGGATAAACTTGAATTGAGAGGAAAAATTTCAATAATTGGTATTGCCAAAAAACTCGAAGAGATATATTTCCCTGGTGATTCGGTTCCGATTTATATCAACAAAACTTCTCAAACCTTAAAAGTTATACAACATTTAAGAGATGAAGCACACCGGTTCGGAATAAATTTTCATCGCGATAAAAGATCAAAGGCACAAATTGTTTCTGAGTTGGATAATATAAAAGGAGTAGGGGAGAAAACAACACAAAAACTATTAAAGGATTTTAAATCTGTAAAAGCTATAAAAGGAAAGAAACTGGAAGAGCTGGAAGTAAGTGTTGGTAAAGCAAAAGCAAAAATTGTGTTTAACTATTTTCAACAGGATAAATGAAGAAGAAAGTTCTCCTGGGAATGAGTGGGGGAATAGATAGTTCTGTTGCGGCTATGCTATTGCAGGATGAAGGATTTGAAGTTATTGGAATAACATTTCTTTTTTCCGAAGATAAAAAATCAAATACCGAAATTACAAATGCCGCAAAAACTCTGGCAGAAAAACTCAAAATAAAACACATTGTTGCAGATTTTCAAACTGAATTCAGGGATAAAATAATCAGTTATTTTATTAAAGAATATCAAAATGGAAGAACACCTTTTCCGTGTGCAGTGTGTAATCCTACTATGAAATTTTACTATTTGGAAAAATTTGCAGAAAAAGAAAATTGTGATTTTATAGCTACCGGGCATTATGTTCAAATCAAAAATTATAGGGATACCAATTACATTTATGAAGGAGTGGATAAAGAAAAAGATCAGTCATTTTTTCTATGGGGATTGAATAAAAACCTACTACAAAAACTCAAATTTCCTTTGGGAAGATATTCCAAAACTGAAATAAGAGAAATTGCAAAAAAGAGAGGATTTGTAAAATTGTCGGAGAAAAAAGATAGCCTGGGAATATGTTTTATCGAAGGAAATGATTACCGAAAATTTTTACAAAAGGAGGGTATAATTTCGGTGCCTGGAAATTTTGTAAATGAAAAAGGTGATATTCTTGGTAAACATAATGGAATAATCAATTATACCATTGGTCAACGTCATGGATTGGGTATAAATCTCAATTTTCCTGTTTTTGTGTCAGAAATTCGTCTAGATCAGAATGAAATTGTACTAGGAAAATATGAGGAATTGTATCGTTCAAAAATTATCCTGAATAATTTCCAATACGTTGATATAGAGGAGATTAAATATGAAAATACGTATGCAGTAAAGGTCAGATATCGGCTTCAGTTAACGCCCTGTAAAATCAATATTTTAAATGATCAAAGGGCTGAGGTCGAATTATTAAATTCTGAAGCCATGATCGCCAACGGACAAACAGCAGTTTTTTACGATGGAGATAGGGTTGTTGGTGGAGGTTTTATTGAATCGTCTGAATAACTAGAATGCCGGTCTATATTTTTCATCGCCTTCGAGCAAACCTAAATAACTTATAAAACGCGACTCGGCAATTTCATTTTGTTCAACAGCTTTTTTTACTGCACAACCCGGTTCATGAGTATGCGAACAATTGTTGTATTGACATTCTGAAGAAATCTTAAAAATCTCAGGGAAATAGTGTGAAATTTCCCATGCTTCCATTTCGAGCATTCCAAATGCTTTTATACCCGGAGTATCGATAACATATCCGCCAAAGTTCAATTTATGTAATGAGGAATAAGTGGTTGTATGTTTTCCGGTTTGATGAACATCGGAAATATCCATGGTTTTTAATTTCAATCCCGGCTCCAAAATATTTATTAATGTTGATTTTCCAACTCCACTATGACCGTTTACAACATTTATTTTGTCTTTTATAGCTTCTTTTAAAACTTCCATTCCAAATTGTGTAGTTGCTGAAGTTTGAATGCATTTATACCCAATTTTGGAATAAACTTTAATTAATGATTCCAGATAAGTTTGTTGCTTCACATTCAACCTGTCAATTTTGTTGAAAACCAACAAAACCGGTATTCTATAAGCTTCTGCAGAAGCCAGAAAACGATCAATAAAAGTAGTTGAGGTTTCAGGATAGGCCAGTGTTACTACAAGAACCGCCTGGTCAACATTGGCAGCAATAATATGGGATTGTTTTGAAAGATTTTGTGACCTTCGAATGATATAGTTTTTACGTTTGGAAATGGCTGTTATTAATCCAATATTTTTTTCACTTTCAGCACTATTGTTATCCTGAACAGTAAATTCCACATGATCGCCAACAGCCACGGGATTGGTACTTTTAATTCCTTTAATCCGAAATTTGCCTTTTATTTTGCATTCAAAAAGCTCACCATTTTCCGATTCAACAGTGAACCAACTTCCCGTAGATTTTATTACCAATCCTTTATTCAAATCACCATATTTTTCTACAAAAGTAGCTAATCCATCTCATTCTATCTAATTTCAGAAATTATCAGTATTAATCAGATTTCACGTGAAACAATTACAAAAAACCAATGAAACATTTACTAAGATGCTGGTTTTTAATTATTCCCAATTAAGAATTATTTTACCACAATCTCCTTTTTCCATTATTTCAAAAGCTTTTTGGTAATCGTCAGCGGCAAATCTATGTGTGATAACTGAAGAGATATCAAGTCCTGATGTAAGCATCATTTCCATGTGGTACCAGGTTTCATACATTTCTCTTCCGTAAATTCCTTTTAAGGTTAAGCCTTTGAAAATGAGTTTACTCCAGTTGATTTGAGTCTGCTGGGGCAACAAGCCCAATAAGCTAATTTTACCGCCGTTGTACATGTGATTTACCATATCGTTAAAGGCTGCAGGAGAACCGGAACATTCCAGACCAATATCGAAACCTGCAACCATTTCGTGTTTTGCCATGGCATCTTTGATACTTTCTTTTGTGGGATCGATAACACGGGTAGCACCCATTTTTCTGGTCAGATCTCTCCGGTATTTACTTAAATCGGTACCGATAATATTCCTTGCGCCAGAAAACTTGCAGATAGCTGCAGCCATTGCTCCAATCGGACCTCCTATTCCGGTAATCAAAACATCTTCTCCCAGTAGCGGAAAAGATAAAGCGGTGTGAGTTGCATTACCCAGCGGATCCATGATTGCCATCATTTCATCTGAAATTCGACTATCTACATGTAATACATTTTTTGCCGGAACAGAAACATATTCTGCAAAACCTCCGTTTTTATTCACGCCAATACCAATTGTATGATCGCAAATGTGTTGACGACCACGCCGGCAATTTCTGCAAAATCCGCATGATATATGACCTTCGGCAGTAACACGTTCTCCAACTTTTACACGATCAACTTCTGAACCCACATCAACAACAACACCCATAAATTCATGACCTATTATAAGAGGTGTTTTTATGGTTTGCTGCGCCCATTCATCCCACTTATAAATGTGAAGATCGGTGCCGCAAATTGCAGATTTTTGGATTTTCAATAAAACATCGTTGGGTCCGATTTCTGGCATTGGGACGTTTTCCATCCAAATTCCATTTTCTGGTTTACTTTTTACAATAGCTTTCATAAATCAAAACATTTTCAGTTGCAAGTTATTACAAATTGTAAGGACAAATAATAACGAATATCAGCAAATATTGCTTTTAAAAATATGAATCTAAAGGTATTTCAATTGCTTAACTTGATATATATTTCCTGGAGATAAATTTGATTGGATACCAGGATGCAAAAAATCCGATAAGAAGAACAACGCTCAAGATAAGAAGAATATCGGTGAGAATGATTTTCACCGGATAACCGGTAATCAGAAAGGTGCCGTTTTGAGGAAACGAAATAAATTCGAATGTTATTTGCAGCCAGCACACAAATATGCCTAAAACAGTGCCGGAAACGGCTCCTACGATAGAAATCAACCAACCCTCGAAAAGAAAAATCTGTCCTATAGTTTTAGATGATGCACCCATACTACGGAGAATATGAATATCTTCTTTTTTATCAATAATCAACATTGATAGGCTACTTAATATATTAAAAGAAGCAATAACAAGGATAAAAATTAAAATAAGGTAGGCAGCCCATTTTTCCGATTGCATGGTTTTATAAATTAAATCATGTTGTTGGTATTTGTTTTTTACATGAAAATCCGGTCCTAAAATTTTTTCGATTTCACGCTGTACTTTT